>DATHLN010000115.1:0-13147 GCA_035488115.1 Candidatus Limnocylindrales bacterium | reverse complement strand
CAAGACGGGACAGTTCGCCAACCCGCGTCACGTCTCGGAAGGGCTCGCGAACGTGCACGACATGATCGGCCTGATCTTCGGCTGCACGCTGATCCTCATGGTCGGCATCTGGGACGACGTCATGGGGATGGCGCCGCGCTCGAAGCTGCTCGCCCAGGCGATCGTCGCGGCGATCTCGATGCTGTACGGGTTCGTCGTTCCGCCGTACTTCACCAACCCGCTGCACCCGCACGGCCCGCCGATCTACTTCCCGCACCACTTCGAGTGGTTCACCGTCGTCCTGACGCTGGTGTGGTATCTCGGGATGATGAACGCGATCAACTTCATCGACGGGCTCGACGGACTGCTCTCCGGGCTGACCGTGATCTCCGCGGCGTCACTGATCTCGATCGACCTCATGCGCGGACACACCGAGATCGCTCTGATTCTGGCGGCGCTGGCCGGCGGGGCGCTCGGATTTCTGCGCTACAACTGGAATCCCGCGAAGATCATCCTCGGCGACTCGGGCGCGCTCTTCATTGGCTACGTGTTCGCGACGGTGTCGATCATCGGCGCCAGCAAAACGGCGTTCGCGATCTCGCTGCTCGTGCCGCTCGTCGTGCTCGCGCTGCCGGTCCTCGACACGGCTGCCGCTATCGTGCGGCGGACGCGCGCGGGCAAGAAGATCTACGAAGCCGACCGCGGGCATTTCCACCATCAGCTGATCTTCCGGTTCGGGCTGAACGTCCGGCAAGCGGTGCTGCTGATCTACGCCGTCTGCATCGCGCTCGGGCTCGTCGCGCTGCTGCTCACGAGCGGGTACGTGCCGCTGCACTTCGCGTGAACCGCCCGCTCCGCGTGATGGCCGTGATGGGGACGCGGCCGGACACGATCAAGATGGCGCCGGTCGTCCACGCGCTGAACGCCGCGCGCCCGGACGTCGAGCCGATCGTCTGCGTCACCGCGCAGCACCGCGAGATGCTGGACGAAGTGCTGCAGCTCTTCAGCATCGTCCCCGACTACGATCTCGACATCATGACCGAGGCCCAGTCGCTCACCGAGATCACCACGCGCGTCCTCACCGGCATGGAGCGCGTGCTCGCCGAAGCGCGCCCCGACGTCGTGCTCGTCCACGGCGACACGACGACCTCGTCCGCCGCCGCGCTCGCCGCGTTCTACCAGAAGATCCCGGTCGGCCACGTCGAGGCCGGCCTGCGCACCTCGACGATCGCCGAGCCGTACCCCGAAGAGGCGAACCGCCGCATCACCGGCGTGCTGACCTCGTTCCACTTCGCACCGACCGCCCGCGCGAAATCGAACCTGCTGGCGGAGCGAACCGACCACGCGCACATCGTCGTCACCGGGAACACCGTCATCGACGCCTTCCTCGTCACCGAGCGCCGCATCCGCGAGCACGGCATCGCGACGCCCTCGCTCGACGGCCTCGACCGCGCCCGCCCGATGATCTTCGTCACCGCGCACCGGCGCGAGAACCACGGCGCGATCGGCGAGATCGCGCGCGCCGTCGGCACGGTCGCCGGGTTGCCCGAACGCCCGCAGATCGTGTGGCCGGTCCATCCCTCGCCGGCCGTCGCCCCGATCGTGCATCAAGTCCTCGGCGGCACGGAGGGCGTCCGGCTCGTCGAGCCGCTGAACTACGCCGAAACGGTCGCCGCCGTCGCCGGCTCGCGCTTCGTCCTGACCGACTCCGGCGGGCTCCAGGAGGAGGCGCCGACGCTCGGCAAGCCGGTCCTCGTCATGCGCCGCGAGACCGAGCGGCCCGAAGGCCTCGAGTCGGGGACGCTGCGCCTGATCGGCGCGGACTACGCGCCGATCGTCGAATGGTCGCGCCGGCTGCTCACCGACGAGCTGCTGTACGCCCGGATGGCGCACGCCTCGAACCCGTACGGCGACGGCCGGGCGGGCGAGCGGATCGTCGGCTGGCTGCTGCACGTCCTGCGCGACGCGCCCGCGCCGGACGAGTTCGTCCCGCCGCCCGCCGCGGCGTGAGGCGGCTGCTCGCCGCGGCCGGCGCGTTCACCGGGACCGTCGTCGGCGGCTTCTTGCTCGGGCTGTTTCTCTGGCGCGCGACCGGGGCAAGCTGGTGGGTAGCCGTAGGCCTCCTCGGAGGCCTCGCGCTTGGAATCGTCGCGATCGCCGCCGCCTTACGGCCCTTTTTGAGGTCGAATTGACGCTGAATGCGAGAAACGTCGAGGAGGGCGGGCTCCTCGATGTCCACAATAGAGGCGGCGCCGACCCGACGGCCGACGTGCGGGCATACCATGCTCGCAAACGGCTGATCTCCGTGCGGACGCTCCTGTTCCTCAGCCCGCTCGTCGTTCTCGCGACGCTGCGGGACCCGGTCGCCGGCCTACAGCTGGCCCTGGGCGGGGTGCTCGGCGTCCTGAACATGTTGGCGACGATGCGCGCGAACGAACGGCTGCTCGACGGCCGCAGTAACCGCGCGATCTTCGCCCTCTACGCTCAAGCACGCATCTTCGCGGTCGGCATCGTCCCGGTAGCAGTCGCGTATCGCTTCGGCGAGTACCGGACGATCGCGCTGTACGTCGTGGGATTCTTCACGCCGCTCGCGCTCTACGCGCTCGCATACCACCGATCAGTCCGACAACAGGGAGCCTAGTGCACGAAAAAATCGGCGAGCACCCGCTCTGGCACGTGCCGGTCCTGGGCGATCTCCACGCCGACACGATCTTGACGACGTGGGTCGCGATGGCGATCGCCATCGTCTTTTTCTGGTGGCTGGGCAGCTCGTACAAGACCAACCGCGTCCGCAAGACGCAGGCGACGTTCGAGGGGATCATCCAGTTCCTCTCCGACCTCGCGGTCGGCACGATCGGACCTCGCGGCGAGATGTACGTCCCGATCTTCGTCGGGATCTTCCTGTTCATCTGGATCCTCAACGAGTTCGGCGTCCTATTCCTCAAAGCGCTCGGGCTGCCGTTCGGCGGCTCGCCGACCGCCGACCTGAACACGACGGCGGCGTTCGCGCTGTGCGTCTTCTTCGGGATCCAGTTCCTCGCCATCCGCAAGAGCGGGATCAAGGCCTACGCGCACCTCTTCAAGCCGTACTGGTTCCTCTTCCCGATCAACTTCATCGAAGAGCTGGCGCGGCCGGTCGTCCTCGCGATGCGCCTCGCGTTCAACATCCTCGCCGGCGAGCTGCTGCTCTTCGTGGTCGCGACCATCATCGTCTCGAACGTCGTCGTCGGCCCGCTCAACATCTCCGTGATCTCCGCGGTCGCGCCGATCGGGATCGAGTTCTTCAACTTCCTGATCGGGACGATCCAGGCGTTCGTGTTCACCCTCCTCTCCATCGTCTATCTGTCCTTGGCTACGTCCGAGGAACACTGAACCTTCTGAAAGGCCCAACTCGTGAGTCCTGAATCCGTCGTCGCCGCCGTCCTGATCCTCGGCTTCGCCTTGATCGTCGCGGCAGTCGCTCTCGGTTCCGCCGTCGGTGACGGTATCGTCGCGTCGAAGGCCGTCGAGTCGATCGCCCGCCAGCCCGAGGCGCGCGGCAACATCTTCACGTTCTTCTTCCTCGGCGTCGGCATTCTGGAGGCGTTCCCGATCATCGGGCTCGTGCTCGGGTTCTTCCTGTTCTTCGCCGTCGGCGGCGGCGTGCTGAACCTGGTCACGAAGCTGGTCTCCGGCGGCGCCCACTAGATCCTTCTGAACGTCAGACACGTGAACAGCACTCATCTTGCCGGTCGCGGAGGCGCCACGTGTGGCGCTGGGTCCTATCTGCGTCCGCGAAGCGGACGCAGCGGAGGGTTGATGTGCTGACGATCAACGGGACGCTCATCGTCCAGCTCGTCAACTTCATCGTCTTCCTGGCGATCCTCAACGTGATCTTCTTCAAGCCCGTCGGGGCAGCGATCGCGCGGCGCCGGGCGTACATCGACGGTTTGAAGCACGACATCGAGCAGCTTCAGTCCGACGTTCGTTCGCTGCGCGGCCAGGCCGAGCAGCGGCGCATCGCCGCGCGCCGGGACGCCGACGAGGCGATCGCCGCCGCGCGGGTCGAGGTGGCGAAGGAGACCGACGCGCTGGTCACCGCGGCGCAGGAGCGGGCGAGCGAGATCGCGCGCCAGGCACACGCGGAGGTCGCCAAGGAAATCGAAGCGGCCCGCCGCGACGAGCCGCGGATCGTGCAGTCGCTCGCGGACGAGATGCTCGATCGCGCGCTCGGAGGGATCCGATGAGTCTCGAGGCCCTCGCGCAATGGTCGCAGATCGCCGGCGCGGTCATCTTCGTGATCGCGATCGTGCTGATCTGGAACAAGTACATCGCGCCCGGCGTCAAGGCATACCAAGCCTCGAAGAACGCGGAGCTGGCCGACACCGAAGCGCGGCGGGAGCACATCCGGGCCGACGTCGCCGCGGCGCGCGCCGAGGTCGAGCGCGCCGACGAGGACTGCCGCGAGATCACCTCGCGCGTCGGCGTCGTCGTCAAGCGCGAGCACGAGAAGTCGCTGGCCGAGGCCCACGCCGAGGCCGACCGCATCGTGCGCAACGCCGAAGGCGAGCTCGAGCGCGTGCGCTTGGCCGCGCGCGACCGGCTGCGGATCGAGTTCATCGAGAAGGCGCTCGCGACGGCGCGCGCCGAGGCCGCGGGCCGCGTCAGCGAAGACGCGAACCGCGCGCTCGTCACAGGCACCGTCGACGATCTCGTGCGAGGGCGCGGCTGATGCGGAACGAGACCCTCGCGCGCCGTTACGCGACCGCCGTCTTCCAGCTCGCGCAGGAAGCCGGCAAGGTGCAGCCCGTCCAGCACGACCTCCACACGTTCGTCGAGGCGCTCGACCGCGACGAGACGGTCCGCAGGTTCTTCCGCTCCCCGGTCGTCGACCGCAAGGAGAAGGAGACGATCGTCGCTCAGGCGTTCGCGAAGCTCGATCCGATCGCGCTCCACACCGTGCTGCTGCTGATCCGCAAACGGCGCGAGAGCCTCGCCGAGACGATCGTCGAGCAGTTCGACGTGCTCGAGCGGGAGGCGCGCGGCGCGCAGGAGCTCCGCGTCGTGAGCGCGCGCCCGCTCGCGCAGAACGAGCTCGACACGCTCGTCCAGCGCCTCTCCGCCGCGTACCGCACCAAGTTCGACGTCACGCAATCGGTCGATCCGTCGCTGATCGGCGGGATCCGCATCTCGATGGGCGACCGGCTTATCGACGGCACGATCGCCGGCCGCCTCGACGACATCGCCCTCCTTTTGAGCCACAACTAGCCCGACACCCGACACACCGTCCTGAGCCCGTCGAAGGGCCGAGAAAGCCCAGCATGATCAACGCCGACGAAATCGCCGGAATCATCAAACAGCGCATCGCCACCTACGCCACGGGGACGAACGAAGCCGAGGTCGGCACCGTCATCGAGGTCGGCGACAACATCGCGCGCATCTACGGCCTCGACAACGCGCAGGCGTCGGAGCTCGTCGAGTTTCCGAACGGCCTGAACGGCATCGTGCTGAACCTCGAAGAGGACAGCGTCGGCGTCGCGATCATGGGCCCCGACACCGACATCAAGGAAGGCGACAAGGTCCGCCGCACCGGCCGCATCGCATCGGTCCCGTGCGGTGAAGCGATGCTGGGGCGCGTCGTCGACCCGCTCGGGAAGCCGATCGACGGCAAGGGCGAGATCCGCGCGACGACCTACCGCACCATCGAGAACACGGCGCCGACCGTGATCGAGCGGCAGTCGGTGAAGCAGCCGCTCCAGACGGGGATCCGCGCGATCGACGCGCTGATCCCGATCGGCCGCGGCCAGCGCGAGCTGATCATCGGCGACCGCGGCACCGGGAAGACGGCGATCGCGATCGACACGATCATCAATCAGAAGGGCCAAAACGTCATCTGCATCTACGTCGCGATCGGGCAGAAGAACTCGACCGTCGCGGCGCTGCAGCAGACGCTCGAGCGGCACGGCGCGATGGAGTACACCAGCATCGTCGCCGTCTCGGCCGCCGAGCCCGCCTCGCTGAAGTGGATCGCGCCGTTCGCCGGCTGCGCGATGGCCGAGTACTTCATGTACCAGGGCAAGGACGTGCTGGTGATCTACGACGACCTCACCCGGCACGCGCAGGCGTACCGCGAGGTCTCGCTGCTGCTCCGCCGCCCGCCGGGCCGCGAAGCGTATCCGGGCGACATCTTCTTCCTGCACTCGCGCCTGCTGGAGCGCGCCGCAAAGCTCTCGGACGAGAAGGGCGGCGGCTCGATCACCGCGCTCCCGATCATCGAGACGCAGGCGGGCGATGTCTCGGCGTACATTCCGACCAACGTCATCTCGATCACCGACGGCCAGATCTACCTGCAGAACGGCCTGTTCTTCCAGGGGATTCGCCCCGCCGTCGACGTCGGGATCTCGGTTTCGCGCGTCGGGTCGGCCGCGCAGACGAAGGCGATGAAGTCGGTCGCCGGCCGCCTCAAGCTGGACCTTGCGCAGTACCGCGAGCTCGCCGCGTTCGCGAAGCTCGCCTCCGATCTCGACAAGGCGACGCAGCAGCAGCTCAACCGCGGCGACAAGATGACGCAGGTGCTGGTGCAGCCGCAGCTCGCGCCGCAGCCGGTCGAGGAGCAAGTCCCGGTGATCTTCGCCGCGACGCGCGGTTACCTCGACAACGTCCCGACCAACCGCGTCGGCGACTGGGTGAAGCGCTTCACCGCCTACCTGCACGAGAAGTACGCCGCGATCCCGCAGACGATCGCGTCGACCAAAGCGCTCTCCGAGGACGTCGAGAAGCAGCTCATCAGCGCGATCGAAGACTTCAACAAGGGATTCTAGACTTGCCGAGCGTTCGCGACCTTCGCGACCGGATTCGGTCGCTGAAGAACACGCAGCAGATCACCAAGGCGATGAAGCAGGTCGCCGCGGCGAAGATTCGCCGCGCCGAGGCGCTGCAGAAGCAGTCGCGCCCATATGCGGACGCGATCGGCGCGATGCTGCGCGACCTGATCGCGAACGTCGGCGCGGTCGACCATCCCTTCATGAAGCCCGGGAAGGGCGGCGCGCCCGACGGCGTGATCCTGATGACCGCCGACAAGGGGCTCGCCGGTTCGTTCAACGCGAACCTGATCCGCTCGGCGGAGATCCACGGACGCGAGCACACGCGTCTGGCGTGGTACTCGGTCGGGATCAAGAGCCGCAACGCGCTGCGCCGCCAGAGCGGCGAGACGCTGCAGTTCTGGCCGCTCGCGCAGGGCGACATGTACACGAACGCCGTCGAGCTGGCGAACCGCGTGACCGCGGACTTCACCGAAGGCCGGATCGGCTCGCTGACGCTCATCTCGCCGAAGCTCGTCAACATGATGACGCAGCGGCCGGAGGTGCGGCAGATCCTCCCGATCACCGCCGGTGAATCGGGCGACGCGGCCGCGCCGCGCGGCGGGGCGGTGGAGTTCGAGCCTTCGCCCGAGTTCGTGCTCGGGCGGCTGCTCCCGAAGTATCTCGAGTTCACGCTGTACTCGGCGATGCTCGAGACGAACGCATCGTTCTACGCGGCGCAGCTCGTCGCGATGAACAACGCGACGGACAACGCGAAGAAGCTGATCGACGAGAACACGATCGAGATGAACAAAGCGCGCCAGGCGGCGATCACCAAGGAGATCTTGGAGATCGTCGGCGGCGCGGAAGCACTGGCTGGATAAAGGACATCATGAGCGCCACCGCAACCCCGACCACCCTCGCGACCGGCAAGGTCGTCCAAGTCCTCGGCAACGTCGTGGACGTCGAGTTCCCCGCCGAGTCGCTGCCGAACATCAACGACGCGCTGACCGTGCACATCGGCGGCGGCTCGAGCGCCGGCACGAACGGTTCCGGCGCACATCTCGCGGACGGCGTGAAGCTCGAGGGCACCGCGATGGCCGAGCGCGACCTCGTCCTCGAAGTGCAGGGCGAGCTCGGCAACAACCAGGTGCGCTGCCTCGGGATGGGCTCGACCGACGGTCTCGTGCGCGGCGCCGCCGTGACGAGCACCGGCGGACCGATCCAGGTTCCGGTCGGTGAAGGGACGCTCGGGCGCATCTTCAACGTGCTCGGCCGCGCGATCGACTCGCCCGATCCGGTCAAGGCCGCGGCGATGTGGCCGATTCACCGCCCCGCTCCCGACTTCGCGGAGCAAGAGCCGACGCCGAAGATCTTCGAGACGGGGATCAAGGTCGTCGACCTGATGGCGCCCTACACGCGCGGCGGCAAAGTCGGTCTCTTCGGCGGCGCCGGCGTCGGCAAGACCGTGCTCATCCAGGAGCTGATCCGCAACATCGCCTCGGTGCACAAGGGCTTCTCGGTCTTCACCGGCGTCGGCGAGCGGACGCGCGAGGGCAACGATCTCTGGGTCGAGATGAAAGAGTCGGGCGTCATCTCGCAGACGACGCTCGTGTTCGGCCAGATGGACGAGCCGCCGGGCGTGCGGTTCCGCATCGCGCAGACCGGCGTGACGATGGCGGAGTACTTCCGCGACGAGCTCGGCTCCGACGTGCTGCTGTTCATGGACAACATCTTCCGGTTCATGCAGGCCGGCTCGGAAGTCTCCGCGCTGCTCGGCCGCATGCCGTCCGCGGTCGGCTACCAGCCGTCGCTCGCGACCGAGATGGGCGCGATCGAAGAGCGCATCACGACGACGAAGAACGGCTCGATCACCTCGGTGCAAGCCGTCTATGTCCCCGCCGACGACTACACCGACCCCGCCGTCGCGACGACGTTCGCGCACTTGGACGCGACGACGGCGCTCTCGCGCCCGATCTCGGAACTCGGGATCTATCCGGCGGTCGACCCGCTGGCGTCGTCGTCGCGCATCCTCGATCCGGCGATCGTCGGCGAGGACCATTACAACGTTGCCCGCGGCGTGCAGGAGACGCTGCAGCGCTACCGCGACCTCCAGGACATCATCGCGATCCTCGGCGTCGAGGAGCTCTCGGACGAAGACAAGGTGACGGTCGGGCGCGCGCGCCGGATGCAGCGCCTGTTCTCGCAGCCGTTCTTCGTCGCCGAGCAGTTCACGGGCCGTTCCGGCAAGTACGTGAAGATCGAAGAGACCGTCGCGTCGTTCAAGGAGATCCTCGACGGCAAAGTCGACGACATCCCGGAACAGGCGTTCCTCTACGTCGGCGGGATCGACGAAGTGAAGGAAGCCGCCCGCGGCATGGGCTGGAACGGCTGACGTTGGCGAACGCGATCCCGTTCCAGCTGATCACGCCGCTGTCGGTGAAGTTCGACGGCGAGGCGGAGCTCGTCATCGCCGTCGGCACCGAGGGCGAGGTCGGCATCCTGCCGTCGCACGCCCCGTTCCTCACCGCGCTGCGCCCCGGCGTCCTGCGCGCGAACGTCCGCGAAGGCGCCGAGGGGACGCACCGGCTCGAGCTCGCGTGCAGCGAAGGCTTCATGCAGGCGCTCCAGGGCAAGGTGACGATCCTCGCCGACGCAGCGTTGTCCGCCGACGAGATCGACATCGCCCAAGCCCGCGCCGACCTCTCTGCCGCGCAAGAAGAGTTGCGCACCGCAGGCGACCTCGCCGCCCAGCGCCGCGCGATGACGAAGATCGACTTCGCGAACGCGCGACTGCACGTCGCCGGGGTCGACTGAGACGAGCCCCTTCATCGCGTTGCTCTTCTGCGACCCGCCGAATTGCTTCTGATCTCGTCACCGTTCGCCGCTGACGCCCGAAGCACCCGACAACGACATCTACGTCTTCGCCGGTGACCCCGCGGTCATCGTCGACGGTATCACCGGAGCGGTTTCGACCGATCGCCGCCGAACTGAGCCGTGATGCGGGCCTTTAGGCGGCTCGAGCCGGTACTCGTGCGATGGCGAGCGTGGTGGTTCAACAAAGTTCCGCTCTCGCTGATGCTGGTGCTGCTGCTGCTCGACGGCCGCGCGCTCACCGGCGCCGGCAACATGGTGATGCTGCTCGTCGTCGTCGCCGTGTGCGCGGTCGGCAACTACGGCTACGCCTTGAACGAGCTGTTCGACGTCGAGGAAGACGCGCGAGCCGGCCGGAGCAACGCCGCCGCGGCGAGCGGTGCCGTTCGGATGTGGGCGATCATCGGGCTCTCCGCGCTCGGCGCACTCGCGGCGGCGGCGTTCGCCGGCGGTGTGGCCGGCGCGGTAATGACCGTCGTCGAGCTCGCGCTCCCTGCGACGTACTCGATTCCGCCGATGCGGACCAAGGAGCGGCGCTGGCTGGGCATCGTCTCGGACGCGTTCGCCGCGCACGTCTATCCCGCGCTGCTCGCGCTACTCGCCGCCGCGCACTGGTCACTGCGCCCGGTCGGCGCGCCGCTCGTCGTCCTACTCACGATCTGGTCCGCGGCGGCGGGCTTGCGCGGCATCCTTTCCCACCAGCTGCACACGCACGAGCGCGACGCCCGCGCGGGGCTCCGCACCGTCGTCGACGATCTCGGCGCCGGACGGCTGGAACGTCTCATCGTCGCCGTTCTACTGCCGCTGGAGGCGATCGCCTTCGGCGCCGCGCTGCTGTTGCTCGACGTGGGACCCGTGCTCGCCGCCGGCATCGCCGTGTATCTGCTGTACGAGGCGTACAAGACGTTCAGCGGCCGGTTCCGGGTGGCGATGTTTCGGCCGCAGGGGCAGCCGTATCTTCCGTTCGTCGAAGAGCGCTTCTACAAGGCGTGGGCCCCGCTGATCGTCGCCCTCGACGCTGCTTGCGTCGATCTCCGCTTCTTGCTCTTCGTTGCGGCGTACGCGCTCTTGTTCGCGCCGCATCTTCGGGACGAGCGAGAGCGTCTCGCGGGCGTCATCCGTTCGCTGCGAGCAGCTCGAGCCAGGGAGCCGGCCGTCCGTTCCAATGGAGAAGCTTGACCTCGGGGAGCGCAGCCCGCGCACGTTCGAGCAGACCGTCGTCCCAGCGCAAGGTCTCCGGCGCGACGTCCGCGTGATCGACGCAGAGATTCCATAGCGCGCTCGTCAAGACGCGGTGCTCGAGCCCGAGCGACTGGATCGCCCAGATCAGCGCGCCCTGGTCGTGCCAGGCGATCGCATCCATCACCGCGCGGTCGCGCGCCGCGGCGGCGACCGGGAAGACGTACGCCGCGAGCGCGTCGTCGTCACGGCCGCGGCGCCAGCCCGACACGCCGCCGTTCACGGTGGGCAGCGCCGGATCGAAACGGCGTTCGATCGGCAGCAGCTCGTACAGTCTCGGCGCGTTGCGTGCCTGCGCGGGCGCTTTGTTCTCCGGCGTGAAGACCGGCCCGTCGTCGAGCATGGCGAAGAGCTCGTCGAGACCGCGCAGCACCAGCAGATCGCAGTCGAGCCAGAAAAGGTCGTCCAATGGCGCCGCGCGGATCAGCAGCGGGCAAATCCAGAGCGGCCAGATCCGCTTGCTCGGCTTTGCCAACGGCGCAGCACCGACGGTGGCGTCGATCAGCGCCCCGATGAGCGGATCGTGTGGGAGTGGCAAGATGGTGAGCCGTTCGCGACTCGCCGCGTCGGCGCGTTGCTCGGCGGTGAGCCCCGCATCGTAGCAGACGATCGCACACGGATCGCTGCTGCGGACCGATGCGTGCAGCGCGAGGAGCCCAGGATAGTAGTTCGCGTCGCAGAGCGTCACCACGCCGCGTTCGCGGACGCGCATCGCGGCGGGTCAGTCGCCCGGGACGATGCGGCAGGCTTCGACCGGGACGTCGAGATGCACGGTGCTGCCCACGGTGCGGTCGATCGCGGGAGGGGCGGCGACGCGGATCTGCGTCCCGCCGAGGTCGATCAGGTAGTCGCGCGCGTCGCCGAGATACGTCTGGCGCAGCACCGTTCCGGCGAGGCGGTTCGTGCCGTTTTCGCGGTAGCCGAGCGCGTCGTCGCCGGTCCATTCGGCGAACCCGATTTCGTGCGGGCGGATGCACAACGTCACCGGCCCGCGCGCGGCCGGATCGAAGTCATCGCGAACTTTGAGCTTCGCGCCGCGGAACTCGACGACGTGCGGTTCGACCAGCGTCGCCGGCAGCGTATTCGTGCCGCCGACGAACGTCGCGACGAACGCGGTCGCCGGGCTCTCGTAGATCTCGCGCGCGGTGCCGACCTGCGCGATCTTCCCGGCGCGCATCAGCGCGATGCGGTCGGCGGCGACCATCGCTTCCGTCTGGTCGTGCGTGACGTAGACCATCGTGATCCCGGTCGCGTCGTGGATGCGGCGGATCTCGAAGCGCATCTCCTCGCGCAGGTTGGCGTCGAGGTTCGAGAGCGGCTCGTCCAGCAGCAGCGTCTCCGGCTTCACGACGACGGCGCGCGCGAGGGCGACGCGCTGCTGCTGGCCGCCGGAGAGCTCCGAAGGATAGCGCTGCGCGAGATCCGTCATGCGGACGCTGCGCAGCACCTCGGTCGTGCGGTCCCCGATCTCCGAGCGCGAGAGGTTCATCACGCGCAGCCCGTAGGCAACGTTCTCGAAGACCGTCATGTGCGGCCACACCGCGTAGCTCTGGAAGATCAGCGACATCCGCCGCTTCTCCGGCGGCACCACGCCTTTCGCCGACGAGACGACGCGGTCGCCGACCGTGATCGTGCCGGCGTCCGGTTTCAGGAAGCCGGCGAGCAGCTGGAGCGTCGTCGTCTTCCCGCAGCCGGACGGGCCGACCAGCGCCATCACCTCGCCGTCGGCGATCGCCAAGTCGATCCCGTCGACCGCGCGCGCGGCGTTGCGGCCGATGTAGGATTTGGTCAGTCCGGCGATGTCGATCCGTGCCATCTAGCTGCTCGAGGTCTCCATGAAGTCTTTGCCCAGGAAGCGGTACGCCACCGAGACGATCACCAGCGTGATCGCCAGGATCAGGATCGCGAGCGTCGAGACGCCCTCGTAGTTCCCCGCGTCGCTGAAGTCGAAGATCTGCGTCGTCATCGTCGCGGTGCGCGGCGTGAACAGGAAGATCGCGCTGCTCAGCTCGCGGATCGCCGGGATGAAGACCAGCAGCCAGCTCGCCAGCAGGCCGCGCCGCAGCAGCGGCGCGGTGATCGTGCGCAGCGCGCGGATCCGCGTCGCGCCGAGCGTGCGCGCGGCGTTCTCGAGATCCGTGTTGATCGCGGCGACCATCGTGTTCAGGTTCGAGTACGCAATCGGCAGGAAGCGCGTCGTGAACGCGATGATCAGGATCGCGAGCGTCGAGACGCCCTCGTAGTTCCCCGCGTCGCTGAAGTCGAAGATCTGCGTC
>DATHLN010000114.1:0-16611 GCA_035488115.1 Candidatus Limnocylindrales bacterium | reverse complement strand
GAGGCGCTGCTCCGCACGCTCTACGACCAGATCGCCGAGACGGCGTTCCAGCGCACCGTCGAGGCGCTGCGGGATACGGAGAGCGGGCCCGCGGAGCGCATCCGCCGCAGCAGCGCGGCGTACTTTCGCTACCTCACCAGCGATCTGCGGCTCGCGCGCATCTACACGATCGAAGCGGTCGGGATGCATGCCGACCTCGAGGCGCACCGCCGCGCGAAGCGCGAGGCGTTCGTCAAGAAGATGACGCGCGCCGCGCAGCGCGTCGAGAGCGAGTCGGTCGACAGCCGGCTGCTGAGCGCCGCGATCGCCGGCGCCGCGCACGATCTGCTGCTCGAGTGGGTGCTCGCGCCGCGCCGCCCGTCGGTGGAGAAAATGATCGACACGATCACGACGCTGTGGGTCCGCACGCTCCGGCTCGAGCCGGAGCGCGTCCCGGCCTGACTAGCCGACCGCCGCCGGCGTCCCCGCCTCCGACTTCGCGCCGCGCGCCGCGATGAAGCGCGCGAGATGATAGTCGGCGTCACCCAGCAGCCGCTCGACGAGCGTCATCCGCTTGAAGTAGTGGCCGACCTTGTACTCCTCGCTCATCCCGATCCCGCCGTGCAGCTGAATCGCGTTCTGGCCCACGAAGCGCCCGGACTTCGCGATCTGCGCCTTCGCCGCGGAGATGCCGCGCCGGCGCGCGACCGGGTCGTCCGCGTCGAGCGTCATCGCGGCCAGGTACGCCATCGAGCGCGCGAGCTCGAGTTCGATGAACATCTCGGCCATGCGGTGCTGCAGCGCTTGGAACGAGCCGATCGGGACCCCGAACTGCACGCGCTGCTTCGTGTACGCGACGGTCGCCTCGAGCATCGTGCTCATCAGCCCGAGCGCCTCGGCGCACAGCGCCGCGGTCGCGTGGTCGAGCCCCCGCTCGAGCAGCGCGAGCCCGCCGCCGATCGGGCCGATCACCGATGCCGCGCCCGCGCGGACGTTCTCGAAGCGCACGTCCGCGACGTCGTAGCCGTCCTCCGCGTCGTATTTCGTCCGCGTAACGCCCGGCGCGTCCGCCGGCACCGCGAACAGCGTGACCTCGTCGCCGGTGCGCGCCGAGACGACCAGCGTTTCGGCGGTCGAGGGATCCAGCACGCGAGCTTTGGTGCCGGTTACGACGTAGTCGTCGCCGTCGCGCACCGCGCTCGTCGCGACGCGGGCCGGATCATAGCGCGCGTGCGGCTCCTCGTACGCAACCGCGAAGCGCTCTTCGCCCTCGACGAGCCGCTGCAGCAGCTCGGTGCGGTTCGCCGCGCGCAGGATCGCGCCGGCGAAGACCACCTGCGCGACGTACGGCGAGACGACGAGTCCGCGGCCGAACTGTTCCATCACGAGCAGCGTCTCGAGCGGGCCGCCGAAGCCGCCCAGCTCGTCGGGCGCGCCGATCGCGAGCCAGCCCAGCTCCGCGAACGTCGGCCAAGGATCGGCGCCCGCGTGCTCGCCCGCGGCGAACCGCGCGACGCTGTCCTTGATCAGGAGCTGCTCAGGTGAAAGCGTGAAATCCATGGTCGTGCCTTGATTACAGTTTCAGGATGCGCTTGGCGATGATGTTCTTCTGGATCTCGTTCGAGCCGGCGTAGATCGACGTCTTGCGGTAGTTGAAATACTTCGGCGCGACGTGCCGCTCGGCGTACGGGCCCAGCGCGTCGAGCGCGAGCTCGCTGATCGCCTGCTGGATCTCTGTCCCCTTGATCTTGAGGATCGACGACTCCGGCCCGGGCCGTTTCCCCGCCGACTCGGCCGCCAGCGTGCGCAGCTCGGTGAACGCGAGCGCTTCTAGCTCGATCTCGACCTGCGCGACGCGCTCGTGCAGACGGCGGTCGCCGATCTTCTCGTGTGCGAGCAGCTCGTACAGCGATTCGAGCTGCTGTCTGCAGCCCGGGATACCGGCCGTGCCGGTACGTTCGTGCTCGAGCAGGAACTTGGCGATGTTCCAGCCCTCGCCCTCACCGCCGACGCGGTTCGTGACCGGAACGCGGACGTTCTCGAGGTGGACCTCGTTGATCTCGCGCCCGCCGTCGATCGTCTGGATCGGCCGAACGGTGATCCCCGGCGTCGTCATGTCGGCGAGGATGAACGAGATCCCGTCCTGCTTCTTCGGCTCTTGCGAGGTGCGCGCGAGGACGAAGATCCAGTCGGCCCACTGCGCTGCCGTGATCCACGTCTTCGTGCCGTTGATCACGTATGTCTCGCCATCCCGTTCGGCGCGCGTCTGCAGCGAGGCGAGATCGGAGCCGGAGCCGGGCTCGGAGTACCCCTGGCACCAGAACTCCTCGCCGCTGTGGATCTTCGGCAGGTAGCGCGCTCGCTGCTCGTCGTTGCCGAACTCGATGATCACCGGAGCAACCATCGAGAGCCCGAACGGGAGCAGGCGCGGCGCCCAGCCGTAGCTGACCTCTTCCTCCCAGATGTGCTTCTGCACCGGGGTCCAGCCGGTGCCGCCGTACTCCTTCGGCCAGTTCGGTGCAACCCAGCCCTGCTCGTGCAGAATCCGGTGCCAGCGAGCGTAGTCGTCCTTGACGAGCGGGTCGCCCGCCTGCACTTTCCGGCGGATGTCCTCCGGCAGCCGGGTGGCGATGAACTCGCGCACCTCCTCGCGGAACGCGCGCTCTTCAGGGCTGAACGCTAGGTCCATCGGTTTTCGCTTCCTCGGCGCTCGAAGGGAAAGAGACAAACGTGTTGTTCGACATGACCGGGCAGGTCGCCCTCATCACCGGCTCGTCGCGCGGGATCGGCCGCGCGATCGCCGAGCGAATGGCCGAGGCCGGCGCGAAGGTCGTGATCTCCAGCCGGAAGGCGGAGGCCTGCGAAGAGGTCGCGGCCGGGATCCGCGAGCGCGGCGGCAGCGCGATCGCGCACGCGGCGAGCATCTCCGACAAGGCGGCGCTTCAGAGCCTGGTCGACCGCACGCTGGCCGAGTGGGGGCGCATCGACGTGCTGGTCTGCAACGCCGCGGTGAACCCGTACTTCGGGCCGCTGCTGAGCATCACCGACGAGGCGTTCGACAAGATCATGGCGAGCAACGTGCGCAGCAACGTCTGGCTGTGCTCGATGGTCATCCCGCAGATGGCCGAGCGCGGCGGCGGCTCGGTGATCGTCGTCTCCAGCATCGCCGGCGTCAAGGGGAACACGCACCTGGGTGCCTACGGCATCTCGAAGGCCGCCGATTTGCAGCTGGTCCGCAACCTCGCCGTCGAGTGGGGCCCGAAGAACGTGCGCATCAACGCGATCGCGCCGGCGATCGTGCGCACCGAGTTCGCGCGCAAGCTGTGGGAAGACCCGGAGATCTACGCCGCCGCCGTGCGCGGCTACCCGCTGCGCCGCATCGGCGAGCCGGACGAGGTCGCCGGACCGGCGGTCTTCCTTGCCTCGAAGGCCGGCTCGTTCGTCACCGGGGCCGTCCTGATGGTCGACGGCGGGATGACGATCGCCGGCGGCGGCGAGTAGACCAGAAATGTCATCCTGAGCCGCCCCATGTCATCCTGAGCCGCCCCCATGTCATCCTGAGCCGCCCCATGTCATCCTGAGCCTGTCGAAGGATGAGCCGCAAGGCAGCATACCGGCCTTGGCTCATGCTTCGACAGGCTCAGCATGACATTGTGATCAGCCGGCGGAGCCGCCGAGGTAGATCTCTTTGATTCGCGGGTTCGCGGCGAGCTCTTCGGCGGTGCCGGAGAGCGCGTTGCTGCCGCCTTCGAGCACGTAGGCGCGGTGCGCGTGGCGCAGCGTGAGGTACGCGTTCTGCTCCACGACCAGCAGCGCGGTCCCTTCGCGCGTGAGGTCGCCGGCGAGCGCGAAGATCTGCTCGACGATCTGCGGGGCGAGGCCGGTCGACGGCTCGTCGAGCATCAGCAGCTTCGGCTTCGCCATGAGCGCGCGGCCGATCGCGAGCATCTGCTGCTCGCCGCCGGAGAGCGTCCGGGCCGGCTGGTCCTTGCGCGAGGCCAGCTGCGGGAAGCGGTCGTACATCGCCTGCAGATCCCGCGCCAGCGCCGCGCGGTTCGTCGCGAAGGCGCCCAGCCGCAGATTGTCCTCGACGCTCATCGTGCCGAACAGCTGGCGGCCCTCCGGGACATGCACGCAGCCGAGCCGCACGAGGCGCTCGGTGCTGACCTGCTTCAGGTCCGTGCCGTCGAACCTGATCCTGCCGCCGTGCAGCGAGGTTCCGTACCGCGAGATCGTGCGAAGCAAGGTCGATTTTCCGGCGCCGTTCGGGCCGAGCACGGCGACGAACTCGCCGGCGTCGACGCCGAGAAAGACGCCGCGCAGCACGTCGATCGCGCCGTATCCGGCGTGCAGATCGTCGATCGCGAGCAGCCTGCTCACGATGCGGTTCCCAGGTAGGCGGCGACGACGGCCGGATCGTTGCGAACGGTCGCGACGTCGCCGTCCGCGATCACCTTGCCGAAGTTCAGCACGATCACGCGCTGCGAGATCGCCATCACGAGCTTCATGTCGTGCTCGATCAGCAGCACCGTCGTCCCGGCGTCGCGCAGCGCGGCGAGATCGGCGTGCAGCCGCCGGCGCTCGTCGCCGTTCAGCCCGGCCGCGGGCTCGTCCGCGAGCAGCAGCCACGGCTCGGACGCGGCCGCGCGCGCCAGCTCGACGCGCCGCCGTTCGCCGAACGGCAAGTCCTTCGCCAGGACACCGGCGAGGTGCGCGAGACCCATCCGCGCGAGCAGTGCGCTTGCGTTTGCAGCCGCGTCTTTGCCGTGCGCGCGCGGCGCGCCGGCGACCACGTTCTCCAGCACCGTCATCTCGTCGAACAGCCGCGCGTTCTGAAACGTCCGCCCGACGCCGAGCGCGGCGATGCGGTGCGGGCGGCGGCCGGTCACGTCGACGCCGCCGATCGCGATCCGTCCCGCGCTCGGGCGGCCGATGCCGCAGATCGCGTTGAACAGCGTCGTCTTGCCGGCGCCGTTCGGCCCGATGATCGAGGTCAGCGTCCCGGCGCGCAAGGCGAACGAGACGTCGTCGAGCGCGATCAGTCCGGCGAATCGCTTCGTGACGCCGTCGACACGCAACGGCTCATCGCTTGGCGCACGGACCGCCGGGAACGACGTGCCGTGTCCCTCCGCGCGACTCGGCGCACGGGCCGCTTTCGCGGCGGCGGCACGGCGAGCGCGCACGAACGGCGCCCGGGCCGCACCGAGGATTCCGCTCGGCGCGAAGACGACGAACGCGATGACGAGCCCGCCGTAGACGACCTCGCGCCAGTTGTCGTACTGATGGCCGGCGACGTTCAGGAACCCGATCAGCGCCGCGCCGAACAGCGCGCCGGCGACGAGCCCGCCTCCGCCCAGCACGACCATCAGCAGGAAGTCCACCGAGAGCGCGACGCCGACCGCATCGGGGTTCACCAAACCGAGGAACGCCGCGAACATCGCGCCGCCGGCCGCGGCGAGCGCGCCTGCGTACGCGAACGCGACGATCTTCCAGAACCGCGTCGGAACGCCGACCGCTTCCGCGGCGAGCTCGTCGTTTCGGATCGCCTCGAACGCGCGGCCCGCGCGGCCTCGGAGCACGATCAGCGTGAGCAGCGCGGCGCCTAGCGCGACGATCCACGCCGCCCAGTACGCCGGATAGCCGTTCAGCGTGAGCGGCCCGAGCTGCGGAAACGGGATGCCCGTGATCCCGCTCGCGCGTCCGAGCAGCGGCGAGGCATGGAAGACGCCGACCGCGATCAGTCCGAACGCCAGCGTCGCCATCGCCAGATAATGCCCGCGAAAGCGGAGCGCGATGAAGCCGAGCGCGACGCCGACGATCGCCGCGACCACGATGCCCGCCGGCGCGGCGATCCAGAACGGGAGCCCTTGGTTCACGGTGAGATAGCCGACCGCGTACGCACCGATCCCGAAGAAGCCGGCTTGTCCGACCGAGATTTGATTCACGTTGCCGAGCAGGACCGAGAGCCCGATGGCCGCGGGCGCGAAGATCGCGACGTAGGTCCCCGCTTGCACCAAGCCCGCATCGGCGCGCGCGACGACGCCGAACACCACGACGACGACCGCGAACGCGGCGAGCATTCGGGCGTCGTCGCGCAGCCGCGCCGTCAATCGCGCACCGCGTCGCGCCGACCGAACAGCCCTTGCGGACGCACCAGCAGCATGACCAGCAGCAGCGCGTAGACGATCGGCTCGGCGACGTCGTTCCCGAATTGCGCGGTCACCAACGCCTCGAGCACGCCGACGACGAGGCCGCCGGCGACGCATCCGACCGGCGACTCGAGACCGCCGAGGATCGCGGCGACGAAGCCTTTGATCGTCAGCGCGAACCCCGCCGCGCCGCCGACCAGCGTGATCGGCCCGATGATCGTCCCGGCGTACGCGGCGAGCGCGATCCCGAGCCCGACGCTGATCGCGCGCGTCGACCGCACGTCGATCCCGATCAAGCGCGCGCCGAGCGGGTTGTCGGCGGCGGCACGGATCGCCTTGCCGTAGTACGTGCGCTCGAAGAAGAGATACAGCGCGACCAGCGCGACGGCGAGCAGGGCGGCGACCCAGATGGACTGCGCCGGTATGACGAGCGGAGGCTCACCCTTCGACAAGCTCAGGGTGACGTTGGAGCTCGGCCAGAACGGGGTGAATGGGTGCGGCTCCGATCCCCAGCTCGGCACCAGCGCGTGGCCGTACAGCAGCACAAACACGGTGCCGATGGTGGCGATCGTCGCACCGGTCTCGCCGGCGCGGCCGGCGGGGCGCAGCACGACGCGCTCGAACGCGATGCCGAGCGCGAAACCGGCGAGCGTCGCGCCGGCCAGCGCGATCCACACCGAGACGTGCAGCGCATCGACGATGCTCAGCGCGATCAATCCGCCGACGATTGCGAACTCGCCTTGCGCGAAGCTCACCGCGCGGGTCGCGCGCAAGATGATATGGATCCCGAGCGCGATCAGGCCGTACTCGCTGCCGACGGTGAGCCCGGCGATCAGCAGCTGCAGCAAACGAGTTTAAGGGTTGCCCCAGGTGCCGTTGTTCGCCTTCGCGATGTGCACGTCTCCGGGGACCAAGCCGTTGTGATCGCTCGGCGAGAACTTGTACGTTCCGTCGACCAGCGGCAGCTCCTTGCCGCCCTCGAGCGCGCTCGCGAGGCTGCGGCCGTCGGTCTTTCCTTTCGCCTCGCGCAGCGCGGCGAAGATGATCTGCGCCGCGTCCCAGCCGTTCGCGGCGAACGAGACGATCGGCTGATGGTATTCCTTGTCGTACAGCGACGCGAACGCGCGCTGCTCCGCGCTCGGCGCGCCGGCCAGCGGCGAGGCGGAGTACACCTCACCCGCCGCGCCGCCGCCCGCGACGTTCAAGATCGCCGGCGAGAGGATCCCCGACGAGCCGAGAATCGGCACGTTGAGACCGAGTGTGCGCGCCGCTTTGATCGCGAGGCCGGGCGTCGTCGTAGCGCCCCACAGCACGACCGCGTCCGGCTTCGCACCGCGCAGCTTCACGATCTGCGGCGTGAAGTCCGTCGCGGTCCCCGGATAGCTCTCTTGCGCGACGACGTTGATCCCGAGCGCCTTCGCCTCGGCTGTGGCGATCGTCGCGCCGCCCGTTCCGTACAGGTTCTCGTCGTGCAGGATCGCGACGTTCTTCGCGTGCAGCCGCGACTTCGCGAAGCTCAGCAGCGAGATCGCCTCGAGCTGGTCGCGCGGATTCACCTGGAACACGTTCTTCACCACGCCGCGCGGCGTGTGCCACAGCGACTCGGTCGGCGTCGTGTAGAGCTGCAGCACGTTCGCCGCGGCGGTGACGCGCGCGACGGCCGCGCTGGTGTCGGTGCGCGTCCCGCAGAAGATCGCGACGTGGCCGCTGGCGATCATCTGCGTCGCCAGCTGTGCCGCGACGTCGGCCTTCGCACCGTCGTCGACGATGTCGAACTGCACCGGCCGGCCGTTGATCCCGCCGTGCGCGTTGATCTCGCGCTCGGCGAGCTTCACGGCGTTCGACTCCGGGACGCCGAGCGGCGCCGACGGTCCGCTGGTCGAGAGGATCGCCGCCAGCTTGATCGGTTCCGGCGCGGCGCTCGACGGGGCGGTGGTCGCGCCGGCGGCGAGCGAGGCGATGCAGGCGGTCGCGAGCGCCATGACGAGCGTTCTGGTCATACGAATCCTCCAAGCAGGAATCCGAAGTCCGCTGAACCGCAAGGTAGCACCACGCGAAGCGTTCTGTCAAACAACCTTTCGTTCCGAGGCGAGGAACCGCGACCATGAGCACCGCCATCGACGTCGACGCGCTGGCCGCGATCGACGTCCACGTCCACGCGCACGCGCCCGAAGGCGAGGAGAGCGAAGCGGCCGGCGCGGCACGACGCTACTTCGGCACCGCCGACGTCCCGCTGGCGCTCGACGAGATCGCAGCGCAGTACCGGGCGCGGAACATGGCGTGCGTCGTGTTCACCGTCGACGAGCGGCTCACGGGGCGCCCGGTGTTCCCGAACGACGGCGTCCTGGCCGCGGCCGCCGCGCATCCCGACGTGCTGATCCCGTTCGCCGGCGTCGATCCGCTGCGCGGGCCTGCTGCGCTCGCCGAGGCGGAGCGGCTCATCCGCGCCGGCGCGCGCGGCTTCAAGCTCCATCCGCCGCTGCAAGAGTTCTCGCCGAACGACCGGCGCGTCTACCCGTTCTACGAGCTCGTGCAGGCCGCGCGGCTGCCGGTGATCTTCCACACCGGGCACAGCGGGATCGGGACGGGCGTGCGCGGCGGCGGCGGCGTGCGGCTGAAGTACGGCGACCCGATGCCGATCGACGACGTCGCGGTCGACTTCCCGGATCTCCCGATCGTGATGGCGCACCCGTCGTTTCCGTGGCAGGACGAAGCGATCTCGATCTGCTTGCACAAGCCGCTCGTGCACATCGATCTCTCCGGCTGGTCGCCGAAGTACTTCTCGCCGACGCTCGTGCGGTACGCCGACACGCTGCTGCGCGAGAAGGTGCTGTTCGGTTCCGACTACCCGCTGATCACCCCCGAGCGCTGGCTGCGCGACTTCGCGGCGCTCCCGATCCGCGACGAGGTGCGGCCGCTGATCCTGAAAGAGAACGCCGCGCGTCTGCTCGGCCTGCGCTAGCGGCCTCGTCACCGAGTCCCGCGATGCGGTTCAGCGCGGCGAGCAGCCGCTTGCGCTCGACCGCCGACAGCACCGCGCTGACGCGGCGCTCGTGCCGGTCGTGCAGGCGGCGCGCGCGCAGCAGCAGCTTGCGGCCCGCGTCCGTGAGGTGCAGGCCGTTCGCGCGGCCGTTGCGCGCGACGCGGCGCAGCAGGCCGCGGCGCTGCAGCGCGTCTAGGAGTGGGACGAGGTTCGCCTTCTGGATGCCGAGCGCGACACACGCCTGGGACTGCAGCAGCCCCGGGTTCGCGTCGATCACGGTCAGAACCGAGAAGTGCGCCGGGCGCAGATCGAGCGCGGCGAGCGCGTCGATGAAATCCTGGAAGACTTTGAGCTGCGCGCGGCGCAGCGCGTATCCGACGTACTGGTCGAGCGGTCCGAACTCGCCGGCGACCTCGGGCTGAAGCGGCTCCACGCGCCGCTCTTCGCGGGGACGCGCCTTGACCCCGGTCCGCCTTCATGGTTATATCGCATAAACGTCCGCCGAGGTGCTCCGTTGCCGCTGCTCACACCGTCCGCTCAGCCGGCGCTCCCGCCGTCGTTGGCGTTCAGCCGCGACGGCGACGTCGGGATCCTCGAGCTGCGCCGGCCCGAGAAGCGCAACGCGCTCGACGACGCGACCGTGCTCGCGCTCGAGCGCTTCGCCGCCGCCCCGCCCGAGGGGATCCGCGCGCTCGTCCTCTGCGCGGCCGGCGAGCACTTCTCGGCCGGGCTCGACCTCAACGACGTCGAGTCGCGCGATCTGCCCGCGTCGATCGCGCACTCGCGGCTCTGGCACCGCGCGTTCGAGGCGATCGAGCTCGGGACGTTACCCGTCGTGGCGGTGCTGCACGGCGCGACGATCGGCGGCGGGCTCGAGCTCGCCGCGGCATGCCATGTGCGTGTCGCCGAGCGCTCGGCGTTCTACGCGCTCCCCGAAGGGCAGCGCGGGATCTTCCTGGGCGGCGGCGGATCGGTTCGGCTGCCGCGGCTGATCGGGACGGCGCGCGTGATGGACATGCTGCTGACCGGCCGCGTCCACGACGCCGAGGCGGGAGAGGCGTTCGGGATCAGCCAGTACCTCGTCGACGACGGCGCCGGCCGCGCGAAAGCGCTCGAGCTCGCGCACCGGATCGCGGCGAACGCGCCGATCTCGAACTTCGCGATCCTGCAAGCGCTGCCGCGGATCGCCGACGCGCCCGCGTCGATCGGCTATCTCACCGAAGCGCTCGTCGCCGCCGCCGCCGCCACCGACGAGGAAGCGAAGCGACGCGTGCACGCGTTCCTCGAGAAGCGCGCCGCGAAGGTGAGCCGCACGTGAACGTCGCGGGACAGACGGCGGTCGTCACCGGCGGCGCGTCGGGCCTCGGTGCGGCGACGGCGCGACGGCTCGCGTCGCTCGGCGCGAAGGTCGGCATCCTCGACCGCGACGCCGCGCGCGCCGAAGCGGTCGCCGCGGAGACCGGCGGAACCGCCGCGGCGTGCGACGTCAGCGATCCGGACGGTGTCGCGGCGGCGCTGGAACGCTTGCGCGCCGCGCACGGCGATGCACGGATCGTCGTGAACTGCGCGGGGATCGGGACGGCGCGCCGGATGATCGGCCGCGACGGTCCGATGCCGCTCGAGGAGTTCGAGCGCGTGATCCGCGTGAATCTCGTCGGCACGTTCAACGTCACGCGGCTGGCGGCCGCACCGATGACCGCGCTCGACCCGCTCGAGAGCGGAGAGCGCGGCGTCGTCGTGATGACGGCCTCGGTCGCGGCGTTCGACGGCCAGATCGGTCAAGCCGCGTACGCTGCGTCCAAAGGCGGGATCGCGGCGCTGACGCTGCCGCTCGCGCGCGAGCTCGCGCAGTTCGGCGTGCGCGTGCTGACGATCGCGCCCGGATTGTTCCAGACGCCGCTGCTCGGCGAGCTGCCGCCGGAGGCGCAAGCGTCGCTCGGCGCGTCGATCCCGTTCCCGAAGCGCCTCGGCAGCGCCGACGAGTACGCGCAGCTGGTCGTCCACGGCTGCGAGAACGCGTACTTGAACGGCGAGACGATTCGCCTCGACGGCGCGCTCCGCATGGCGCCGCGGTGACCACGGCGCGAACCGAGAGGTCCGCGCGGATCCTGCGATCGGACGTCGCGCTGCGGCCGTATCCGGAACGCGTCACCGACGATCTGATTCATTGGGCAGGGGCGAAACCCGATGCCGTGTTCCTCGCCGAGCGCGACGACGACGTGTGGCGCACCATCACGTACGCGCAGGCGCTGGAACGCGTGCGCCGCATCGGCGCGGCGCTGCTCGACGCGGGCGGCTCGCCGGAGCGCCCGCTCGCGATCGTCGCCGAGAACGGGATCGATCACGCGCTCGTCACGCTCGGCGCGATCTACGCCGGCGTCCCCGCCTCACCGATCTCGACCGGCTACGTGCGCCCCGGCTCCGACCCCGCGCGGCTGCATGCGCTGCTCGAAGTGCTCGCGCCGTTCGCGGCGTTCGTGCCCGATGCCGCCCACGCCGAGCGCTTCGCCGAGACGGCGCCGTACGTGCCGATCTTCGCGGGCGCACCGCAGCTCGCGGGCGACGGCGGCGGCGGATCCGATCCCGATTTCGCGGACTGCGCAAACGCCGCGCTGACCGCCGACTCGGTTGCGAAAATTCTCTTCACGTCCGGCTCGACCGGGACGCCGAAGGGCGTGATGATCACGCACCGGATGCTCTGCGCCAACCAGACGATGGTCGAGCAGGTCTGGCCCGACGCGGTTCGCGATCCGGTGCTGGTCGACTGGGCGCCGTGGAGCCATGTCGCGGCCGGCAACAAGAACTTCGGCATCGTGCTGCGCAACGGCGGCACGATGTACGTCGACGCGGGGAAGCCCGCACCCGAGGCGTTCGCGACGACGCTGCGCAACTTGCGCGAGATCGCGCCGACGTTCTACTTCAACGTGCCGCGCGGCTGGGCGCTGCTGTTCGAGGCGCTTGAAGCAGACGACGCGCTCGCGACGACGTTCTTCTCGCGCCTGCGCATCCTGCTCAACGCCGGTGCGAGCATCCCCGAGTCGCTGCGCGCTCGGCTAGACGCGCTGGCGCGGCGCTACGCCGGTCGCGATGTCCCCGTCGTCTCGGCCTGGGGCCTCACAGAAACGGCACCGATGGCGACCGCAGTGTGGGGCGAGCGCCCCGCGGCGCGCGAGACGGTCGGCACGCCGGTGCCGGGCGTCGAGGTGAAGCTCGCGCCGTTCGAAGACCGCTTCGAGCTGCGCGTGCGCGGACCGAGCGTGACGCCGGGCTACTGGCGCAACGCGGACGCGACGGCCGCGGCATTCGACGAGGACGGTTTCTTCAAGACCGGCGACGCCGGCGCGTTGCTCGACGAGCACGATCCTTCGCGCGGGATCGTCTTCGGCGGGCGGCTCGCGGAGAATTTCAAGCTGTCGTCGGGGACGTGGGTCAACGCCGGCCTGCTGCGCCTCGACGTCATCGAAGCCGGCGAAGGCGCGATCGAGGACGTCGTCTTCGCCGGCGCCGACCGCGACGAGCTCACCGCGATCGTCTTCGTCCCGCGCGCGCTCGCGAACGACGCGTCCGCGCCGGAACGCGTCCGCGCGGCGCTCGCCCGCCACAACGCGCGCAACGCCGCGAGCTCGACGCGCGTCGCGCGCGCCCTGATCGCGGACGCGCCGCCCGACGGCGCTCGCGGCGAGATCACCGACAAGGGCTCGGTGAACCAGCGCCGCGTGCTGCAGAACCGAGCCGCCGACGTCGCGCGGCTCTACACGTCGCCGCCGCCGGACGGCGTCCTGTCGCTGTGAGCCGGCCGCGCACGCCGCTTCCGCTCGTCCGCACGCTGATCGCGCTCGTGTGCGCGTGTGCGCTAGGCGCAGCCGCGCCGAGTCATCGGCCCAGCGTCATCGAGTACGGCGCAAAAGACGACCGCATCGGAGCGGTCTTGCTTCCCGGCCTCGACCCGCGAAATACGCCGGACGCCGTCGCCGTGACGTCCGACGGCGCCGTCTGGTTCCGCGAGACGTTCGCGTGGCACCCGCGCATCGCGCGGATAGGCCGCGACGGGCGCTTCGAAGAATTCTGGAATCCCGTCGAGGACATGCGGCCCGGCCATTACTTGGACGGCCAACCGATCGGGGTCTTCGTCGCGGACGGCGACGGTGTGCTGATCGGCGTCGTTTGGGACGACCGCATTCGCAGGATGGGACCGAATGGCCAGGTCACATGGGTCGACGCGCACGGATGCGTGAGCGCGGAACTCACGTTCGCATGCTTCGCCGACCGGCGCCACGCGGTCTCCCCCGACGTTTACGGAATCAGTCCAAGCTCCGTGGTTCGGGGCCCCGACGGCGCGTTGTGGATGACGGATACGTGGCACGATCTCATCGCCCGCTTCGACGCACGCGGCGGACGCCGCGTGTTCCGCCGAGGACTCACGCCGAACTACAGCGGGCCGCAGTTCATCGTCGTCGGCTCCGACGGTGCGCTTTGGTTCACCGAGATCCGGGATCGCGTCGGGCGAATCACGACCGGTGGCGTGATCACCGAATACGGGCGCGGCATACCGCACCGCTCGTCGATCGGCGGGATCATCGCGGGCCGTGACGGCGCCATGTGGTTCACGCTTTTCCACGGCATGGTGCTCGCGCGAATCCGCGCCGGCACCGTCACGCAATACCACGATCTCGTCTATCCGAGCGACGGTCACGAGAACGATCCGGTCGCGATGCTGACGAGCGACCGCGAAGGCCGGCTGTACTACAACGAAGGCCAGGCCGGGCGGATCGCGCGCGCAACGCTGCCGCGCTAACCGGTCAGGCGATCTCGAACAGCGCCGCGGCGCCTTGGCCGCCGCCGATGCACATGGTCACGACGACGCGCTTCGCGCCGCGGCGCTTGCCTTCGATCAGCGCGTGGCCGGTCATCCGCGCGCCGCTCATTCCGTACGGGTGTCCGATGGAGATCGCGCCGCCGTCGACGTTGTACTTCTCGAGCGGGATGCCGAGCCGCTCGCGGCAGTACAGCGCCTGCACGGCGAACGCCTCGTTCAGCTCCCACAAGTCGATGTCGTCGATCGCCAGGCCTTGCCGTTCCAGCAGGCGCGGGATCGCGAAGACTGGACCGATCCCCATCTCGTCCGGCTCGAGCCCGCTCACCGCCATCCCGCGAAAATAGCCGAGCGGCTCGATGTTGCGCTGCTCGGCGAGCTTCGCGTCCATCACGACGCACGCCGACGCTCCGTCGGAGAGTTGGCTCGCGTTCCCGGCGGTGATGAAGTATTCGGGGCCGCGCACCGGCTGCAATTTCGCCAGGCCTTCGAGCGTCGTGTCGGGACGGTTGCCTTCGTCGTTCGTGAGGAGGACGTCTTCGTAGGTCCATTCCGGCTGCGGCTCACCCTTCGATCCTTCGACAGGCTCAGGACGGGCTGAGCTCAGGGTGACATTCGGGTTGGCCGCGGTTTTGGAGCCGTTCGACGGCGGGCCGCTCTTTGCGCCTGCCGCTGCCATCGCCGGGGCGGGGATTTTCTTGCGCGTCCGGAGCGGGACGATCTCCGCGTCGAAGCGGCCGGCGCGCTGGGCGGCGGCGGTGCGCTGCTGGCTCATCAGCGCGTACTCGTCCTGGCGCTCGCGGCTGATCGCGTAGCGTTTTGCGACGATGTCGGCGGTCTCGATCATCGGCATCCACAGCTCGGGCTTGTGCTCTTTCAGCCATTCCTCGTAGAGCCGGTACTTGTTCATGTGGGGCTGCACGAGACTGATCGACTCGACGCCGCCCGCGACCAGCGCCGGGACGCCGTCGACGATCACGCGCTGCGCGGCGAACGCGATCGCCTGCAAGCCGCTGCTGCAGAACCGGTTCACCGTCGTCCCGGCCGTCGTCACCGGCAGGCCGGCGCGGATCGCCGCGATGCGCGCGATGTTGTGACCGGTCGCGCCTTCGGGATCGGCGCAGCCGAGGATCACGTCCTCGATCTCGGCGGGATCGAGCCCGCTGCGCCGCACCGCGTGGTCGATCACGTGACCGGCCATCGTCGCGCCGTGCGTGTCGTTGAACGCGCCGCGGAACGCTTTGCCGATCGGCGTCCGCGCCGTCGACACGATCACCGCCTCACGCATGTGCCGTCTCCTTCCTTGCGATCCTGTCACTCTGAGTCTTCGTGTCACCCTGAGCTTGTCGAAGGGCGCCGAACGTGCCGCCGCTCGCGGCCAGCTCGCGGAGCAGCGGCGCGGGCGTCCACGCGCCGCCGTGCTCGCGCTCGAACGCGCTCAAATCCTCCACGATGGAAGACAGCCCGATCGAATCGGCCCAGCGCAGCGGGCCGCCGCGCCACGCAGGGAAGCCGTAGCCGTAGACCCACACCACGTCGACGTCGCCGGACCGCGCCGCGATCCCCTCGTCGAGGATCTTCGCCGCCTCGTTGATCAGCGGATACATGCAGCGCTTGAGGATCTCGTCGTCGCCGACGCTGCGACGCACGATCCCCGCTTCGCCCGCGAGCCGCGCGATCAGCTCGTCGAGGAACGGATCGGGCTGCGGCGTGCGGTCGCCGCTCTCGTAGCGGTAGAATCCCGCGCCGGTCTTCTGGCCGAAGCGCCCGAGCTCGCACAGCTCGTCGGCGATCTTCGAGTAGCGCCCGACCGGCGGCGCGATCGCGTGCTTCCCCTTGCGAATCCGCCAGCCGACGTCGAGTCCGGCGAGATCGGCCATCTGGAACGGCCCCATCGGGAACCCGAGCTCGCGGATCACGCGGTCCACCTGCTGCGGCGAAGCGCCCTCTTCCAACAGGAACGACGCTTCGCGCAAGTACGGGTGCAGCATCCGGTTGCCGATGAAGCCGTCGCAGTTCCCCGCGACGACGCCGACCTTCTTGAGCTGCCTCGCGATCCCGAGCGCGCGCGCGATCGTCGTGCGCGAGCTGCGCGCGCCGCGCACGATCTCGAGCAGCTTCATCACGTTCGCCGGGCTGAAGAAGTGCATCCCGACGACGTCTTCGGGCCGGCGCGTCACCGCCGCGATCGCGTCGACGTCGAGCGTCGAGGTGTTCGTCGCGAGGATCGCCCCGTCGCGCGCGATCCCGTCGAGCGCGCGGAAGACCTCCTGCTTGACCGGCATCTCCTCGAACACCGCCTCGATGACCAGATCGACGTCCGCCGCCGCGTCGAGCGAGGTCTCGAACGCGATCCGGCCGAGACGCGCGTCAGCCTCCTCCTGCGTGAGCTTGCCCTTGCGCTGCGTCGCCGCGTAGTTGCCGGCGATGATCCCGCGCGCGCGCTCGAGCAGCTCGGGCTTCACGTCCACCAAGCGCACGCGCACGCCGGCGTTCGCGCACGCCATCGCGATCCCGGTCCCCATCGTCCCGCCGCCGATCACCGCGGCCGTCGCGACCGAGAACGGTTCGGCCGTCCCGCCGTCGGGCAGCTTCGCCGCCTCGCGCTCCGCGAAGAACAGATGGATCCGCGCCCGCGACTGCTCAGATGCGAGCAGCTCGGGCTTCACGTCCACCAAGCGCACGCG
>DATHLN010000113.1:0-5124 GCA_035488115.1 Candidatus Limnocylindrales bacterium | reverse complement strand
TCCTGGTGCTGCTGAACTCGCTGCCGCGCGTGACGCTCGTTCCGCTGTTCATCCTGTGGTTCGGGTTCACGCTGTGGTCGAAGATGGTCAGCGCGATCGTGCTGGTGCTCTTCGTCGTGTTCTTCGCCACCTACGACGGGATCAAGGACGTCGATCCGACGCTGGTCGCGAACGTGCGGGTGATGGGCGCCAACCGGACCGCGGTGATGCGGCACGTGCTCATCCCCTCGGCGCTGACGTGGATCTTCTCGTCGCTGCGGTCGGCGGTCGGGTTCGCGCTCATCGGCGCGGTCGTCGCGGAATATTTCGGAGCGCAGGCCGGCGTCGGGTACCGCATTCAGTTCAGCGAGTCGCAGCTCAACACCAGCGGCGTCTTCGGCGGCCTTTTCATCCTCATGGTCCTCGTGTTCTTCATCAACCTGTTCTTTCAGTGGCTCCAGCGGCGGCTGCTCGTCTGGAAGCCCGCCGATTCGTGAAGGAGGCTCTCATGTCCGATATCTCGCGCCGCACGCTGATCGGCGGGCTCGCGGCCGCCGGTGCGTCGAGCGTCTTCGGCGTCCCGACGATCGTGATCGCCGCCGGGCCGAAGGAGAAAGTTCCGGTCGTCGTCGGATCCGAGCACGCGCTCGTGTATCTGCCCTGGGACGTCGCGAAGAACAACGGCTATTTCGACGCCGAAGGGCTCGACGTCGAGATCACGTACACCAAAGGCGGGAGCGAGGCCGCGACCGCGCTCGTCTCGGGGTCGTGCGAGTACAGCGGGAACGCGATCGACCACGCGATCGCGGCGGCCGAGCGCGGGAAATCGCTCGTGATGATCTCGGACTTCATGAACCAGCCGGGGATCGCGATCATGGTCCGGCCCGGCGATCGCGAGAAATACAAGACGTTCGCCGACTTCAAAGGCAAGACGGTCGGCGTGACGTCGATCGGCTCGGCGACGCACGTGCTCGCGGTGTGGATGGCGCACCGCGCCGGCCTCGGCAAGGACGACCTCAAGATCGTCGGCGTCGGCGGCGGGGCGACGATGATCTCGGCGCTCGCCGGCAACCAGGTCGACGCGGCGTACGGGAACGACCCCTACGCGACGACGCTGATCAAGACCGGCCGCGGCGCGCAGTGGCTCGGCCTGTATACGTCGGCCGACACGCGCAAGGCGCTCGGCTTCCGCGAGTACTGCTTCACCGGCGCGCTCACCCGCGGCGAGGTGGTCGAGAAGAACCGCGACCGGACGCAGAAGATCGTCAACGCGCTGGTCCGCGCGCAGAAGTTCATGGCGACGAAGAGCTCGGCTCAGATCGCGGCCGCCCTCTCCGACGAGTTCCGGGGCGGGACGCCGCAAGACAACTGGGCGGCCTCGTACAGCCACTCGCGCCCGGCCTACACGCAGCACGGCGACATCTCGCTCGACGCCGTGCGCGCGGTGATCGAGACGAACAGCTACTTCCTGGGCTCGAGCTCGAAGGTCGACGCGGCGAAGCTCTTCGACAACTCCTTCGTTGAGAAAGCGGCGCGCACGGTCAAGGTCTAGACCGCGAGCGGCCGCTCAGCAAAAGCACAACATCGTACGAGCGGCTCGCCAGATTCGCCCGGTACCGTAGGGGACGAAACGAGCGTCTTTCCCCTGCGAGGATGGTTCGATGCACCGTCGCCTCTGCGTTACCGGGCTGCTTTCGCTCGCGCTCGCCGCGTCGCTCATCGGATGCGGCGGCGGAGGCGGCGGCTATTGTCCTCCGACGACGTACGACAACGGATATGTCGCCGTCGATCCGCCGACCGACGCACCGACGGATTCGCCCACAGATACGCCGACCGATGCGCCGACGGACCCGCCGGACAACTGGGCCGCCAAGGTTCGCAAACCGCAAGTGCTTCGTCGTGCGGCGCGTTCGCCGGCAGGTCGCCCGTAGCGCGCGCTCCGAACAACGGGGGTCGTGGCTCAGTACGTCTACTCGATGTTTCGGGTGTCCAAGACGGTTCCGCCGAACCGGCAGATCATCAAGGACATCTCGCTCAGCTTCCTCCCCGGCGCGAAGATCGGGATCCTAGGATTGAACGGTGCGGGGAAATCCACGGTGCTGCGCATCATGGCCGGCGTCGACCACGACATCGAAGGGGAGGCGACGCCGATGCCGGGGATCAGCATCGGCTATCTGCCGCAAGAGCCGCGGCTCGATCCCGACAAGACGGTGCGCGAGACGGTCGAGGAAGGTCTGGGCGAGCTCAATGCCGCGCGCGCGCGGCTCGACGCGATCTACGCGGCGTACGGCGAGCCGGACGCTGATTTCGACAAGCTCGCTGAAGAGCAGGCGAAGCTCGAGGCCGCCTTGTTCGCGGCGGGCGGCGACGACGTCGAGCAGCAGCTCGAGATCGCCGCCGACGCGCTGCGGCTGCCGCCGTGGGACGCGCGGATCGGACCGCTCTCCGGCGGCGAGAAGCGCCGCGTCGCGCTGTGCCGGCTGCTGCTCTCCAAGCCCGACATGCTGCTGCTCGACGAGCCGACGAACCATCTCGACGCGGAAAGCGTCGAGTGGCTCGAGCAGTTCTTGCAGCGCTTTCCGGGGACCGTCGTCGCGGTGACGCATGACCGGTATTTCCTCGACAACGCGGCGGAGTGGATTCTCGAGCTCGACCGCGGCCGCGGGATTCCGTGGAAGGGCAACTACAGCTCGTGGCTCGACCAGAAGCAGCAGCGGCTGGCGGCGGAAGAAGCGGCGGAGTCGGCGCGGCAGAAGGCGCTCAAGCGCGAGCTCGAGTGGGTGCGAAGCGGCGCGAAGGCCCGGCAGTCGAAGAACAAGAGCCGCATCGCGCGTTTCGAGGAGCTCTCGAGCTACGAGTACCAGCGGCGCAACGAGACGCAAGAGATCTTCATCCCCGTCGCGGACCGGCTCGGCGATCAGGTGATCGAGTTCAAGGACGTGCGCAAGGCGTACGGCGACCGGCTGCTGATGGAGGACGTGAGCTTCCGCATCCCGGCCGGCGCGATCGTCGGGATCATCGGGCCGAACGGCGCCGGCAAGTCGACGCTCTTCCGCATGATCTCCGGCAAGGAGCGGCCCGACGCTGGGGAGATCGCGATCGGCCCGACGGTGAAGCTCGCGGTCGTCGACCAGACGCGCGAGTCGCTCGAGAACGACAAGACCGTCTTCGACGACGTCGCCGGCGGCCGCGACCTGCTGATGGTCGGGCGCTTCGAGATGCCTTCGCGCGCGTATCTCGGCCGCTTCAACTTCAAGGGCGCCGACCAGCAGAAGATCGTCGGCAACCTCTCGGGCGGCGAGCGCGGGCGGCTACACCTCGCGAAGACGCTGATCTCGGGGGGGAACGTGCTGCTGCTCGACGAGCCGTCGAACGACCTCGACGTCGAGACGCTGCGCGCGCTCGAGGACGCGCTCAGCGAGTTCGCCGGAACCGTCATGGTGATCAGCCACGACCGCTGGTTCCTCGACCGCATCGCGACGCACATCATCGCGTTCGAGGGCGACTCGCGCGTCTATTTCTTCGAGGGCAACTACCAGGAGTACGAAGCGAACAAACGCCAGCGCCTCGGCGAGGAAGCCGCGCGCCCGCACCGTTTGCGCTACCGGCCGCTCACGCTGCCGTAGGCGAGCAGCCGGCGCGCTTCCTCGGCGCCGGCAGGATCGAACGCGGGGTTCGAGGCGAGCGCTGCGCGCAAGCGCTTCATGCCCTCGCTTCGATCGCCGCATTCGAGCGCGATGACGCCCGCGTGGTACTGGAGGCGCGCGTCCTGCGTGTTCGCGCGGACGGCTTTGCGTGCGGCCGAGCGCGCTTCGGTGCAGCGGCCGGCGCGTTCCAAGGCCCAGGCCAGCGTGTCCTCCGCGAACACGTCGTCGCGCGCCGCGACGTCCCGCCGGGCGATCGCGACCGCCTCGGCCGCGTGGATTCGATGGTCGGCGAAGTAGACCGCGAGCGCACGGTCGTCGACGCTATTCGCGGTGCGAGCGATCGCGCCGATGAGATCGTCGGTCGCGCGCGCGCCGTTTTCGTCGCCGAGCGCGCGCTGCGCGTCCGCCTCGTAACCTAGCGTCTCCGGCAACGGCACGAGATTCGCCGCGCGCGTCGCCGCGTCGAGCGCCTCGCGCCAGCGGCGCTCGCCCCAGTATACGCGCGCGAGGCCGTTCAGCGCGCGCGGATAACTCGGGAAGATCGCCAGCGCCTCACGGTACCGGCGTTCGGCCGCGTCGCCGTCGCCGGCGATCCAGGCCAGCTCGCCCGCGCGGAAGTGGTACCACGCCCGCGACTCGGCGGGACTGTCGATCACCGCGTCGACCTGCGCCATCGCGCGCTCCACCGACCGGCGGGCGCGCCCGACGTTTCCGGTGATCTCGTCGTACCGCGCCGTCGCCGTCGCGAGCGCGACGTCGTCCGCGCTCACGGCGCCGCCGCGCTCCGCGGCGTCGAGCGTGCGCCGCGCCTCGTCGTACCGTCCGAGCTCGACCTCCGTGCTCGCGACCTGCGCGAGCGCCGCACGGCCCGAGGGCGCGATCTCGAGCGCCCGCCGCGCGTGCGCGAGCGCCGCGCGGAACCGGTGCAGCGACGTCTGCGACGACGCCAGCGCCATCTCCGCCGCCGCATTCCCGCGCGGCTGCAGCGCCAGCGACTCGCGCGCCGCGTGCTCGCCGCGCAGCAGATCGCCGGCGTCGCCGCGCTCGCGGAAGCGCTGCAAGTATTGCGAGGCGAGCATCCGCGTCATGATCTGGTCGGGATGCCGACGCACCGCGTCCTCGTAGAACGCGATCAACCGGTCGCGCTGCGCGTAGTCCGCGATCACCGGCGCGGGCGTCGGTTCGGCGGCCGCCTGTGCCTCGCGCGTCACGACGAAGCGCGGCCACGCGGCGGCGGCTGCAAGAGCCGTCGCCGCGATGACCGCGACCGTTCGGAGATGCACGATGTCGCCTACGCGTGCCGTTCAGCGATCCGCGCTACGACGGCTCGCCGAGGTACGGGAAGGTGCCGGTGAAGTGATGTCCCTGCGGGCCGACGTTGTCGGTCGTCAGGCACTTCGACTCCTTGCCGTCGTCCGGCGCGAGCTTGAGCGCCGAGACGGTGTTTCCGAAGATCGCGCCGAGCGAGATGTCGATCACGTCGTCGGTCAGTCCGCGG
>DATHLN010000112.1:0-12514 GCA_035488115.1 Candidatus Limnocylindrales bacterium | reverse complement strand
TGAACCGTGCGCGTTGGTTTCTCGGGTTGCTCGGTACCGCAACACTCGGCATGCAAATGAAGGCGCCGGCACATGCCGCACCCCCGCCGGCACCCGAACTCACAAAGGAACAAGCGCTCGCTGAGGCCACACAGTTGTTGCGCGAAAACTCCTACTCGCTCGCGGTGCAGGACGGCAAGATCAGCGGCACTGGTGCAGCTGCGTTGCTCGCCGGCGGGCGCGCGTCCCAGTTCTTCATCATTGCCGAAGAGCACAATACCCAAACTCTGCCACGCCTAGCCGCTGCACTGTTGGCCGCGCTCGAGCCGGCGGGTTACGAATATATTGCGACCGAGTCGGCGACGGCGCACGCGCGCTGGGCTTCTGAGCCGCCACAACGCGGCAACCGTGAGGCCATCTTTGGCTTTGCGCACCGATATCCGTACGAACTCACGTTTTATCGCGACGATGAGGCCCAGATGTTTGTCGATGCGGGCCGCATCTCGGAGGGCAAGGGTCGCGCGATATGGGGCGTCGATCAGGAGTTTGGAGCCGAACCGGCTCTCGAAATCATTGCGCGGGCCGCTCCGGATCCGGCTGCCCGTGATTACGTCGAGTCGCTGCTAGAGCGCGCGCGCGATGCCGAACACGACCGCACGAAGCTCAGCGAACATCACTTCATCGTCGACACCAAGCCGCCCGAGTGGAGGCGGCTGCAACAGCTGTATCGCTCAGTTAAAGACGCCGACGTACAATGGCTGATTCAGGATTTGCTAGAGTCGAGCACGATCTATGACTTGTACACCCAACACCGCGGTTTTATGAATAGCCTCGCCCGTGAAGATTACATGAAGCGGGTCTTCATGGACGAATATCGGCGGTCCGCGAAGCTCGATGGCCGACTGCCCAAAGTGATCTTCAAGGCCGGACACTGGCACGCGCTGCGCGGAGAAAATCCGAATCACGTTTTTACCACGGGTGAAATGTTGAGCGAACTGGCAGCGACCAATGGTTCGCGCGCTTTCGTCCTCTCGACTTATCATTACGAGCCGGACAATTACATGACGATCGATGAGAATCTTCGGCCCCTGGTTACCGTGGCCAAGAGCGATGCGAACGTGCTTGTCCTATTTGAGCCGCTGAGAGAAAGCTTGTACCGGAAACGGTTCGTCGATAATTTGCCGCCGGGTTTCGTCGATTTACTTTTCCGAGCCGATGCCGCGCTTATTCTCGGCGGTGAGAAACGATCGGGGACGGAACGGCTGGACGCCGCGCCGCACTACGACGCCGGGAGCGGTGCTCCGATCGCCGGCGGGTTCGGTGCCGCCCAGGTCGTGCCGTCGGTGAACTCCACGTACGCGGGCTCGATCACGACGCGCCCGGCGGCGACCGGATCGCCGTCCTTCGGCTGGTACATGAACGTGTCGCCGTCGCCCTTGCCGCGCAGCCCCTCGCACGCGACGCCGGATTCCTGACCCGCCGCGGCTTGCGCAAACGGTCCCTTCGAGTCGAGCGTGTCGATCCCGATGACCTTGCCGCTTCTGTCCAGCACGGCGAGGTTGACCCGCGCTAGCTTCACCTCACGCGCATCCCGGTTCGCGAAACTCGTGCAATACGTACGGCCGCGCGTCGTCACCGGCATCGCGGCGATGACGCCCAGTAATCCGCCGAACGTCGGCGCTCCGCCGCCGGTCTGTGTGAAGATCTCCGTCGCGAACGCGTCCGTCATCTCGATCGGCGCGCCGCTCACCTGCGCGAAGCTCACGATCGGCGGACCGGCCGGAACGGCGGCGACGAAGGGCGGTGCTGCGGGCAGCGCAAGGTGGTCGCCCGTCTGCGGCACCTGGTCCGAGCGCCACGCCGTTCCGTCCTGATACACGATCTCGCGCGTCGAAACGACGAGGGCCACCACGTCGGTCACCGGCGCGTTGCGGTTCGCTTGGTACGTGAACTGCGAGCGCCGCGTCGTTCCCGACCGGCCGATCGCGTGGCAGTTTCCGTTCGGCACCGCCTGATCGCGCGATCCGGAGAACGCCGAACGCACACCGACGGGAAACTTCCCGGTCGGATACATCACGTCGACGCTCACGACACTCCCCGTCGCGTCGAGCAGCGCGACGCTGAAGCCAACCTTCGTCGCCAGCTGGGTCCCGTGGTTCACGAAGCCCAGGCAGACCATGTCGGAATACGTGTTGTTCTGCTGCAGGAGGTATGTCGTAGAGTCCGTGATCTCGATGGCGCTCGTGCGCGTCGGATCGGCGGCCACGATCGGGGGCAAGGCGAGCGCCGGCAGCACGGTCGAGGCGAGCGCACCGCCCGAGACCAATACGAATGCGACCGAACGCATAGCAGCGCGAACGATATTCATGAGCGCCGGATACGAGCTTCCCGGCCGAGGTCCCGCCGTGCGCGGGCCGCTTTACACGATCGTCACACGAACGGCTACGGCTAGGCGAAGCGCGCCATCGCCTCGACGATCGCTGTGACAAACGAGTCGCCGCCGCCGTGGCCGGCGTTTGCGACGACGTTCAGCTCGCTCGTCGTCCACCGCCGTGACAGCCGCCAAGCGGATTCCAATGGGCTACTGACATCGTAGCGGCCGTGAATCAAAATTCCGGGGATGCCGTTCAGCACCGGGGCGTTTCGAATCAGCTGTTCGTCTTCGAGAAACGCCGCATGTCTCCAGTAGTGAGTGACCAATCGCGAAAAGGTCAGCCGAAATTCCGGATCGAGGAACCGCGGGTTCGGCGCGTGGCCGGGAGTCAGGGAGACGTGGGTATCTTCCCACGCACACCATTCGGACGCTGCCCGGTCCCTGACGGCGGGATCCGCGTCGAATAGAAGCGCGGCATAGGCGTCCACCAGCGGCAATTCGCGCATCTCGGCAGGAACGGCAGCAGCAAAACGGTCCCACTCCCGCGGAAAGACGCGGCCGACATCGTGGGTCAGCCACCGCACTTCGCGACGTGACGTCGTCGTCACGAGAGCGAGGACGAGCGCGTCCACGCGATCCGGATACGCCTCGGCATAGGCGAGCCCGAGCGTGCTTCCCCACGACACGCCTAAGACGGTCCAACTCCGGACTCCTTGGCGCTCGCGCAAGAGTTCGATATCCGCGATGAGATGCTGCGTGGTATTGCAGCTCAGGTCCGCGTCGGACGCGCCGGCCGATGGACGACTGCGGCCGCATCCGCGCTGATCGAACAGCACGATACGATATCTCTCCGGATCGAAGAACCGCCGCTGGTTCGCGGAGCAGCCCGAACCCGGTCCGCCATGGAGGAAAAGCGCAGGCCTGCCGTTCGGGTTACCGGAGCACTCCCAATAGATCTGATGGCCGTCTCCGACCTCGAGCATCCCATGGTCGTACGGCTCAACCGGCGGAAATCTCGGATCCTGTCGCGTGGTCAATCCCACGGAACGCCGTTCCGGCGCTCGGCGATGTGCCACAGCACCCCGGACGGATCGAAGACGTACGCGACACGCAAGCCCCACGGCTGCATCGCCGGCGCCTTCGGGCGACGAACGCCGAACGCCGCGGGCAGGTCGAGCGATTCGATGCGCGCCCACCAGGCGTCCAGGTCGTCGACCATCAACTGCATCATGAAGTTTTCGGCCCAGTCCTTCTGGTAGTACCGCTGCAGCAGAAACGCCGTCCGTCCCATGCGAAAGATCGCGACGTCGCCGTCGAGCAGCTTCTCGAAACCGAGCGCTTCGTAGAACGCACGGCTCGCGTCGAAATCCTTTGCCGGAAGGAACGGCCGCGCCGCTTCCGCGCCATCCGGGATCGCCATCGTCAGAGCGTCGGCAGCAGTACCTTCACGTACGTCCCGTACGCGGGTAGCCGCTGGATCTCCAACTCCTTCGCCAGCGCGCCCACCAAGAACAATCCGCGTCCCGATTCCGACCAGACGTCCGCCGGCAGCGTCGGCGGTCCCTCGAACCCGGGACCGTCGTCCATCACGTGCAGCCACAAGCCGCGCGAATCGGCGGAGAGCCCGAGGCTCAACCGCCCAGGCGCATAGCGGAGCACGTTGCCCACCAGCTCGCTGAAGATGATCTCGCAGGCGTTGATGTCGCCGCTCTCGCCATACTCTTCTTTCACCGCGGTGACGAAGTCGCGCTTGATCGCGTACGCCGCGGCGGAATCGCCGACGTCGAAGGCCCACCGGCCGCGCGTGCGGCCGAAGCGCACCGTCAGCACCGCCATGTCGTCACGCGCGCGCTTGCCGGCGACCAGCCGCGTCACGTAGCGCGCGGGGTTCGCCGCGAACAGCACCTCGTCGCTCGAGAGCAGCGCCTCGATCGCCGCCTCGCCTTCGATCGGATCGCGATCGACCTCGGTGAGCCCGTCCGTGTAGAACATCAGCAGCGAGACGCCGTCCAAAGGTGCGGTGTGCCGAACGTACTCGCTGTCCGTCGCGACGCCGAGCGGAACGCACGACTCTCCCGGCAGCGCGGTCGGCGGGCCGTCCTGGCGCTTCACGACCGGCGGCGGGTGACCGGCGGAGCTGTACGTGATCTCGCGGCCCTCGACGTCGATCACGCCGATGAACGCGGTCGCGAGCTCGTCCCGGCCTTCGTTCACGAGCGCGCGGTTGAGGAGCGACATCATCTCGGCGGGGTCGGTCGAGACGACGGCCGCCATCCGAACCCACTGCCGCAGCTGCACCATCAGCCGCGCCGCGTCGACGCCCTTGCCGGTGACGTCGCCGATCGTCATCACGATCCGGTCGTGCATCGCGAAGGCGTCGTACCAGTCGCCGCCGAGCGCGCTGTCGACCTGCGCCCCCTGATACACCGCGTTGAACTGCAGCGTCTCCGTCTGCGGGAGCTCGTCGTTGAGGAACGCGCGCTGCAGCGTCTCGGCGACGTGCTGCTCGCGGCTGTACTGCTTCGCGTTCGCAACCGCGAGCCCGGCGCGCCGCCCGAGCTCTTCGGCCGCTTGCATGTCCGCCCGGTCGAACGGTATGGAGCCGTTGGTGCGCACGAAGGTCAGCGCGCCGAAGATCGCGCCCTGCACCATGACCGGCACGACGATCTTCGAGCGGTAGTTCATCAGCCGCATGAACGACTCGTGCTCGTCCGACGAAGCGTGCTGCAGCAGCGTCGCCTCGTCGAACAGCGGGACGAAGAACGACTCGCCGGTCTGCGCGACGTGGCGAGCCGGGTGGATCCCGCGCGTCTCGGCTTGAAGGATCGGCGTGACCATCGCCTTCAGGGACGGTTCGATCACCGGGTTCTTGTGCGCGCCGACGCTGACGTACAGACGGCCCGTCCGCTCGTCGATCAGGTCGAACAAGCAGAGATCGGCAAACGACTCGACCGCCGTGTGAGCGACGTTCGAGAGCGTCTCCTCGAGGTTCAGCGAGCGATGGAACAGCTCGCCGGCGCGCACGAGCAACGCCAACCGCCGCTGGGTTGGCTCCGGCGCCCCGTGGGCTACGGTCAAATTCCCTCCTGGCATGACCCAAACTCGCAGCTGTCGAGCGCGGGTCAGCCGTCCCCGGTGTACCCAAATCCCGGGGGTCGTATAACGGGGGGACGCGTTACTTGACGACGCTCGCGACGGCGATCTTCGCGAGGCCGAGGGCCGCCAAGGCGGCCGGCTCGACCGCGCGGTCGACGCTGAGGCAGAGGTTCGAGGCGGTTCCCGAGCCCGCGGGCGTCGGCATCATGCGGGCCGGCACGCCCGAGTCCCGGAGCGCTTTCGTCGCGATCATCGTTCCGGCGTTCGAGTCGAACAGCAGGATGACGTCCCCCATCGCTACGATTCGACCGCGGTGAGCCGCCCGTCCAGCTGAGCGCGCAACGCGGCGTTGATCTCCATCTCGCGCATCAGCGCGTCGGCCGTCTCGCGCGAGGTGAAGTCGACCAAGTCCTCGAGCCGCTTGAACAGCGTCCCGATCGCGACGGTCAGCCAGAACAGAACCCCGCACTCGATGACGACTGCGATCGCGTGCAGCGCGACGCGGTCGATCCCTTCCTCGGGGAAGACGTTCGCCGGGACGAAGAGATCGAGCAGGAGATGATGCCCGGCCGTCAGCGCGGCGGAGATCGCGATCGGGCGCCAGTCGATGAACGCCGTCAGCATCGCGAAGACGCCGAAGAAATACATGTGGTAGTCGATCTGCCAGTCGCCGTTCCCCGCGATCCCGCTGGAATGCCCGCGCGCGGCGTAGACGAAGATGATCGGCCCCATCGTGAGGCAGACCGCCAGCACCGCGCGCAGCGGAAGGCCGTCGCGCATCTTCCAGGCCGCGAGCGTAGCGGCGATGGCGCAGACGAGTGCGACCGCCATGGGCTCCTGCCAGCGGTTGCGCGCCATGAGCGCGACGGCGCCGGCGAGCACGACGTGCGCCCACACCACCCAGACGAAAATTTTCGCCGCCTTGGCGCGAATGCCGGCCAGCGAGAACGAATTGGGCAACGACGAATCCTCCGTGTCTCAAAGTGCCCGGCAGGTGGGTGATCGGCTTCCCGGCGCGCTCGCATTAGCGGGCTCTGCGCGAAACTGTCCGTAGCACGGTCGGGCTGCTGAGCCTCCCCGTGTCGCAGAACGAAGCGAGCCGCGGCGCGTCAGCGCCACGGCTCGCCGCCCTAGGCGTCGCTCGTTATTGGCAGACGAGCTGGCCGTTGCGGTTCGCGATGTCGCCTCCGCGGCACGAGCGCGGATTGATCGAGGTCGTCTGATAGCTGCCGTTTCCGGTCGGGCACGACGCGGTCAGCGTCCCGCCGCTCATCCGGATGTTCCGGCAGCTCTGCTGAGAGGATCCGCTCGGCGCATAGCCGTTGCCGTTGCCGTATCCGTTTCCGTTGTTGTAGCCGTTATTGCCGTTGCCGCGGCCGTAGCCGTACCCGTTGCCGTTGTTGTACCCGCCGTTGCCGTAGCTGTTGTCGCGATGGCGATGGCGATGGCGGCCGTTACCGTAGCCGTTGCCGTAGCTGCTGCCACCGTTGCAGACCAGCTGGCCGTTGGAGTTCGCGATGTCGCCGCCGCGGCAACTATTGATGTCGATGGTCGAGCGAACGCGACTGCCGTTCGCAGCGGTGCAGTTGGCGATCAGCTCGTTGCCGCGCACGCGAATGTTCGTGCATGATTGCTGGTACGATCCCGACGGAGCGTACTGCGCGCTCGCCGGTGCGGCCAGCGACGCGGCCGCGAGAGATGCCCCGACGAGGGAACTGAGGAGAAGACGGTTCATCGATGATTTCCTTTCGTCGTTCGCGGAGCCGGAGGTCCGCCAAGGAACAACGGTCACCTCTGCCCATTTCGGCTCGCGGCCTCACCCCGCGCGCGCACCAAACGACGCCGTTTCCCAGCGCGATCTCAGAAACCGGAGCGGTCGCAGCAAGAGTGCGGCCTCTCGAACGGCGAACGAAGCCGATTACGATGAAGAACGAGACGAAGATCGGTGAGATCACAGTCGCCGGGCAGCCCACGGCCGAGGAGCTCAGCACCGGACGATTCGATACCGTCGTCAACATCCGGCGCAGCGACGAGCCGGGCAATATCACCGCCGATGCGCTGGCGGGAACCGGCGTGCGCTATGCCCACGTCCCGTTCACCAGCGACACCGTGACCAGCGACGACATCGACCGCATCGGTGAGGCGGTCGATGCCGCCGGGGGCCCCGTCCTGATCCATTGAATGGGCGGGACGCGCGCTGCGGTCGCAGCGGCCATGGTGCTCTCCAAGCGCGACGGAACGGGCGCGAACGGCGCGCGCGACAAGCTCGCCGCCGCCGGTTTCGACGTCGAAGACTCGCCGTATCCGGAGTTCATCGAGCGCTACTTCAGCTAGCCGCCGCGCGGCGGCGCGCGACGTTTCAGCCGTTCGGGAAACAGGCCGGGCAGCGCGAGCCTTGCAGATAGGTTCCGGTGTTCTCGTACTTCAGGCCGCAGGTGCGGCAGACCAGCGTCGGCTTCGCGCGATTCGCGTCGCTCTCGTCGAGCGCGCGCAGGGCCGATGAAACGTCGCGCGTCGAGTCGCCATCGCGCGAGCCTCCGAACAGCCGCTTCAGCCAGCCCATGAGACCGCCTCCTTCGCGCCGAGCGCCGCGCCGACCGCGCGTCCCGCCTCGATCACCGCGCGCCGTCCGTCGTCGAAGATCCCGATGAACGAGAAGAACGCGTGGATCATCCCGGGATACTCGCGCAGCTCCACCGGGACGCCGTCGGCGCGCAGCCGCTCCGCGTACGCGACACCTTGGTCGTGCAGCGGATCGCATTCCGCGAGGACCATCGTCGCCGGCGGAAGCCCGCGCAGCGTCTCGGCCTTGTTCGCGTACGCACCCGGCGCATCGGCGTGCTCGGGCGTCGGAATGTAGTTCCGGTAGTAGAACGCGATCCGCTCCGCGGTGAGAAAGTGTCCTTCGTCGTATGCGCGGAACGACGCGTCGTCGTCAACGTTGCTCACGTTCGGGTAGACGAGCAGCTGGTGCAGGATCTTCGGACCGTTTGCATCGCGCGCGCGGATTGCGACGCTCGCCGCGAGATTTCCGCCCGCGCTGTCGCCGCCGATCGCGAGCCGCGCGCCGTCCGCACCGAGCTCCGCCGCATGCGCGACGAGCCACTCCGTCGCGGCGTAGCAGTCCTCGAACGGCGCCGGCGCGGGGAACTCCGGTGCGCGCCGGTAGTCGACCGAGGCGACGACGCACCCGCTCTCGCGCGTGAGCAGCCGGCACACCGCGTCGTAGCTGTCGCGGCTCCCGCAGACGTAGCCGCCGCCGTGGTAGTACACGAACAGCGGCCGCAACGCGTTCGCGCCCTCCGGCGTATAGATGCGGACCGGGATCGGGCCGCGCGGGCCGGATGCCTCCACGTCGCGTACCGCGCCGACCGCGACCGGCGGTCCGCCGAGCCGCGTGAACGACTCCTCGAAGTAGGCGCGGATCTCGTGGAGCGGGATCTGGTCGATCGGCGGCCGGTTCAGCGCCGCAAGCTGGTCGAGGAACGCGCGGGCCTGCGGCTTCACGTCGGACGGCATCGCGGCGCGATTCTCCTCCGGTGGCGGCGGGTACTGCTCAGCGCACGGGCGTGACCGGAAATCCGTCGTGCGTGCGCGCCGCCGATTCGATCGCGCGCATCGCGGCGAGCGCGACGTCCTCGCGCCACGGCCGCGCGATCACCTGGACGCCGACCGGCAACCCCGCGCTGTTCGCTCGCACACGCGCGGCGGCGCGCTCGACCGCGTCCCGCGAGGGCGTCGGCGGGCCATCTTCTCCTTCGCGCACGCGGCTCACCGGGACGACGCCGGCCGGAAAACCGAGCACGTTCGGCAGCAGGCTGTACGAGCCGGGAAGTCCGAGGTCGCGCGCGGCGCCGTGCGTGAACGCCGGCAGCGCGCACGGCGGGCAAAGGATCGCGTCGAACGGCCCGCCGGATGCGTGCTCGAGCGCGTCGAGGAACGTCCGCCGGTAGCCGAACTGCATCTCCGCGAGCTGCCAATAATGGTACGTGTCGCCGTGCCCGAACGGCGCGATCATCGCGGCGGTGCGGTGCTGGCCGAGCGCGCGGAGCAGCGCGCCGAGCAGCGCGATACCGCGGCGCGACTGCTTCGCGGACACGAGCAGCGGCGCGATGTTCGGATCGGTCTTCTCGCCGCGCAGCAGCGCGCGCATCCCGCGGCCGCGGTCCGCGCTGAGCAGCCCGAAGAACAGCTCCATCGCGGTCGGAAGATCGGGCGGCGTCCAGGGCGTGACGCTCGCACCGGCAGCGGCGAGGTGCTGCGCCGCTTCGCGCACCGCGCGGCGCACGGCGAGCGCGGCCGGAAAGATCGCGTCGTCCTCGTACACCGCGATGCGCAGGTGCGCGACGTCGACGGCGCGGTGATCGCCGAGTGGCATCGCGGGCTGCAGCGCATCGTCCGGCGGACCCTTGATCGCGCCGAGCGCGAGCGCGACATCGTCGACGGAACGCGCGAGGACGCCGACTTGGCTCACGATCGCACGCTGCCCGAACGGGATGCTCGCGCGGCCGCCGTCCGGCGTGCGGCCTTGCGTCGGTTTGAACCCCGCGATCCCGCAGAACGCCGCGGGAACGCGGGAGCTGCCGCCGATGTCGGTGCCGAGCCCGAGCGGTGAGCCGCCGGCTGCGACGATCGCCGCTTCGCCGCCGCTGCTCCCGCCCGGCGACCGGTCCGCGTTCCACGGGTTGTTCGTCCGCCCGTAGACCGGGTTGTAGCTCTCGGTCGACATCAGCAGTTGCGCGACGTTGGTCTTACCGAGCACGATCGCGCCGGCGCGCCGCAGCCGCGCGACGTACGTGTCGTCCTCGACCGCGTTCGCCCGCGCGCGTTTCGCGAGGCCGAACGTCGACGGCGTCCCGGCGAGGTCGAGACACTCCTTGATCGTGACGGGAACGCCGTGCAGCGGCCCGAGCGGTTCGCCGCCGGCGCGGCGGCGATCGGCCTCGCGCGCCTCGGCGCGCGCGTCGTCGTAGCGCTTCACGACCACGGCATTCAGCCGCGGGTTCACCGCCTCGATGCGCGCGATGTGCGCCTCGACGGCGTCGGCGGCGGCGATCTCGCCGGCCGCAATGCGCGCGGCGAGCTCGCTCGCCGTCAGCGCGGTCAGATCGGCGGGGCGCAGCACGCTACGCCGCTAGAACAAGTTCCAGAGATACTGGTTGTAGACTTCGTGGTGATACTGGACTTCCTGGGCCTTCACGAACGTGCCGAGCTGGCGCGGGCAGCGGTCCGCACTCGCCTGCTTGAGATCGGCGTAGCGTTCCTTGACGTCGGCGCCGAGCAGCGTCGTCGTCCAGTCGGCGCTGCGGAAGTTCTCGAGCGCGTCGTAGACGTTGTCGGGAAGATAGCGGTCGGCCTGGCGCAGGTTGTCGACGCTGCTGATCGTCCCTTCGAGACCGGTCTTGAACACCGAGAGCATCACCATGTACGGGTTCGCGTCCGGCGCGACCGAACGGACCTCGAGCCGCGAGCTGCGCTCGTTCCCGATCGGGATGCGGACCATCGCGCCGCGGTCGACCGCCGAGATCTTGATCTGGTTCGGCGCCTCGAAGTGCGGATCGAGCCGGCGGTACGCGTTGACGCTGGAGTTCAGCAGCAGGCAGATGTCGTTGCCGTGCGTCAGGATCCGGTCGGCGAACTTCCAGGCGAACTCGCTGAGGTTCTCGTTCGCGCCCTGGCTCCAGAACAGGTTCTTTCCGTTCTTGTCGCTGACCGAGATGTTGGTGTGCATCCCGTTGCCGTTGACGCCGACGACCGGCTTCGGCAGGAAGCTCGCCGTCATCCCGAGCTTCGTCGCGACTTGCCGGCAGATCAGCTTGTAGAGCTGGATCGTGTCGGCCGCCGCGGTCACCTCGCCGTAGCTGTAGTTGATCTCGAACTGCGAGGGCGCGACCTCGGGATGGTCCTTCTCGTTCTCGAAGCCCATCGCGCGCTGCACTTCGGCGACCGTGTCGATGAACGTGCGCAGCGGGTCGCCCGGGAGCGAGTGGTAGTAGCCGCCGGTGTTGACGTAGTCGAACTTCCCGGTCTGGTGGAACGTCTGCTCGGCGTCGATCCCGGCGAAGACGAACCCCTCGATCTCGTTCGCGGCGTTGAGCGTGTAGCCGTTCTGCTGGTACTGGTCGGTCGAGAGCTTCTTCAGCACGCCGCGGATGTCGGCGGTGAACGGCGTGCCGTCGCGGTCGAGCACCTCGCCGAACACGAGCACCTTGCCGGCGCCGAAGATGTCGGCCGGGCCCCAGTAGAACGCGCCCCAGTCGAGGTTCAGCCGCAGATCGCTCTCGCGCTGCGGCGTGAAGCCGCGGATCGACGAGCCGTCGAAGGTCAGATTGTCGGCGGACTTCAGCAAGAACTTCTTGTCGTAGTCCAGCATGTGCAGCCGGCCTTCGAGGTCCGAGAAGAGCACGGTCACCGCTTTGATGCGGTTCTCGTCGGTCAGATATTTCAATCGCTGCTCTTGCAGCTTGCCGGCCGCGACGCGGTTCTTCCGCTGCTCCTTCGCCTCCAGGTTGAGGTCTTCGAGCTCCCCGTACGGGAGCATGAGAAAATCGCGCAGTTCGGTAGCCATCGGGCGAAGGCTATGCCGCGCCGGGCGGCGGTCCCTTGCGCGAAATCCCGCCTTTCGACATATACACGACCGGCCACGCCGGCCGTGTCACGCGCGGCCTGAGAAGGCGCCTGCCCGGGGGCCGCGCAACCAGTCCGCCACACGAAAGGGGGTCTCTTTTGGCTGCTTCGTCCGCCGTCTCGTCCGGGTCCGCGACCCGCGACCGCCGCGTCGAGCTCACCGTCCGCGGGGTCGTCCTCGGCGCGCTGATCACGGTCGTGTTCACAGCGGCGAACGTCTACCTCGGCTTGAAGGTCGGCCTCACGTTCGCGACGTCGATCCCGGCCGCGGTGATCTCGATGGCCGTTCTGCGCGGCTTCCGCGGCTCGAGCATCTGGGAGAACAACATCGTGCAGACCGTCGCGTCGGCGGCCGGCACGCTGTCCTCGATCATCTTCGTCCTCCCCGGGCTGGTGATGATCGGCTGGTGGACGGGGTTCCCGTTCTGGGAGTCGTTC
>DATHLN010000111.1:0-8902 GCA_035488115.1 Candidatus Limnocylindrales bacterium | reverse complement strand
GTGTCCGCTCACCTCTTGGCGGAAGCGCGTCAATTGCGCCTCGCTGATGCGACCCTCGAGGAACGCGCGGGCGTAGACGCCGGGTGCGGAGTGGCCCTGGAAGTACACGAGGTCGCCGCCGTGCGCGCTCGACGCCGCGTGCCAGAAGTGGTTGAAGCCGACGTCCACGAGCGTCGCAGCCGATGAGAACGTTGCGACGTGGCCGCCGAGTTCGCTCGCCTCCCGGTTCGCGCGCACGACCATCGCCATCGCGTTCCAGCGCGTGTAGTGGCGCAGCCGCTCCTCGATCTCGGGATCGCCGGGGAAGTGCGCCTGCTGGTCGACGGGGATCGTGTTCACGTAAGGCGTCGTCTGCGCCGCCGGCGTGCGGACGCCGCGCGTCGCGGCGCGCTCGACGATCGCGCGGACCAGCTCGCTCGCGCGCGCCGCGCCCTCGGCCTCGATCACGCCGTCGAGCGCGTCGAGCCACTCCCGCGTCTCCTGCGGATCGGGCTGGACGGCCGGCGCCGTCGCGGCGCCGTTCGCGGACTGGGTCTGCGGCGTGGTTTCGAGCATGGCGGGGTCCTTGTCCGAGGGCGATGACGGCTGCGGCGCATCCTTCGACAAGCTCAGGATGACATTTGTGCCGATGATAGCGCGCTCGCGGCGTCCGCCGGTCCGCCAATCGTGGCGTTTTGCCGTCCAATTCGCGGAATTTGGGCGGATTGGCGGGGGAACGGCGGGCCAAGCTGCAGAATTGGACGGTATGCGAACGGGCCGCTCGGACCTCGCACTCGACCTCGACCGCGACAGCATCGTCCCGATCTACCGCCAGATCTACGAGCGCCTCCGCGAGCAGATCCTCGCGGGCGCGCTCCCCGAGGGGACGCGCCTCCCGCCCGAGCGCGCGCTCGCCGAGCGGCTCGACGTCAACCGCTCGACCGTCGTGCACGCGTACCGCGACCTCGCCGCCGACGGCCTGATCGCGCAGCGCGTCGGCTCCGGCTCGCGGGTCGCCGCGCTCGACGGCGGCCGGCCCGACCGCTCGTCGGGGGTGCCCTGGTGGGTCACGTTACCGCCGTGGCGCGTCGGCCAGTTCCCCGCCGTGCTCGGCGAGCTCGCCGCGAGCGAGCACGGCGACCTGATCGGCTTCGTCCAAGGCGTCCCGCCGGAAGATCCCTCGCCGCTCGCCGGGCTCTCGCGCTCGTTCGCGCGCGCCGGCGGCGACGTGCGGTTCGTGCTGACGTACGGCGACAGCGAAGGATACGCGCCGCTGCGCGAGGCGATCGCGGCGCGGATGCGCAAGCGCGGCTGCACGATCGACGTGCGCGACGTGCTGGTGCTTACCGGTTCGACGCAAGGGATCACGCTGGTCGCGCAATCTCTCGCCGAGCCGGGCGACGAGATCGTGGTCGAGGCGCCGACCTATCCCGGCGCGCTTCAGATCTTCCAGATCGCGGGGCTGCGCGCGATCACGGTCCCCGTCGACGAGGACGGAATGCGCGTCGACCACGTCGAGGCGATCCTGCGCACCCGCCGCCCGCGCTTCATCTACACCATGCCCTCGATCCACAACCCGACCGGGGTGACGATGAACGCCGACCGGCGCGACCGGCTGGTCACGCTCGCGAAGCGCTACGGCGTCCCGCTCGTCGAGGACGATCCGTACGGCGAGCTCGCGCAGCCGCCCGCGCCGCCGCTCCTCGCGCGCGACGCCGAGTACGTGATCTACCTCTCGTCGTTCTCGAAGACGATCGCGCCGTCGCTGCGACTGGGCTGGCTCGTCGCGCCGCGCACGATCTACGAGCGGCTGCTGCTGCGGAAGCAGTCGTACGACATGGCCTCCTCGATGTACATGCAGGCGGGCGTGAAGGACTACCTGGAGACCGACTACGACGCGCACTTGCAGGCGCTGCGCGAAGAGCTCGTGCTGCGCCGCACGATCGCGTTCGAGGTGATCGACCGCTTTTGGCCGCACGGGATGCGCGCCTCGCGCGACGGCGACGGATACTATCTGTGGGCGACCGCGCCGCGCGAGCTTCGCGCGCGCGCGCTCCTCGCGAATGCCGAGCGGCGCGGCGCCTCGTTCCTGTTCGGCGAGGCGTTCTTCGCGCAGTCCGGCGGCGACCACAACTTCCGGCTCGCGCTCACGCCGGTCGCGCGCGGCTCGATCGAAGAAGGGATCCGCCGCATCGGCGAGGCGGCGTCATCCGAGCGGCTGCGAACCGGGTGACGTTTCCCTCGGCGGCGCTGCTGGCGTGGTACGTGCGCCACGGGCGCCGGCACTTACCGTGGCGCACGACGCGCGATCCGTACCGCATCGTCGTCAGCGAGTCGATGCTGCAGCAGACGCAAGTGGAGCGCGTGATCCCGCTCTACGAGGCGTTCGTCGCGCGCTTTCCGTCGTTCGAGGCGCTCGCCGCCGCCGGCCCCGGCGACGCCGTGCGCGCGTGGCGCGGGCTCGGGTACAACAGCCGCGCCGTGCGTCTGCACGCGCTCGCCCGCGCCGTCGTCGAACGGCACGGCGGCGCGCTGCCGCGCGAGACCGAGGCGCTGCGCGCGCTCCCGGGGATCGGCGCGTACACCGCCGCCGCGGTGCGCGCGTTCGCCTTCGAGCTCGACGACGCCGCGATGGACGTCAACGTGCGGCGCGTGATCCACCGCGTCGCGTTCGGGCTAGAGCACCCGCCGCGCGCCGGCGCGCGCGAGCTGGATACGCTCGCGATCGCGGCCGTTCCGCACGGCGCCGCGCACGACTGGAACTCCGCGATGATGGATCTCGGCGCGACGATCTGCACCGCGCGCGGCGCACGATGTCTCGTCTGCCCGCTGCGCGAAGCGTGCGCGGCGGCGCCGGTCGACGGCGCTTCGCTGGCAGTCCTCGCGCGGACGCACGCGAAGCACAAGCCGCCTCAGAGCGCCATACCGTTCGAGCGAACGACGCGCTTCCTGCGCGGCCGAATCATCGACCGCTTGCGCGACGTGCCGGCACCCGAAGCGCTCGCGCTCGACGTGCTGCAATGCGATCTCAGCGCGCACGTTCCGGCCGATCGCTTGCACGAGATACCAAGTGTGGTCGCCGCACTCGAGCGCGACGGCATCGTGAAGCGCATCGCAGCTTGCGTTCGTCTCAGCTGAAGGCCAGCGAACGCTAACCCGATCTCCATGCGAGGCGCGTTTACGTGAAAGCGGCGCGGGTAGAGTTGCAACGCCTCTCTCTCCACCCACGCTACTCGACATAGGACTCCAATGCAACTATCGCGCATCGCCGCGTTCGTCGCCCTCGCAGGCGTGGTCTCACTGACTGCGTGCAGCGGCAGCAGCTCCGGTACGATTGCGAACGTCGCCGGCAATACGGCCAACGTTCGCGTTGTCAACGGCGCGCCCGGCCAGGGCTCGTTCGACATCTACTTCCAAGCCGTCGGCGGCGCGCTGCCGTCCTCACCCGTTGCGAGCACGCTCGCGTTCGGAACGGCGACCGACTTTCTGACGCAGCCCGCGATCGGCGAAAACCTCATCGCTCAGCAGGCGGGCTCGGGCTCGCCCGGCGCGACCGGTAAGGCGTTTCTGTCCTGCCCGCTCCCGCAGTTCGGGATCAACGCGAAGTACTCGGTCGTCATCGTCAACAACGCCGGCTCGCTGAGCTGCGAGCTCTTCCAGGACTTCGACTACACCGGTACGCCGCAGTACCGCGCGCACAACGCGACTACAGCCGGCTCGCCGCTCGCAGCGACGGCCGGATTCGGCACCATCGCCACGCCGAGCGCACCTCCCGGGACGGCGTTCACGGTGCAGACGACGGGGACGCGCGGAAACCTCGTCGGGACCTCCGGCGCACCGGTGACCTACACGCAGGCGCAGCCGAACACGATCGCTCCTTTCACCGGCAGCGTGACGTTCGCGGTCGGGAACGCGACGAGCGGGACGACTCCGGCGCTCGCAACGCTCGACTCGCGCTACATCTTCGGGCCGAACGGCGGCGGAACGAACCAGCCGAACGCGAGCGGCGGCCTGAACTTCACCGGTTCGGTCGGCACCTCGATCTTCGCGATCGACTGCACCGGAACGACGGTCGCGCCCAACGTCCCGTGCAACGCGGGCGTCGCGCTCGTCGGCTACACCGACCGCCTCTGATCCGAATCCGTTTCCGAAAAAAAGCGCCGGTCGCGTCAGCGGCCGGCGCTTTTCTTCTAGCCTATCCGAACCACGCGGGGAGATCGGCGTAGCGCTCTTCCTTCCACGGGTCGGCGTCGTTGTTGTAGCCGCGAACTTCCCAGAAGCCCTTCTGATCGGTGTCGCGGAACTCGATGCCGTGCAGCCACTTCGCGCTCTTCCAGAAGTACTTCTTCGGGACGAGCATGCGCACCGGGCCGCCATGGACCGGCTCGACCGGCCGCCCGTCGAACTCGTACGCGATCAGGACGTCGTCGCCCATCATCACATCCAACGGAAGGTTCGTCGTGTAGTCGTTGTCCGCGTGCTGGACGACGAACTTCGCGGAGGCGAGCGGCTTCGCGCGCGCGACGATCGCGGAGAACTTGACGCCGATCCAGTAGGTGTTCTGCTTCGACCAACGGGTGACGCAGTGGATGTCGCCGCGGTACTCGCTCGCCGGCATCGCGCGCAGCTCGTCGAACGAGAGCTCGAACGGGTTCTCGACCTGTCCGAAGACCCGCAGCGCCCACGTCTTCGGATCGATCGCCGGGATGTCGCCGACGTGGAGGACCGGGAACCCGGCGGTCACGGTCTGGCCGGGCGGGACGGTCGGGTCCTTCTGCTTGAGGAACGGCATGGCAGACAGGATTCGCTTCCGAGGCCCGAAGGTTCCGCCGTGGCGATCCCGTTCCCGAAGAAGAAGGTCACGCGCGCGGTGGCGGCCGAGGAGCTCGCGATCCTCGAGCGCACCTACCCGCACGCGGTGACCGCGCTCGAGTACACCAACCCGTTCCAGCTGCTCGTCGCGGTGATCCTGAGCGCGCAGTGTACCGACGCGCGTGTGAACATGACGACGCCGCATCTCTTCGCGAAGTATCCGGACGCCGAGTCGCTCGCGCGCGCCGATCAGGCCGACGTCGAGACGATCATCAAGTCGTGCGGCTTCTTCCGGATGAAGTCGAAGAACATCATCAACGCCGCACGCGGGCTGGTCGCGGAACACGGCGGTAAGGTGCCGGGCGATCGCGAGTCGCTCGAAGCGCTCCCCGGCGTCGGGCGGAAGACGGCGAACGTCGTGATGTCGGTCGCGTTCGAGGAAGCGGCGTTCGCGGTCGACACCCACGTCTTCCGCGTCTCGCACCGGCTCGGCCTCACGCTCGCGACGACGCCGCGCGGGGTGGAAGAAGACGTCACCAAGCTGGTCCCGCGCGAGAAGTGGCGCCACGCGCACCACTGGCTGATCCTGCACGGCCGCGAGATCTGCAAGGCGCCGGTCCCGCAGTGCGGCCGCTGCCCGGTCACGATGTGTCCGTCCCGCCCGATCGTCGCCCGAGCCCTCCGCGCGAAACGGTGATTGCGCCGTCACCCTGAGCCTGTCGAAGGGTGAGAGACCACCCTGGCGTTCGAGATGCGCTCTCACCCTTCGACGAGCTCAGGGTGACATAGTGGTGGGGCGCCGCTAGAACGACAGCGGACCGGAGCCGTCGAGGTGCGGCGGGCGCGGGAGCTCCGCGTCCTCGGCGATCGTCTTCAGGAGCTGGGAGCCGGTGAGCGCATCGCGGTAGCCCGCGTCGGTCGAGAGCTTCGAGAGGTTCATCAGGGCCGGCGTCTCGGCGTCGATGAACTGGTACTCGCCCTCGAGCCCTGCGCCGGTCACGATCACCACCTGGCGGCCGGCGTCGAGGTCGAGCGCGATCCGCTTGTCGCGGAACCGAAGGCGCAGCCGCGGCGGGTTCTCCAGGCGGACCAGCGTGACGCCGTTGCGGGCGCCGAGGATCGAGTTCAGCCGCTTCGTCCCGGTCGCGACGACCTCGGAGAGCGCGGCGAAGCGGGCCTCGGCGTCGTCGCCGCGCGGCGGCGCGGTCCCGGCGGTCGCCGAGTCGATCGCAGCACCGAGGTCGCGGCGCGCGCGCAGCTTCATCGCCATCGCGACGATCGGGTTCTCCGGGCCCTCCATGGAAGAGGCGTTCGCGATGAGGTGGGGACGGACCGCCGGAGCGAGCGCGGGCGCGCCGCCGGCACGCGTGTGGGAGGTGCTCCTCGACGGCCGGCGCTGGTCGCTCTGGAACCCCGGCGTGGAGTGGATGCTGCTCGAAGGACCGCCCGCCCCCGGGACGATCCTCACGATGAAGCCGCGGCGGCTCCCGCAGACCGCCTTCCGCATCGAGGAGATCGTGCCGCAGCGGCTCCTCGCGCTCGCCGTCCGCTTCGGTCCGGTCGCGACGCTGCGCCTCAGCTGGCGGCTCACACCTGACGGGGACGGCACGTCGCTCGAGCAGAGCGTCGAGATCGACGGCCCGCTGGCGGGGCCGCTGCTGAAGGGCGCCGCGGTGCGGATCGCCGACGCGGTGCCGGCGAACCTCCAGCGGCTCGCCGCGCGGGCCGCGGCCGCGCCGACGCCCGAGCCGGCATAAAAAAAGCGCGGCCGTTGCCGGCCGCGCACGATCGAATGGATGATGACTGAGAATTTCGAGGTTTATCTCTGAGGACGTTGCGGCCTACTTCTTGCCGCCCTTCTTGCCGGGCTTCTTCTTGCCGCCCTTCTTCTTTGCTGCCATGTTCTTGAATCACCCCCTCACGTAGTCAGACTCGGTCCGAACCGAAACGGCGCCGGACCTGCTCCACCAACGGATGCTGGTGAGCCGCGAGTTCCGCCCGCTGCTTCCGGTTCCTCCCGCGATTCGTAAAGGCGGGGTGCGTTTCTCGGGAAAAGGCTCGGCGAGTGGCGATCATCGAGGCGGCCGGTCTGCGCAAGGTCTTCCGCTCCGTCGAACGGCGGCCCGGGATCGGCGGCGCGGTCGCGGCGCTCTTCTCGCGGAACTACGTCGAGAAGGTCGCCGTCGACGACGTCAGCTTCACGCTCCAGCCCGGTGAGCTGGTCGGTTACATCGGCCCGAACGGCGCCGGGAAGTCGACGACGATCAAGATGCTCACCGGGATCCTCGTCCCGAGCGGGGGGACGCTGCGGGTCGCCGGGATCGTCCCGCACGAGAACCGCATGGCGAACGCCGCCAACATCGGCGTCGTCTTCGGCCAGCGCAGCCAGCTCTACTGGGACCTGCCGCTGCGCGAGTCGTTCGAGCTGCTGCGCTCGATCTACGACGTCCCGCGCGAGCGCTATCTCGAGAACATGCGGCACTTCGCCGAGATCCTCGATCTGGAGCGCTTCCTCTCCACCCCGGTGCGGCAGCTCTCGCTCGGCGAGCGGATGCGCGGGGACTTCGCGGCGGCGATGCTGCACGACCCGCAGATCGTCTACCTCGACGAGCCGACGATCGGCCTGGACGTCGTCGCGAAGGAGGCGATCCGCGAGTTCATCGCCTCGGTGAACCGCGACCGCGGGACGACGGTGATCCTCACGACGCACGACCTCGCCGACGTCGAACGGTTGTCCCGCCGGATCATCCTGATCGACGAGGGAACCGTGATCTACGACGGGCCGCTGGAGCGCCTGCGCGAGGAGTACGGAACCCACCGCACCTTGGTCGTGACGCTGCTGGAGTCGCCGGCCGAGATCGAGGTGCCCGGTGCGGAGGTCGAGAGCCGCGAGATGAACGTCGTGCGCCTGCGCTTCAACCGCCGCGAGCTGACCGCCGAGGCGCTGATCCGGCGCGTCACCGAGCGCTACGAGATCAGCGACGTCTCGATCATCGAGCCGGACGTCGAGTCGATCGTGCGCCGCATCTACCTCGAAGGCTACCACGAGGGGGCGGTGGGGGCGCCGTCGTGAGCACGGCCCTCGCCGGCGCACCGCGGCGTCCGCGGTTCCGGCTCGAGCCGTACGTGCAGTTCGCGCAGAAGGCGATGGCGCGCGAGGCGACCTACCGCTTCGACGTCTTCACCACGATCGCGTCGGTGCTCGTGCGGGTCTACCTGCTGCGGATGGTGTGGGTCGCGCTCTACACGCGCAATCCCGCGCCGAAAGAGCTGCCGCTGCACGCGATCATCACCTACTCGACGGTCGCGCTGCTGATGGGGCTGGTGATGGACATCGACCAGACGCGCGCGCTGCACGACAAGCTGCACGACGGCAGCATCGCGACCGACTTCATGAAGCCGATCAACGTCCCGCTCTACCTCTTCGCCGACGGCAGCGGCGAGGTGCTCTTCCACGCGGCGCTGATCGTCCCGTCGCTGCTGCTGGCGCTGTTCATCGTGCACATCGACGTCCCGCCGGCTTCGGTGTTGCTCGCGTTCTTCGTCAGCTTCGTGCTCGGCTATCTGGTCGGTTTTTGCGTGAACTTCATCCTGAACATGATCGCGTTCTGGACGCTCGAGATCCACGCCGCGCGGCTGATCGTCACCTGGGTCACCGACCTCTTCGGCGGCGAGATCATCCCGCTGGTGATCTTCCCGGCCTTCCTGCAGCGGATCGCGTTCGGGCTGCCGTTCGCGGCGATGTTCTCGACACCGCTGCTGATCTACGTGCGCGTGATCGGTCCCGGCCGGTATCTCGAGGCGATCGGGTTGCAGGTCTTCTGGCTCGCGGTGCTCGCGCTGGTCGCCACCGTGATGTGGCGCGCCGGCGCGAACCGCGTCGTGGTGCAAGGCGGCTAATGAGTCCCGCTCACCGGCTCCGTGTGATGGCCGGGGTGTATCGGCAGTACTGGCGGATCAACGTGCTCACCACGCTGGAATACCGCGAGAACTTCCTGGTGTGGTTCGCGTTCACGTTCGTCTACCACGGCTCGGCCATCGCGGCGCTGTGGATCGTCTTGAACCGCTTCCCTTCGATGAACGGCTGGACGTTCCGCGACATGGCGTTCCT
>DATHLN010000110.1:0-11621 GCA_035488115.1 Candidatus Limnocylindrales bacterium | reverse complement strand
ACCGTCGCGACGACCGTCATCCTCGGGTCCTCGTCATTTCGGGGCCATCAATGGTGCCGAGTTCCAGCGTTCCACGAGCGTGCGCGCCGCCGCTTCGACATCGTCGCAGACGAGCGCCGAGATCACGGCGGCCATCGTCGCGCCGGTCTGCGGGATGCGGGCGATCGTGTCGAGACCGATCCCGCCGATCGCGGCGACCGGCAGTGAGGTGGCCTCGGCGACCGCGCGGACGCCGCTCAACCCGATCGGGAGGCCCGCATCGTGCTTCGACGGGCTCGCGAACGCGGGGCCGGCACCGATGTAATCGATCAGCGCCGGGTCGGCGGCGCGCGCCTCTTGGGGCGTCCCGCACGAGAGGCCGATGATCGCCGAGCCGAGCGCGCGGCGCAGCTCCGGGAGCTCCAGCGATCCGGCGTCTTCCTGGCCGAGGTGGACGCCGTCGGCGAGGCGGGCCAGGCGGACGTCGTCGTTGACGATCGTCAGGCCGCCGGCTTCGCGGACGCGCGCGACGATCGCGATGAGCGTCGCGCCGTCGATCCCGCGTTTCGCGCGCACCTGGACCAGGCGGATCCCGCCGCGGACCAGCGCCTCGGTGAAGGCGATCGGCTCGGCACGATCGGGATCGACGAGCGCGTAGACACCTCGCAAACGCGAACGAGGAGCGTCGCCGCTCCTCGTGTGGGTCATTCGGGGACGGCCCTCTACTGCGTGGGGGCCAGCGGGTTGACCACCGCGACGGTGATCGAGCCGGCCTCACCGCCTTGCGGGGTGCCGGAACTGTTCAGCGGTGTCGCCGTGATCACCACGCAGTACGGATAGACCGGGGTCGCCGTCGAACCCGCCGGCGCACCGGTCGGGACCGGGAAGGCGGCCGGCGGCGTGAAGATGATGTTCGCCTCGTTGACCGGGTCGATCGTGATGTAGAGGCTCATGTCCTGAGTGAGCGCCGAGGCGGAGCCGCCGGCCGGCGTGAACTGGATGCTCCCGCATGCCTTGGTCTGGCCGAGCGTGTTGGCGGTGTACTGCCCGGAGGTGAGCAGCAACGCGCTCCAGATGAAGCGGTTGCCGAAGACGGTCCCGTTCTGCGAGCCGCGGACCGGACTCGCCGAGATCGCCAGTGAGGCACCGGGCAGAACGCGCGCGATGTTCGAGGGGCCCTGGACGGTGACGATCGTCCGGTCGGGCTGCGAGTTGTTGTCGAAGCTGAGGACCGACCCTCCGCCGCTGCACGCGCCGAGCACGAGGACGCCCAGGGCGGCGATGGACCTGACGATGCGACGCATGGATACGACTCCCGTGAGAACGGAAAGAGAAGCGAGCGTTCTTGGGCCGCGAGGCGGTTCCTCTCTCCGGCGGATTCGCTAGGCGCGCGGGACGATCGGAACCGTCAGCTCGAACGGCGCGTCGCCTCCCTCGCGCAGCGCCGGCGCGACCGTCAGCGTCCAGGCGCGTTTCACGTCGCCGAGCCGCGGCGCCGCGAACGCCATCGACCCGGTGTACTGCGAATTCGGCGCGAGCGGGATCCCTTGGTAGAGCCGCTTGTCGGTGATCAGCCAGTTCTTCGTCGCGATGAGACGATAGATGCCGCCGCGGTCGTCACGCAGCACGCTGCGCCCGTACGGGAGCACCGTCACCACGTTGTCGCCCACATTGCGGAACGTCAGCACGACGTCGATGCGGTCGGGATAGAAGTCGACCTTCTTCACCGCGACGCGCAGCCCGGACGCGTCGGCCGACGACGTCGACGCGAACGCGCGGTACGGCTTGCCGGGATCCTTCACGTGCAGCGTCCCGTGCTCGGGAAGGACGCCGATCGGCACGGTCGCGTCGAGCTCGCGCTGTGCATCGTTCGCGTGGTCGACGTAGCCGACGTGCTCGCGCACGAAGAAGACGCGGCCGCGCTCGTCGCCGCGCGCGCCGACGACCGAGGCGCTCTTGAGCACGAACCCGTCGGCGTCGAAGACGCTGCGGAACGACGCCGCGTTGCCGAAGTACTTCCGCTCTTCGTCCGCGAGCAGCGCGAACGCCGCGTCGTAGTCGCCGGCTTTGAGCGCGTCGACGTACTTCTTCACGACGACCGTTTGCGCGCTGTGCGGGACCGGGCCGTAGCGCGGCCCGCTCGGCGCGGGCGCGGCGCCGAGCATCACCGCGCAGAGCAGCGCGCACGCAACGCGCAGCGCCGCGTTCACGGCGTCTCTCCCAGCAGCAGGTCGACGATACGTGTCAGATCGGCCGGATCGGCGTAGCGCAGCTCGATCGTCCCGCCGCGCTCCTGCGGCACGATGCGAACGTTCGTCGCGTACTTGTAGCGCAGCCGCTCGATGAACGCTTCGTCGTCGCCGCTCGTGCGCTGCGCGGTCGCGCCGGCGCGCGCGCGTTTCGGCGCGCCGTCCTGCGCGAGCCGCTCGAGCGCGCGCACCGAGAGCTCTTCGTCGACCGCGCGCCGCGCCGCGGGCTCGCGCCGTTCGACCGGAAGCGCGAGCAGCGCGCGCGCATGGCCCGCGCTGAGCTTTCCGTCGCGCACGAACTGCTTGATCGCATCCGACAGCGAGAGCAGCCGCATCGAGTTGGTGATCGTCGGGCGGCTCTTCCCCACGCGCTCGGCGACTTGCTCTTGCGTGAACCCGTACGACTCCATCAGGTGCTGGAATCCCATCGCCTCTTCGAGCGGATCGAGGTTCTCGCGCTGCAGGTTCTCGATGATCGCGACCTCGAGCGACTCGCGGTCGTCCGACGCGCGCACGAGCGCGGGGATCATCTCCAGTCCGGCGGCTTTCGCCGCGCGCACGCGCCGCTCGCCCGCGATCAGCTCGTAGCCGTCGCCGCGCTCGCGCACGATGATCGGCACGAGCACGCCGAACGCCGCGATCGACGCGCGCAGCTCCTCGAGCGCCGCCGGCGCGAACGATTGCCGCGGCTGGCGCGGGTTCGGGACGATCTTCGCCAGCGGGATCTGCTGGAGCTCGCGCTTCGGCGGCGCCGTGGTGACGTCGGCCGTACCCTCGTCGCCGAGCAGCGCGCTCAGCCCGCGCCCGAGCCCGCGCCGCGCGCTCACGAGGCGAGCTCTTTCGCGAGCGAGAGATACGCTTGCGCGCCGCGGCTCTTCACGTCGAAGAGGATCGCCGGCTTGCCGTACGACGGCGCCTCGGAGAGCCGGATGTTCCGCGGGATCTGCGTCTGGAAGACGCGGTCGGGGAAGTAGCGGTGGACCTCCTCGAGGACCTCGGTCGCCAGCTTGGTACGGCCATCGAACATCGTGATCAGCACGCCCCGGATCATCAGGTCGGGATTCAGCCCTTCCTTGATGCGCCGAACGATCGCGACGAGCTGGCTGAGCCCTTCGAGCGCGTAGTACTCCGCCTGCACCGGGATGATCACTTCGTTCGCCGCGGTCAGCGCGTTGATCGTCAGCAGCCCGAGCGACGGCGGACAGTCGATCAGCACCTCGTCGTAGTCGTGAACGACCTTGGAAAGTGCGGTTTTCAAGCGGTTTTCGCGCTGCAGCGCCGAGACGAGCTCGACTTCGGCGCCGGCGAGATTCAGCGTCGCCGGAACGACGAACAAGTTCTCGATCTCGGTCGGCCGCACGACGTCGGGGACGGGCGTCTGCTGCAGCAGGACGTTGTAGACGTCGCGCTCGACCGCGCGCTTGTCGATGCCGACCCCTGTCGTGGTATTTCCTTGCGGGTCGATGTCGACGACGAGGACGCGCCGGCCCAGCAGCGCGAGCGAGGCGCCGAGGTTGACGGCGGTCGTCGACTTCCCGACGCCGCCTTTCTGGTTGACGATCGCGATGACGCGAGCCGTCTTCTGTGCTGGAACAACCGCGGACAACATCGGACCCTACGCGGACGCGGAGAAATGCTCGTCGATATAGCGTTCCGCACGCTCGGCGAGCAAGCCCGCCTCGTTCCGAGACGGGTCGTCGGTGACCTCCTCGAACAGCGCCTGGAGCACCTCCCCGACGCGCCGGTCCCCGCGAAATCCTGACGCAGCGAGCCCTTTGCGCTCGAACAGCGCGATCACGTCGCCGCCGGTGATCGCGAGATCCCGCACGCTGAACGCCGGCTGCGCCGCGACGACCGCCGCGACCCGTGCCTCGAAGATCTCGTTCGCGTCGCCGCGCTTCGGCAGCCCCGACCCTTCGACGTCCGCCGCCCGCAGCGCGAACAGCCGCGCGAGATGTTCCGTCCCGATCCGCCGCACGAACCGGCGCAGCGTCTTGTCCGGCAGCTCCGGATCGGCCGCGTACATGTGATGCCGCACGAGGTGCGCGACGGTCTCGACGCTCTCGTTCGGCAGCCGCAGCCGCGCCAGCATCGCGGGGACCATCTCGGCCCCGACGTGCTCGTGCTGGTAGAACGAGTTCCCGCGCCCGTCGGCGCGCGGCGCCGCCGTCCGTGGCTTTCCGATATCGTGCAGCAGTGCCGCAAGCCGCAGAACGACGTCGCCCGCCGGCGCAGCGTCGACCGTCGCGAGATTGTGCCGGTACACGTCGTACGCGTGCCAGTCGTTCTGGTCGACGCCCAGTCCTTCCAGGAGCTCCGGCCAGAGGTGCTCGAGCACTCCGGTGTCCCGGAGAATCTCGAGCCCGGCGGACGGCGCGGACGCGGACATGAGCTTGCCGACCTCTTCGCCGACCCGCTCTGCGGAGACCGTCGTGACGAGCGGGGCGGAGGCGCGCATCGCCGCCCTGGTTCGCTCCGTGAGCGCGTAGCCGAACCGTGCTGCGAACTGCGCGGCGCGCAGCATCCGCAGCGGGTCCTCTTCGAACGCCGCCTCGTCGACGATGTCGATCCGCTCTGCGACGATGTCCTCGATCCCGCCGTACGGGTCGACCACCCGGTCGTCCGCGAGCCGCCTGGCAATCATGTTCATCCGAAAATCCCGCCGGCGGAGGTCGTCCTCGAGCGGAATCTCCGGTCCCGACTCGACCGCGAACTCCTTGTGGCCGACCCCGGTCGACCGCTCCCGCCGCGGCAGCGCGATGTCGGCCTCGCCGGCGGGGTGCCGGAACTTCAGCACCGCAAATGACGCTCCGACGATGTCCACGCGCCCCACGGCGCGCAGCGCCGCGAGCAGCTCGTCGAGCGGCAGACCGGTCACGACGTAGTCGAGATCCTTCGGCGGGCGCTCGACGCCGCCGAGCCGCTGACGAAACTCATCGCGGACCCGCCCGCCGACGGCATACACGGCGGCGCCGGGCAGAACTGCGCTCAGGACGTCATCGAGTGGGTGGCGCACGACGGCCCATTGTATCGTGCTCAGGCCGTTGCCGTCAGGCCCGGGGTGAGGGCGGGGCGCAGCGGTGTGCCGGGCACGCTCCCTGCGCGCATCGTGCGCTCCGGTCGCTACTGCTCCGGCGCTCCCGCCCTTCCGGGGCTCCGCGCCTCCGCAAGTACCCTGCACACCACTGCACCCCGCCCTCACCCCTCCAATACAAGTTCCACGGGGAACATTACTTTGCGCCACAGGGCGACGTTCATCGTGAAACGCGCCGGCGCCGATTCGACCGCCCTCGCGCCTTAAGGCGGCACGATTCCGCGCCACGGGGCGACACAACTAGCCGGACCGCTTGGTAGGGAGAACCGGCATGCTGATCTTCGACCTGTGCGCCGGCTTCGGGGAGGCGATGCTGGCCGTCGCCGGAGCGCTCTTCGAGGCGACCTTCGAGCAGCTTCTTCCGGCAGTCGTCCAGGCGTTCGCCGATGCGGTCACCAGCGACGACGAGGCCGGTTAGCGCGAACAAAGCGGGCGCTTCGTAGGAATTCCGTTCTTCCGCGGAAATCGCGCGCTCGTCGGTGTGCGCTTTTCCAGGAGTACGATGCGCCGGGCGCCATCGAGCGGCCGCTCCTCGACTAGCTCCGCACCGAGGACGAGCGCAGCGTCGGCGACCGCGTCCCGCTCGACCGGCTCGAGCGAACCCCGCTGGAGCAACGCCCGCCCGCCGACGGCCAGGAACGGAACGGTGAGCTCGGCGACGGTCGGCGCGCTCGCGACCGCACGGGCCGTTGCGGTCCAAAAAGTCTCGCGGTACACGGGATTCCGAGCCGCGTCTTCGGCTCGGACGTCGAGGACCTGGCCGTCGATCCCGAGCTGCGCGACCGCGTGCTCCAGGAATCGAGCCCGTTTTTTGATGGGCTCCAAGAGCACGACCCGGGCGCCGGTCGCGAGCGCGAGCGGGATCCCGGGAAGGCCGTTGCCCGAGCCGACATCGATCAGTGGAGCGACCACGTCCGTGCGGAGGGTCAGCGCGTCGAGGATGTGCTCCGCGAAGGCGGCTCCGGTCTTCGCGCCGGTCAGGTTCAGACCGCGGTTCGCGTCGAGGACAAGGGCGGCGTAGACCGCGAGGCGCGTCGCGAGCGGCTCTTCCACGCCGGCGGCGAGCAGCGCGGCGTGGGCGTCGGGTTCGGGAAGCGGGGTCACGCCGGAGCGGCGACTCGCTCGTGCGTCAGACGGTGGACGTGGACGGCGACGAGCGCGACGTCTGCGGGCGTGATCCCCGGGATCCGCGACGCCGCGCCGAGGGTGCGGGGACGCGTCCGGTCCAGTTTTTCGCGCGCTTCGAGCGAGAGGGCGCGGATCGTGCCGTAGTCCAGGTCGCCCGGGAGCGCGACCGCCTCGTCCCGCGCAGCTCGGTCGATCGCGAGCCGCTGGCGGCGGACGTAGCCGTCCATCTTGATCTCGATCTCGACCCGCGCCGCCGTCTCGCCGTCCGTCTCCGGCGGGAGGCGGTCGGCGATGTCCGCGATCGCAACGTCAGGACGCCGCAACGCGTCGGCCAGCGTCGCACCCGGCGCCAGCGTTCGGCCGGCGAGAGCATCGGGAGCGATACGCGTCCGCTCGGCGCGCCGGAGACCCGCTTCGAGCGCTTCGCGACGCTGGACGAAAATGGCCCAGTCCTCGTCGCCGATCAAGCCGAGCTCGCGGGCGATCGGGGTCAGGCGCAGATCGGCGTTGTCGTGGCGCAGGATCACGCGGTGCTCGGCCCGCGAGGTAAGCATTCTGTACGGCTCGTCCACTCCGCGTGTCACGAGGTCGTCGATGAGCACGCCGATGTACGACGTCTCGCGGCCGAGCCGCAGCGGCGGGCGACCGTGGGCGCGCCGAGCGGCGTTGATCCCCGCAACGAGGCCCTGCGCGGCGGCTTCCTCGTAGCCGCTCGTCCCGTTGAGCTGACCGCAGTGAAAGAGGCCGGCGATCCGGCGCGTCTCGAGGCTCGGGTCGAGCTCGGTCGGCTGGACGAAGTCGTACTCGACCGCGTAGCCCGCGCGCAGCATCACGACGTCGGCGAAGCCCGGCAGCGTGCGCAGCATCGCGAGCTGCACGTCGGCGGGGAGCGACGTCGAGAAGCCGCCGACGTAGAAGGTCGGCTCGTCCCAGCCCTCGGGCTCGATGAAGATCTGGTGCGTCGGGTTGTGGGCGAACTTGACGACCTTGTCCTCGATCGACGGACAGTACCGCGGGCCGATCCCGCGGATCAAATCGAGGCCGTACAGCGGCGAGCGGTGCAGGTTCGCGCGGACCAGCGCGTGCGTGCGTTCGCTGGTATCGACGATCCAGCACGACAGCTGTGGCCCGGCGAACGCGCGCCGGCCGGCGTACGAGAAGGGGAGCGGCGTCGCGCTCGGGCGCTGTTCGGCCATCACGGTGAGGTCGAGCGTCGTGCGGTCGACACGCGGCGGCGTTCCGGTCTTCAGCCGTCCGAGCGGGAAGCCGCGGCACGCGAGCGCGGCGCTCAGACCGAGCGCGGGGGCTTCGCCGAAGCGGCCTTCGGCGCGAACCTCGTCGCCGCGGAAGGTCTTGCCGCCGAGGAACGTCCCGGTCGCCAGGACGACGTTCGGCGCGCGCAGCGTCCCGCCGCCGGCGAGGACCACGCCGCGCACCGCGCCCGCCTCCACGACGAGATCCTCCGCCATCCCGCGGACGACGCGGAGATTCGGCTGCGCGGCGACCGTCGCGCGCGCGACGCGAACGTAGGACGGCTTGTCGGCGAGCGCGCGCAGCGCGCGGACCGACGGGCCCTTCGACTCGTTCAGGAAGCGCGAATGCAGCGAGACGCGGTCGGTGACGCGCGCCATCGCGCCGCCGAGCGCGTCGATCTCGCGGACGAGCTGCCCCTTCGCGCTGCCGCCGATCGACGGGTTGCACGCGAGCGTGCAGATCCGGTCCGGGTCGCCGGTCACGAGGAGCGTCTCGGCGCCGAGGCGCGCGGCCGCGAGCGCCGCCTCGAAGCCCGCGTGACCGCCCCCGACGACGATCACGGCGGCGTCGTCGCCGCGGAGCACCGCTGTCATGGAACGCCGTCCATCGTAGCACGGTCATGGGAGGCGCACCATGGCCGACCCCGCTCGCCGGCTCGCCTCGAACGCCGCCGGACCACTCTTCGTCGACACGTCGTGCATCGATTGCGATGCGTGCCGGCAGCTCGCGCCGGCGACGTTCGCCGAGACCGGCGACTACTCGGCGGTCGCCGTACAGCCGCGCGATCCGGGCGAGACGGCGGCGGCGCTGCGCGCGCTCGTCGCGTGTCCGGTCGGTGCGATCGGCGATGCGGACCATCGGCCGATCGCGGATGCGGTCGCCGCCTTCCCGCTGCGCATCGCCGGGCCCGTCTCGTATCTCGGATTCAACGCGCGCTCGTCATACGGCGCGAACGCGTACCTGCTCGAGCACGATGCCGGCAACTGGATGATCGACAGTCCGCGCTGGACGCCCTCGCTCGTGCGCGCGCTCGAAGCGCGCGGCGGATTGCGCTACGTGTTCCTCACGCACCGCGACGACGTCGCGGACGCGCGCCGCTACGCCGCGCATTTCGGCGCACAGCGCATCATCCACGCGCGCGACCGTTCGACGCAGCCGGACGCGGAGATCGTCGTCGACGGCGACGACGCGGTCGCGTTCGGCGACGTGACCTTGATCCCGACGCCGGGACACACGCGCGGACACTGCGTGCTGCACCATCGCACCTATCTGTTCAGCGGCGATCATCTCGCGTGGGATCGCGACCGTGCGCGATTGTCCGCGTATCCGGACGTCTGCTGGTACGACTGGCGCACGCAGCTGCGCTCCGTCCAGAAGCTGCTCGCGTACGACGTCGAGTGGGTGCTACCGGGACACGGCGAACGCGGACATCTCGACGCCGAAACGATGCGCGACGCGATGCGCGACGTCGTCGCGCGCGGCTAGCTCGCGGTTCGCCGTTCCCGCGTCAGCTCGCTGGGGCGCGCGGCGCCGGCCGAAACGTCATGCCGAGCTTGTCGAAGCATGGGCCGAAGCCGCCATCGTGCCTTGCGGCGCATCCTTCGACAAGCTCAGGATGACATTGTGTTCAGCTCAGGATGACATTGGGGCGGGCGGGCGGCTTACTTGCCGATGCAGAAGCGGGCGAAGATCCCGTCGAGCATCGCTTCGGTGGCGGCGGCGCCGGTGATCTCGCCGAGCGCCGCGGCGGCGCCGAGCAGCTCCGGGGCGATCAGATCGACCGGTTCGTCCGCGGCCAGCGTTGCGCGCGCGTGCGCCAGCGCCTCGCGCGCACGCGCGACCGCGTCGGCCTGGCGCGCGGAGGCCAGATGCGGGCGCGCGAGATCGACCGTCTCGCCGTGCCAGCCGGCCTGCGCGATCGCGCGGCGCACCCCGTCGAGCGTCTCTTCGGTGTACACCGAAGAGGGGATCACCGTACCGCACAGCGCATCGCGTTCCGCCTCGTCGCGCTCGTCGTAACCCGCCGTGCCGAGATCGCGCTTGTTGAACAGCACCACCCGCGCGCGGCCGCGCGTCTCGATCAGGACCGCGCGCGCGTCGCCGTCGAGCGGGCGGGATCCGTCGACCACGACGATCACCACCGTGGCCGCGCCGAGCGCGCGGCGTGCACGGTCGACCCCGATCCGCTCGATCGCGTCGTCGCTCGCGCGCAGGCCTGCCGTGTCCAGGACGCGCACTGGGACGCCGTCGACGGCGAACGACTCCTCGATCACGTCGCGCGTCGTCCCGGCGATCTCCGAGACGATCGCACGTTCCTCGCCGAGCAGCGCGTTCAGCAGCGAGGACTTTCCCGCGTTGGGCGGACCGACGATCGCGAGCGACAGTCCCTCGCGCACCAAGCGCCCGCGCTCCCAATCGCGCACGAGCGCGCCGAGCTTCGCATCGACACGGTCGACGACGGCGCGCACGCGCTCGCGCGCGGGCTCCGGTACTTCGTCGGGATAGTCGATCGCGCCGGCGAGCTCTTCCAGCACGGTCGCCAAATCCGCGCGCAGCGCGTCGATCTCCGCGCGCAAGCCGCCCGCGAGGTTCGCGTGCGCGGCGCGGGCCGCGGCGCGCGACTCGGCGTCGATCACGTCCGCGACGGCCTCGGCGGCGCTGAGATCGAGCTTTCCGTTGAGGTACGCGCGCCGCGTGAACTCGCCGGGCTCGGCGGCGCGCGCGCCGGCGTGGAACAGCGCGCGCAGCGTCTCGCGCGCGACGACCGGGCTGCCGTGCACGTGCAGCTCGACGACGTCCTCGCCGGTCACCGTGCGCGGCGCGTCCATCGCGAGCGCGAGCCCGCGGTCGATCACCGCGCCGGTCGCGTCGAGGATCTCGCCGTACGTCACGACCCGATCGCGCAACGCCTCTCGCGCGCGAAACACACGCGCCGCGATCGCGCGTGCGTCCGGCCCGCTGCAGCGCACGATCGCGATCGCGCCCTTCCCGGGCGGCGTCGCGATCGCCGCAATCGTCTCCGTTCCGCTCACGGCCGCCGGTTCGGCGGCCGCGCGCAGGTCACTCGGCTTTGGGATACACCACGAGACGGCGTTCAGGCTCGACGCCTTCGGACTCGGTGCGCACGAACGGCGAGTCGGCCAGCGCCAAGTGCACGATCTTCCGCTCGGACGGGAGCATCGGCTCGAGCTTGATCGGCTTGTTCTCGCGCACGACGCGCTCGAGCGTCGCGAGCGCGAGCGTCTTGAGATCGTTGGCGCGCCGCGCGCGGTAGCCTTCGGCGTCGATCGTGTAGTAGCGGCGGTTGTTCCGCATGCCGGCGTTGATGATGTTGTTGTAGATCAGGTTGAGCGCTTCGAGCGTCTTGCCTTCGCGCCCGATCAGTGAGGCGAGCCGCGGCCCGCGGACCTCGAAGTACTCGCCCTCGCTGCGCGCGATGTAGACGATCTCGACGTCGTCGAGACCCATCTTCGCGAGGATCTCCTCGAGCAGCGCGCGCGCGGGTTTCGCGGCCTCCGGCTCCGGCGAAGGCGCGACGTCGGCCATCGGCGTGCGGTCGCGCGGCGGCCCCGAGCGGCGCGGCCGGCGGTCACCGCCGCCGCTTCCGCCGCTGCTCGGCGCCGGCCCGCGTTTCTCGAGCGAGCGTCCGGCGCGGCGCCGCTGACCGTGGGCGCGTCGGCGCCCCCCTTCGAATTCGTCCATCTCGTCTTTCTAGGTCGTCCTCACCGGCGCGCCCGCTTCTTCGGGCGGTAGGCGCGCTTCCCGTTCGAGGCCGCGGTTCCGTTCTTCGCCGCCTTCGAGCTCGGCTGCGCGGCGGCGTCGGCCTTGGCGGCCGCGGTCTGCTGCGCGGCGATCGCGGCGGCCGCAGCGGCGGTCTCCTTCGCCTTGGGTCCGACCAGCCCGTAGCGTCGGTACAT
>DATHLN010000109.1:0-4652 GCA_035488115.1 Candidatus Limnocylindrales bacterium | reverse complement strand
GTGCCGGAGAGAAGCTGCGCGCGCAGGTGCTCTTCGAGGACGTCGGGATCCGCTTCGAGCGCTTCGTCGCGCTCGGCGTAGAGCTCGATGCAGGCGCGCTTGGACCACAGCAGGTCCTCGATGCGCTCGTACGTCCTCGCGCCGTTCGTCACCGCGATCTCGACGTCGAGCGGGCGTCCGTTCAGCGTGCGGTCCGACGCGCGGACGGCCCGAGCGCTGACGTCCGGCCTTCGCGGCCCGCGCAGCGCGCGCGGATCAGCGCTGCCCGTACGCTCGCGGACGGCGTCGGTGAGGTCCGCGGTGAACGGCTCGCCGTCGATCGTGCAGCGGACGAAGCGCTTCTCCCAGACGATCGACTGCAGCATCGCATGCGTCGGCGTCATCGTCTCGCCGCCGACCAGAATGGAATCGCCGCGCCGGTGGGGATCGAAGGCGAAGTACCAGCTCCTGTCCTCGGTCGCCGCCGCGCCGGGAAGCTTCTTGCGGTGCACGGGGCGGTGGCCGTACTCGTAGAGCCCCGAGCCGGTCAGCGCGTGGGCGGCGTCGACCGGAGCGCCGTCGTCGAGCCGGCAGGCGCGGCGCTTCGGACCGCAGACGTCTTTCCAGCGGCGCGGCCTTCGCCTGCGCGCATGCGGCGGCGAAGCCTGTGCGGCGCGTTCGATCGTTTCCATCATTCCGTCCTCGTCTCGCGTGCGGCGCCCACCCGGAGCGGCGCGTTTTCTTCTTTCAGGTTCTCAGCATACGGGGCGGGGATGCCAAGTGCATGGCACCGCCGCGAGCGACGGGGCGGAATAATCTCTACGAGGGCGGTGCGACAGCGGTCCGCCAGCGGATGAGCGGCTCCCCGTCGGTCGGGTCGGTGTGCGTCGCGACGCGCTCGAAACCGTTGTTCTCCAGCGCCCGCTGGGAGGCGCGGTTGTCGACTGCCGTGTCGGCCAGAACGGCGCGCACTGCGGGGTCGGCGCGGGCGATCCCGAGCAGCAGCCCGACCGCGCGCGTGGCGTGCCCGCAGCGGCGCCGTTCGGGCGCGATGCCGTAGCCGATCTCGACGTCGCCGGTCGGGAGCGGAACGTGCTTGTAGCCGATCAAGCCGACGACCTCACCGCCGGCGATGACGAGCCAGTGGCCGCCCCGGAACGACGCCGCGCGCACCCGCGCCGCGATGGCGCGCACGTGTTCCAGAACGGCCGGATGATCGACCCCGCCCGGCGGAACCGCGAGCCCGTCGGGCAGTGCCGCATCGCCGCGGATCAGCGCCGCGAAATCCTCGTCGGTCGCGTCGCGCAGCGCGGTATCGATGATCGATGGTTCGCCGGCGATCCACCGGCACGTCTCCTCGACGAGCGCTTCGTGGGAACGACTGCCGTTCAGATGCAGCGACGGCAGACGTGTCGCTTCGATCCACGCGGCGTCGCGCGCACGGCTGCGGCCCGGCGTCATGCCCGTGTCGTACGCGGCGGCCCACGCCAGGAACGTGCGAGCGCTTTCGTGGAGCCGCCCGCCCCGTGCCACGGCGTCGCCGTAGCGCTCGCGCTCGCGAGCCGCGAGCCGTCGTAAACGGATCTCCGCCGGCGTGTCGAGCCACACGATCCCGTCGAGCATCCGGACGAGTTCCTGGCCCCATCCGCTCAGCGATCCGGTGACGATGAAGCGTTCGCGATCGCCCAGCATCTCGCGCAGCATCGCGATCCTTGCCGCAGCATCACGCTTCTCGCGAAACGGCGGGTTCGTCGGGAGCCAGTACACATCGTCGGTCTCGAAATGCGGAATGCCGAGACGCTCGCCGACGGCGCGTCCGAGCGTCGTCTTTCCGGCGCCTGCCGCGCCGAGGACGTGCACCCGGCGAACGATCACGGCGGCGGCGTCTCTTCGAGGCCGAGTTCGTAGGTCATCTCGTCCTCTTCGGTACCGTCAGGCCAGCGCGTCGGCACGCTGCCGACCGGGACGAATCCGAACCGCTGGTTCGCGCGGCGTGACGGTTCGTTCGAGCGCCGATGGGAGACGACGACGCGCTTGAAGAGCGGCCGCTCATGCAGCCACGCCAGGCGCGCCTCATAGAACAGCGCCGACACACCGCGTCCGCGGTACTCCGGCAGCACGTACGACATGACGAGCATCGCGGTCTCGCCGCTGGGATCGCCGCGCGCGGTGATGACGCCGGTGATCCCGACGAGCCGTTCACCGTCGAACGCTCCGAACGTCTGGTGACCGTCGCCTGTGGTCCGGCGGCGCCACTCGGCTTCGTCGAAATCCGCTTCCGCGGCGTACGAGCTCGCGAAGACGCCGGGTTCGGTACGCAGCGCGTGAAGACGCAGATCGCGAAACGCGCGCCAGTCGGCCTTCTCGAGCGCGCGCACGTTCAGCGCCATTGCGCCGGTGCCTCAGCGCGTGACGAGCAACGCCGCGAGCGCGATCGCGACGACGTCTTCGGCGATCGCCGCCGGGATCGCGCCGATCCGTGCGATCGCCCACAAGCGTGCCGCGTGCCCGCCGTATGTGCCCGCCAACGCGCCTACGATCCCGGCGATCGCGCCGGCGACGGGGGAGCCGCCATGCCAGGCGGCGATGAGCCAGCCCGCGATGGCACCGCTCACGGGTCTGACGACGATCGACGGCAGGGCCGTCCGCGAGGGCACGTTCGGCATCGCGTCGACGACGTACTCACCGACCGCTGCGATGGAAAGCACGATCCCCCACAGGGTGCTGCGCGTGAGCGCGAGCGCCGCCAGTGACGTCATCGTCCGTAACCCGGAGACGAACCCGATTGCGAGTGCGAGGAGCAGTGCTTCCATGGCGCGCTATTCCACCGGACCGCTGTCCGGGATGCGCTGCATGATCGTGTGCGCGAGCGCGTTCGGGTCCTGGTCAGCCGGAAGATCGACCGCGATGCGAGGGTATCGCTCGCCGCGCGTCTCGATCACGAGGCAATCCCGCTTGCCGTCCACGTCGACGAAGATCAAGCCTTCGGGATTCGCGAACACCCCGACGGACTTGTAGAATCCCGCGTTCGTTCCGGTCAGCTTGTACTGGAGCTCCAGATCTTGGAGGCTGCTCACGTACGCGTTCGTGACGTGCGCGAGCGGTATGTGAAACGAACCGTGGAAGCCGAGGAGCCGGTCTACGAGGGAGATCTTGATCTCCAAGGCGTCGCCTTGGATCGTAACGTCAGCCACGGTGATCCTCATAGCACGTCCGCCGCGTGCCGACCTGGAGCGCGCGCTGAAAATGCAACGAAGCCCGTCGGATCCAATCCGCCGGACTTCGTAGACGTCTTTGGTGGAGCTGCCGGGGAGCCGCCCCCCGGGTCCGAAAAGCCGGACCGCCGCTTTCTCCAGGCTCAGCACCGATTTTGTCTTGAGCGCGTCAGCTTCTCGGTACAGGAATCAGCCGCGCCGCATCTCCAGTTGAGTTTCGGGCGCCTCTCGGAGAGGCCTCAGCGCCCTAGCCGGACTTGATGACCGCCAGCGGGATGGATCCGGCTACCTCCCGCGGACGGTGACTGCTAACTTAGGTTAGGCAGCCAGAGCGTATTCGTTGTTCGCGTGTATAACGCTTGTGATCGTTTTAGGAGGGCTCACAACTCCGCCTGCTTACGTCGACCACGGATCTTCCCGTCGAGACTACTCAGCCCCGCGAGCGAGTCCATGAGGACCTGCACTCCTAGAACACGGCGCGGGCTTTCATGGTTCCTTCAGAACCTCATGGACCCCGATCGCCCGTCGCGGCGACGCCATCGCGGGTGACCGTGGACACGCTTTCTCACCTATACGAGACGACCTGACCGTCTGCTAGGGTCGTACGGCGATACCGTCGCCGCGGCCGATTTCGTGCGCGTCGCGCTTGAGCAGCACGGTGAGCTCGCGCTTGATGCGCGTCACCAGCGCCGTCCCGCCGTAGATGAGTCCGGTATAGAGCTGCACCGCCGTCGCGCCGGCGCACAGCTTCTCGTGCACGTCCGTAGCGCTCGCGATGCCGCCGACGCCGATCAGCGGAATCGCGCCGCCGGTGAGCTCGCGCACGCGGGCCAGCATCGCGGTCGACGCCGCGAAGAGCGGCGGTCCCGACAAGCCGCCGGCCTCGTTCGCGTGCGCGCTGCGCAGACCGGGCGGGCGCGCGCGTGTGGTGTTCGCGACGATGATCCCATCGATGCGCGCCTCGACAAGCGTCGCGACGAGCCGTTGCAGCAATGCGTCGTCGACGTCGGGTGCCAGCTTCGCGACCAGCGCGGGCCGTTTGACGCTCCACTCGATCGCACCGATCCGCGCCAGCAGATCGGCGAGCCGCGCGGGTTCGAGAAAGAGCTGCCCGTTTGCGGTGTTCGGGCACGACACGTCGAGCGTCAGATAGTCCGCGTACGGCGCGAACCGCCGCACCAGCTCGACGAAATCGTTCGCGGGATCGACGCTGTCCGCGTTCGACGCGAGGTTCACGCCGAGGACCAAGTTCTCGGGCCGGCCTTTGTTCCGGAGCCGTGCCTCCATCGCGGCGGCGCCTTCGTTCGGGAAGCCCATGCGGTTGATCACCGCCTCGTCTTCCGGCAGCCGGAAGACGCGTGGCCGCGGATTGCCGGCTTGCGGCAGCGGTGTCACGCCGCCAACCTCGACGAACCCGAACCCCTGCGCTCTCATGCGCTCGTAAACCCGCGCGTTCTT
>DATHLN010000108.1:0-33181 GCA_035488115.1 Candidatus Limnocylindrales bacterium | reverse complement strand
CACGCCCTACGCGACGAACCGCATCGCCGCGCTGCACCGCTTCGCGCGCGATCCGCTGTATCTCACGTGGGAGCGGCGGTTCGCCGAGAACGCGAGCGCACCGGAGATCACGGAATCGCGCGAGACGCTCTACGCCGGTTTCTGGCGGCGGGCGTGGGCGTTCGCGATCGACGTTCTGCTGCTGCAGGCGCTGGTGCCGGCCGTCCACGCGGTGCAGACGCAGATATCGCCGGGCGACGCCGCGGCGCTGAAAACGCTTTCGCAGGACCCCGAGGTATCGAAGCTGGTGAACACGCTGGTGACGTCGGGCGTCGCCGCGGCTCCGGTGGCGAGACACGGCCACGTCTACCTGACGTTCGGCGACAACACCCTGGTCTCGATCGTGTTGTTCGTGTACGCGGTCATCCTCGTCGCGCTGATCGGGCAGACGTTCGGGATGATGGTCTGCGACCTGCGAATCGTCGGTGCGAACGGCGAGCGGCGCGTCGGCTTCCGCGGCGCGATCGCGCGCTACGTCGCGCTGTTCGCGAGCATGGTCGCAATCGTCGGCGTGTTCTCGGTCTTCCGGCGCGTGCAGCCGTTCGAGAAGTGGTCTCGCACGCGCCTCGTCAGCGGCGGCGCTCGCTCCTAGAGCGGTCGGCCGGTCCCGCGCGGGCGCGTCGGGGAACCGTTCGCCGATACGTCGCCGCGCGCCGTCGGCACGCGCGCCGTCGGCACGCGGGCCGCGGCACCGTCGCTCGCGTGCGGCGCCGGTTGCGCGCTTTGCGCGGCGCTTTCGCGCCCGTCGGTCTTCGGATCGGGTTCTTTTTTCGCGTTGGGGTCGACGTCGGCCGGCGCGGCGCCGATGCGCGAGCCGTGCTGCTCGGCGTAGACGCGGGTGAACTCGGCGCCGAGCAGCAGGATCATCGAAGAGTAGTTCACCCACAGCAGCAGCACGACGAGCGAGCCGGCGGCGCCGTACGCCGACGAGACGCCGGCCCGGCCGAGATAGAGCGCGATCAGCGTCTGGCCGATCACGAACAGCACCGCGGTGAAGAGCGCGCCGGTCCACACGTCGTGCCACTCGATCTTCGCGTCCGGCAGGTACTTGAACATGACCGCGAAGAGCAGCGAGATCAGCGCGATCGAGACGATCACGTTGACCAGCCCGAATACGAAGCCCGCGCCCGGGAAGGGCAGCGCGCGCGTGACGTACGCGGAGAGGTATGCGATCGCGGCGTTCAGAGCGGTCGTGACGAGGAGCAGAAACCCGATCGCCGCGATCATCCCCATCGAGGCGACGCGGTCGCGAATCGTCGCCCAGATACCCTTCTTCTCGGGCTCGACGTGCCAAACGGTGTTCAATGCGTCCTGCAGCGTGGCGAACAGGCCGGCGGCGCCGAGGACCAGCAGGATCCACGCGATGATCTGCGCGATCAGCGACTGCTGCGTCTTGCTGAATGCCGCGGTGACCATCGCGTTCACCGTATCGGCCGCTTCTTTGCCGGCGGACGCGCGGATCGAGCCGATCAGCTGGTCGCGCACCAGGCTGTGCCCGTGGCCGTGGCCCACCGTCGCCGCGATGATCCCGCCCGCGATCGCGATGACGAGCACGATCACCGGCGCGATCGCGAAGATCGTGCTGAACGAGATCGCGGCGGCCAGGCGCGGCGCTTTGTCGGCGTTGAACCGCGTGTAGGTCTCTTTGAGCATCCCGACGTCGGCGTACAGCTTCATGGCCCGCCTATCGTACCCGCGTTCGGGTCCGCCGAGCGGCGGGTACGCTTCGAGCGCACGGAACGAGGGAGGACGCCCGCATGGCGGAGCACAGCGCGACGGTCACGGTGAACGCACCGCTGCACCAGGTCTACCAGCTCTACACCCACTTCAACGACTACCCGAAGTTCATGACGTTCGTCAAAGAGGTAACGTACCTCGACGACGAGCGCAGCCATTGGGTCGTCGACGTCGTCGGCAAGCACGAGTGGGACGCGATCAACGAAGGCTGGATCCCCGACCGTCAGATCGGCTGGCGCTCGCTCGACGGCCTGAAGAATAGCGGCAGCGTCACATTCGAACCGCAAGGCGCCGACCGCACGGCGCTGACCGTCACGATCGCGTACGAGCCGCCGGGCGGGCTCCTCGGTCGGATCGGCGAGGCGCTCGGCGCGGGTGGTGAGTTCGAGCGCCGGCTCCGCCACGATCTCGAGCACTTCGCCGCGATGGTCGAGCAGGCGCCACCCGGCGCGCTCGACCCGACCTCGTCGTCGTACCTGTTCCACGGCGAGAGCGCGGCGGCGCGGGGGACGACGACGCAGGCGCAGGACGAGTCGATGGGGATGACCGGCGACGCCGACCGCAGGACGATGACGGGCGAGGACGTGCCGTCGACGACGACCACGACGAGCGGCGTGACGAGCGCCTCACCCGGGACGGTCGGAACGACGAACGATCCGGCGCTCGCCGACAGCATCGTTCCGCGGATCCCGGGGACCTCGGCGGGCCCGGAGGAGTAGCGGCGGGCTAGCTCTCGCCGGGTCGGACCGAGCGCGCCTCGTCGTTCGCGTCGTCCGCGCTCGCGTCGGGGTCGAGCGTCTGTTTCACCGCTTCGTCGTCGCGGCGCGCGGGCGAGGGATAGCGCTCCTCGGTGAGGTCGTCCTGAAAGAGGTCGCGGCGTTCCATGCGGTCAGCGTACCATCGCGGTCGGGGACGGAAACCGGCGGCTCGCTTTCGCGGTCCGCACGAGCATGAAAGCGATCCGCGTCGCCCGGCTGGGCGGTCCCGAAGTCCTCGAGTACGCCGACGTCCCGGCGCCGCGGCCGAAGGCCGGCGAAGCGCTCGTCCGCCAGACCGCGTGCGGCGTGAACTACATCGACGTCTATTTCCGCACCGGGATGTACAAGCGGGAGCTGCCGTTCATCGACGGCCGCGAAGGCGCCGGCGTCGTCGAGGCCGTCGGCGACGGCGTGACCGAGCTGAAAGCCGGCGACCGCGTCGCCTATGCGGCGTCCCCGAACATGGGCGGCTACGCGGAGCTGAATGCCGTCCCCGCAAGCGAGCTCGTCCCCGTCCCCGAAGGCGTGAGCGATCGCGACGCGTGCGCGGTGATGCTGCAGGGGATGACGGCGCACTATCTCGTGCACGACACGTTTCCGCTGCGCGCCGGAAACGTCGCGCTCGTGCACGCCGCCGCGGGCGGCGTCGGCTCGACGCTGGTGCAGCTCGCGAAGCTCGCCGGCGCGACGGTGATCGCCACGGTCGGCAGCGAGGAGAAGGGGGAGCTCGCGCGCGGCTACGGCGCCGACCACGTGATCGTCTACGCGAACGAAGACTTCGCCGAAGCGACGCGCGCGATCGTGGGCGAGAAGTCGGTCGACGTCGTCTACGACTCGGTCGGAAAGGACACGTGGGAGCGCAGCTTGAGCCTGCTGCGCCCGCGCGGGATGCTCGTGCTCTACGGCGCGTCGAGCGGCGCCGTCCCGCCGATCGATCCGCAAAAGCTCTCCGCGCAAGGCTCGGTATTCCTCACGCGGCCGACGCTGGTCGACTACATCCGCACGCGCGACGAGTTGCTCGGCCGCACGAACGACTTGTACGAGACGATCCGCTCGGGGAAGCTTCACGTCCGGATCGGACAGACATATGCGCTCGCGGACGCGGCGCAGGCGCACCGCGACCTCGAGGCCCGCAAGACGACCGGAAAGCTGCTGCTGATCCCCTGACGGCGAGATCGTCTCTCACCCTTCGACAGGCTCAGGGTGACATTGGAGGAACGCCCCGAGACAATGTCATCCTGAGCCTGTCGAAGGATGCGCCAACGCCGGAGACGGCACCCGGGGATCGGTGATACCATCCCGTTCGGGCTCGCCGAACGTCAGCCGCATCGGAACGACGCCGCCCCAGATCGCCGGCAGCAGATCCTCCGGCGCGTCCTTCGGCCCACCGGTGCGAATCTTCGCCGATACCGCATCGAGGCGGATCGCGACGACCTGCGTCGCTTCGAGCTCGCCTTCGGTCGGCTCGCGCAGCTGCGCGCGGCGTCCCGGCATGAGATGATCGACGAGCGCGTCGAGGAACCGTGCCTTCTCCCGCGGATCGCCGACGACGCGCGCCGCGCCTTGCACGACGACCGAACGATAGTTCATCGACGAATGGAACGCGCTGCGTGCGAACACCAAGCCGTCGAGGATGGTGACCGTCGCGCACACCGGGACACCGGTCGCGACCGCCGACAGCGTCCCGGCGCGCGTCGAGCCGTGCAGCACGAGCTCGTCGCCGACGCGCGCGCACGCGTACGGGATCACCACGGGCGCGCCGTCGACGACGATGCCGACGTGCGCGACGTACGCTTCGTCGAGAATGGCATGCACCGTTTCGGCATCATAGCGCGCGCGTTCCGCCAATCGGCGGACGCGCGTATTCGGCGCCGGCGAGACGCCGTTCGGGCTCGGTGACGCGGTACTCACCGCGCGATGTTACACGGCCCGCGACGTCCCGGTCGAGGGCCGATTCGCCGCTCGCGCCGGGTGCCGCACGTCGTCGAAAGCGCGCGCGAGCCGCTCCGCGGCCCGTTCGATCGCGGGCGGATCGCCGGCGGCGAATCCGAGCACGAGACCGTTCGGCGCGCGATCGCTCAGCGCATACGCCGAGAGCGCCGGCGCGACCACGTCGTGCGCGGCCGCCGCGGCACTCACGGCCGCATCACCGGCGACGGCGCCCGCGGCCCCACCGTCGTTCGCCGCCGTCGGGCCGATCGCGCTCGGCTCGAAGCGCGCGACGACGTGCAGCCCGGTCGCCGCACCCTGCACGCGCACGACGCCGGCGAGACGGCGCTCGAGCACGCCGACCAGCGCGTCGCGCCGTTCGCGATAGCGCGCGGACGCGCGCCGGACGTGGAGCGCGAAATGCCCTTCGGCGACGAACGCCGCGAGCGCGGCCTGCACCGGAAACGCCGGCCCGCCCGAGACGACGGCGCGCGCCGCGGCGAACGCGTCGACCAGCGCGTCGGGGACGACGATCCACGCGACGCGCAACCCCGGCGCGAGCGTCTTGCTGAACGTGCCGACGTACAGCACGCGCGCCGCGTGCTGCGAGCCGGTCGAAGGATCGAGGGCTTGCAGTGCGGGCAACGGCGCACCGTCGTAGCGGAACTCCGCGTCGTAGTCGTCCTCGACGACGTACGCGCCGGCCGCGCGCGCCCACGCCAACAGCTCCAGCCGCCGCCGCAACCCCATGACCACGCCGGTCGGGTACTGGTGCGAGGGCGTGACGTACGCCAGCCGCGCGTTCGCCGGCGCGCGCGCGACGTCGAAGCCTTCGTCGTCGAGCGGCACGGCGGCCGTGACCGCGCCGGCCGCATGCGCCGCCTCGCGCATCGCGGCGTAGCCGGGGTCCTCGACCGCGAGCACGTCGCCGGGGTCGAGCAGCACGTCGGCGATCAGCGCGAGCGCGGCGCGCGTCCCTTCGACGACGATCACGTTGCCGGCGCCGTGCGCGACGCCGCGCGTCTGGCGCAGATGCGTCGCGATCGCCTCGCGCAGCGGCCGGTAGCCGCACGGATCGCCGTACCCGCGCGTCCGCGCGCCGTCGAGCCAGCGGTTCGCGATGCGGCGCCACACCGCGTCGGGGAACAGCGACGGATCCGGAACGCCGGGCCGGAACAGCTTCGGCTCGCTGCCGCCGTCGGGATCGAACGCGCGCCGCGGCAGCCGCCGCGCGCGGGCCGACAGACGCGGCGCCTCGTGCGCGGATGAGTCGCGCGCGTCGTGCGAAGGCTGCACCAGCCCGCGCACGACGTACGTGCCGGCGCCGATGCGCGTCTCGAGATAGCCCTCGGCGACGAGCTGGTCGATCGCCTGGGTCACGGTGTTCCGCGAGACGCCGAGCTGCTCGGCGAGGACGCGCGAAGCGTGCAGGCGCGTCCCGCCGCCCAGCTCGCCCGCGACGATCGCGTCGCGCAGATGCGCCGCGAGCTGGCGGTGCAGCGCGACCGGCGAACGGCGGTCGGGGAAGAACGACACGCGCTCAGCCGCCGAGCGTCGGCGACCCGAGATCCAGCCGCTGCGCTTCGACGATCCGCGCCGCGCCGTGCGCGCGCTCGACGTCGGCGGCGAACTTCGACGCATCGCCGACCAGCACGGCGAACGTCTCGGGGACGAGCCGGCTCGCCGCGACCGCGCGCACCGACTCCGCATCGACGGCGAGGACGCGGTGCGCGTACTCCTGCATCTCGCCGAGCGGAACGTCGTAGACGACGTGCTCGCCGAGCACGCTCGCGATCCCGTCGACCGTCTCGATCGCGCGGAAGAACGCGCCGGTCACGGTCGCCTTTCGCGTCACCAAGTCGTCGTCGCTCGCCGGCGCGTCGGCCAGCGAACGGATCGTCGCGAGCGTCACCTCGGTCGCCTCCGCCGCGCGCGCGTGGTCGACGAGGGTCATCGCGAAGAACGTCCCCGGCTGGCGCCGCGCGGCGAGCGCCGCGCCCGCTCCGTACGAGAGCCCGCGCTTCACCCGAACCTCTTGGTTCAGCCGGCCGCTGTAGCCGGAGAGCACCGCCGTCGCGACCGTCGCCGCATAGAACTCCGGCGAGCGCCGCTCGATCGTGACGCGGCCGGCGAGCAGCGCGGTGCGTCCCGCGTCCGGTTTGTCGACGATCACGACCTGCGCGCGCGGCGGCGGAATCGTGCCGTGCGGGCGTTCGCCGACCGGCGTCTCGGGCGCGCGCCACGAGCCCATCACGCGCTCGGCGAGCGCGAACGCGTCATCGGTCTCGAGATCGCCGCCGATCACCAGCACCGCGTCGTCCGGGCGGTAGAAGCGCTCGTGGAACCACGCGACGCGGTCGCGCGTGATCGTCTCGAGCGTCGCAGCGGTCCCCGCCAGCGGATGGCCGTACGGCGCGCCGCCGTACGCGATGCGGTGCGCGACGCCGCGCGCGAGCGCATTCGGGTTCGCGTACGTGAGCGCAAGATCGGTGATCGACTTCGTGCGCACGCGCTCGACCTCGCGCGGTGCGAACGCGGGCCGGCGCACGATCTCGTCGAGCAGCGCGAGCGCCTGCGGAAACGCCGGCGTCGTCGCGGCGCACGTGACGACCGAGGCATCGTAGCCCGACGCGGCGATGATCCGCGCGCCGAGCGCGTCGCTCGCAACGGCGATCTCGGTCGCACCGCGCACCGCGGTCCCTTGCGTCAGCAGCGCGGCGACCAGCGCGGAGAGGCCGGCCTCGTCCTCGTGCTCCGCGGCGCCGCCGCAGCCGACGACGAGCTGCGCCGCGACCAGCGGCAGATTGCGCTGCGAGAACGCGACGACGCGCAAGCCGTTGTCGAGGACGCGTTCGGCCGGCGCCGGGAGGACCGCGTCGTGCGGCGGCCCGGCGGCCGGGAGCGTCGAGAGGCCGCCGTTCACGAGGCGGCCCGCAGCTTCTCCGAGGCCGGGTAGTACTCGACGCTCGTGCGGTTCTCGTCGCGCAGGTACGTCGTCGCGACGCGCTGCACGTCCTCGCCGCTCACCGCGAGATAGCGCGCGAGATCGCCGTTCACCAGCTCCGGATCGCCGCGCTCCGTCGTCGCGCGCACCAGCTCGAGCGCGACGCCGCCGTTCGTCTGGCGCGAGCGCACCACGCTGCTCGCGATCTGCGTGCGCACGCGCGCGAGCTCCGCTTCGTCCGGCGGCTGCGCGCGCACGCGCGCGATCTCCGCCGCGAGGGCCGCGCGCGCCGCGGCGAGCTCGACGCCCCCGGCGCAGGTCACGCGGACCGCGAACAATCCCGGATGCTCGCGCAGATCCGCGCTCGCGTACGCGCTGGTCGCGAGCTGCTGCTCGTAGACGAGCGAGGTGTAGAGCCGCGAGCTGCGCCCCGAACCGAGCAGCGTTTCCAGCACGTCGAGCGCCGCCGCGTCCGAATGCGCCGCTGCCGGGATGTGATACGCCTCCTCGACCGCGGCCAGCGGCACGTTGGCGGCGTGATACACGAACGTGCGCGCGGCGGTCTGCGGCGGCTCGACCGCGTGCACGCGCGGAACCGGCGAGCGCGGCGTCGGAATCGGCCCGAACCAGCGCTCGACCATCGCGAACGTCTCCTCGGGATCGAGATCGCCGGCGACGACGAGCAGCGCGTTGTCGGGGCGGTAGTACGTCGCGTGGAACGCGACCACGTCGTCGAGCGAGGCGGCGTTCAGCTCCGCGGGGCTGCCGATCACGCCGCGCCGGTACGGGTGCACCGCGTACGCTTCGCGATTGACGAGCTCGTCGAGCATCCCGTACGGCTCGGCGAGGATGCGCTGGTCGTACTCGCCGATCACCACGTCGCGCTCGGTCGCGAAGTTCTCCTCGTTCACCGTCAGCGACGCGAGCCGGTCCGCTTCCGCCCACAGCAGCCGCTCGAGGTGGTTCGACGGCACGACCTCGTAGTAGTTCGTGATGTCTTCCGAGGTGAAGGCGTTGTTGAAGCCGCCGACGTCCTCGGTGAGCCGGTCCATCGTCTCGGCGGCGGTGCGCGAGGTCCCCTTGAACATCAGGTGCTCGAAGAGGTGCGCGAACCCCGAGCGTCCCGGCGGATCGTCCTTCCCGCCGACCCGGTAGGCGACGTTGATCGCGACCGACGGGACGCGGCGGTCGGGGACGAGCAGGACGCGCAGGCCGTTCGGGAGCGTGCGGTCGCGGTAGCGGATCGGCGCCACGCCGATCGCCGAGGCGGAGATCGTCGGAACTGTGGTCACGGGCTCTCGGATCATCCCCGGGGCGGCTGCCCGTCCCTGCTCGCTGCCGCGGTCTGCCGGCCGTTGACAATCGAACATATGTTCGATATGCTCGTGCTCCCATGAGCGCCGATCCGGCCTTTGCCGCCCTGCGCGAGGGCTTCGACCGCCGTCACCGGGAGACGACGGCCGCGGCGTTCGCGCTCGGGGACGAGGCGCTGGTTCGGACGGAGATCGGCTCGCTGGATGCTGCGTTGGGTGGCGGCTTTCCGCGCGGGACGATCGCGACGCTCGAGGGTCCGCCGAGCTCCGGGAGGAGCGCGCTCGCAGCGCGTCTCCTCGCGGCGGCGACGCGGCGTGGGCTGGGAGCGGTCGTTGGGGTGGACCTCTTCCCGCCTGCGCTCGCGGCGGCGGGCGTACGGCTCGGGCGGCTGCTGATGATAGCCCGTATCGGCGAGCCGGCCGACGCCGCGCGCGCCGCCGACGTCGTCGTGCGCTCGGGCGCGTTCACGGTCGTCGTCATACCGGCGCTCCGCAGCGGCCGCGGAACCGGGACGGCGGCGTGGACGCGCCTCGCGAGCCTCGCGCACCGCACCAACACGCTGCTGATCGCGCTCGGCGAGGAAGCCTCTGCGGAGCTGCGCTACGTCGCCTCGGTGCGGCTCGAGACGGCGATCGAGCGCGTCCGCTGGAACGGCCCGGCGGGACATCTCGGCGAGCTCGCGGGGTTCGACGTGCGCGCCGTCGTCCGCAAGCACAAACGCGCCGCCCCGGTGGGCGACGCGCTGGTACGGTGCGAGCCGTTCGAGGACCGCCCGGAGCCGGCCGACCTGCGCGAGCGAGAGCTCACGGCGATCGCACCGGCCGCACGGCGAAGGGTGCTCTAGTGGGTTCACCTTCGGTGAACCCTCGCGTTCGGGCTTCGCCCGATCCGCCCTCAAGTGCCTACGGCGAGGGCAGCGGCCGCGGCAGCATCGAGACGCCGGCCGCGCCGGCGAGCGCGGTCGCGTCGATCGAGAGCGCGCGCACGCTCGCCGACGTTCCCGGGCACGAGACGTCCGGCGACATCACGCCGCGGTATCCGATCTGCGTCGTCGAGCCGAACGAGGCGCTCTTCATGCAGTGCGCGGTCCGCAGGCGGTCGAGCGGACCGGCCGCTCTCAGATCGGCGAAGAAGCGCGCGACCAGCGCCGCGGGGGCGCGCTTGCGGATCGGGACGTCGCCCTGCTGCAGCGCCGTCGTGCCGTCCTCGTACACGCGCAGACGGTACCCCGCGCGGTTCGTCGAGCCGGAGTCGACGATCAGCGCCTCGTTCCCCGCCGAGGGGACGCGCAGGTATGCGGGGGCGGGACCGGGGGTCGCCGAGTGGTCGGGGACCGGCCCGAAGGTCGGGATCGCGAAGAGAAGGACGAGCGCGTGCAGCATGTCCGGTCAACGCGGCGCGGCCCTCACCGCGTTTCCCGCCGCCGCCTGAAATGCCGGTCGTCTGCGTCTGGATCCCGGCGTTCCGCCTCGCCGTCGCACGGCTGACTCAGCCGGCGGTCGACCTCGGCGCGCCGCTCGTCCTAGCAGACCGTATCGAACGCGGGCGGGTCGTCGACTGCACGCTGACCGCGGCGGCGCTCGGGGTGCGGCGCGGGATGACGCTCACCCAGGCGCAGGCGGTCGCGCACGACGCGCGGACGGTCTTCGACGACCCCGCCGCCGACGCGCGCGTGTGGGCCGAGGTGCTCGAGGCGCTCGACGCCGCCTCGCCGGTCGTCGAGGACGACGGGCTCGGCCGCGCCTTTCTCGAGATGCACGGAATCGCGGGCGAGCCTGCCGGCTGGATCGCCGCGGTGCGCGGCGCCCTGACGGGCTTCGACCTCCCGGCGCGGGTCGCGCTCGGCCCGAACCGCTTCGTCGCGCACGCCGCCGCGTGGCGCGGCGACGGCACCGTCTGCCCGTCCGCGCACGCGGGCGATGCGGCGGCATTCCTCGCCCCGCTGCCGCTCGATCTGCTACCGATCGGCGCCGGCGCGCTGGAGCGGTTGCGGCTGCTCGGCGTGACGACGCTCGGCGAGCTGGCCGCGCTCCCGCACGGCCCGTTCGTGCGCCGCTTCGGCGCCGCGGCGGCCGAATGGCACGATTTCGCACGCGGCATCGACGACCGGCCGCTGAGACCGCGCCCGCGCGCGCTGCGGATCGACCGCGCGCTCTACGGCGAAGGCGAGGCGAGCTCGGAGGAGCAGGTGCTCTTCGCGCTGCGCACGCTGGTCGGCCGGGTCGTCGACGATCTCTCCGCGGCCGGGAAGCGCGCGGGCCGGCTGGTGCTGCGGCTCGACTGCGACGACGGCGAGACGCGCGAGCTGACGACGCGCGTCGCGCAGCCGACCGCGGTGCCGTCGACGCTCTTCGAGCTGCTGCGCGCGCGGCTCGAAGGCGTCGTGCTGACCGCGCCCGTCGTCGGCTTGCGGCTCGCCGCGGAGGAGCTCGCGAGCGGCGGCGTCGAGCTCTCGCTCTTCGCCGCGAGCGATCCGGATCCGGACGCGATCGGCGTCGTGCTCGCGCGGCTCGACGCGGTGCTCGGCGAAGGGAGCGCGCTGCGCGCGCGCGTCGTCGACGGTCCGCGCATCGAGCGGCGCTACGTGCTCGAGCCGTTCACGCTCGAGCCGCTCGCATCACACGGCCCGCGTGCCGAGCCTCCCGCGCTGCCCGCCGCCGCGACGCTGCAGCTGCGCATCGTCGAGCCGTACGCGATCGACGTGCGCGTGATCGACGGCGCGCCGCGCTTCGTCGGCTCGCCGCCGCAGCAGGTCGTCGAGCTCGCCGGCCCGTGGCGCGCGGAGGAGCACTGGCCCATGCTGGTGCGCGACGAGTACGACGTGTGTCTCGACGACGGTGCGCTGCTGCGCATCGCGCGCGAGGATTCGCCTGCGGGACACGGCGCATGGAGCGTCCGCGGCGTCTACGACTGAACAGGCGCTCGTGCACCGAGCGGGTACAGGGACCGGGATGGACCCGATCGATCCGCTCGGCGACCGCGACGACCTGGACGACGAGGAAGCGTCCCCACCGCAGTTCTACCTCACGACGTTCATCCCGCGGCCGGCGTGGTACGCGCTCAACGTCGACGAGGCGACCACGTTCCTGCGCGACCGCGTCGCGCAGCTCAACGAGGCGTTCGTCGAGGAAGACGAAGGCGTCGTGTGGGCGCACCGCTATCACGTGATGGAGCGCTCGCGCGAGGTCGACGCCGTCGTGCTGCTGTGGATCATCATGTCGGACGAAGCGCTCAACACGCTCGAGACGACGCTGCGCCGTTCCGACGTGAACGAGTACTTCGACTGGAGCGTGATCGGCGGCGAGCAGAACAACGCGCCCGCGGACATCCTCGGCGCGTTCCTCGGCACGCTCGTCACCGAAGCGAACGGGGAGCCGAACGCGGGCGAGGAGTGAGCGCTGCTACGCCGTGTACGGCTCGAACGGTACGACGGGCGCGAGAATGCGGTCCATCTCCTCGAAGATCTCCGGATCGATGTCGAGATCGGCGGCGGCGACGTTGTCGTCGACTTGCTCGGGACGCGTCGCGCCGACGATCACCGAGCTGACGACGTCCTGCCGCAGGCACCACGCGACCGCGAGCTGCGCGAGCGTGCAGTTCGCGCGCTCGGCGAGCGGGCGCAGCCGCTGCACCGCGTCGAGGACCGGCTGCGTGAAGTAGTCCTCCATCATGTCCTTCGAGCGGCCGGCAGCGCGCGTTCCGGCGGGCGGGCTCGCCGCGTCGGTGTACTTGCCGGTGAGAATCCCCATCGCGAGCGGCGACCATACGACGTTCCCGAGCCCGTACTCGCGGCACGCGGGGATGACGCGCTCCTCGACCCGCCGCCAGAGCGCGCTGTACTGCGGCTGGTTCGAGACCGGCTCGGCCCAGCCGCGCGCCCGCGCGAGGTTCACCGACGAGGCGATCTGGTCGGCGTTCCACTCGCTCACGCCCCAGTACAAGATCTTCCCCGCGCGCACAAGATCGTCCATCGCGCGCACCGTCTCTTCGAGCGGCGTCGTCACATCGTAGCGGTGGCACTGGTAGAGATCGACGTAGTCGACCTGCAGGCGCTTCAGCGAGAGATCGATCTGCTCGCGAACGTGCTTGCGCGAAAGCCCGCGGTCGTTCGGGCCGTTGCCCATCGGAAAATAGACTTTCGTCGCGAGCACGATCTGCTCGCGCGGGAACTCGCGGATCGTCCGCCCGACGACTTCCTCGGCGCGGCCGCGCGCGTACACGTTCGCGGTGTCGAAGAACGTGACGCCGCGCTCGTACGCGCGCCGCATGCACGCGCGCGCCGCGTCCTCTTCGACGCTCCCGCCGTAGGTGAGCCACGAGCCGAGCCCGACGGAAGACAGCTTGACGCCCCAGCGCCCCAGGTTCCGGTACCGCACCGACGGCTCGTACCCACTCCGGAACCGCGCTCCTTTCACCGGCGCGTGAAGTGGGAACGAACCGCCCATGAACGATCGGGACGAGCGTCCGTCCGACGTGCTGGCGGACGCGCACGAGCAAGATAGCGACGTTCCCGGCGACGAGCTGGGCGGCGGGCTCGGCAACACGGAGAGCGGAGGCGCGAACGACGGATGACGGGCGGCGGTGACCTCGACGAGATCGAGGACGAAGACGCGGACGTGATGGACGACGACGAGCTCGGCGGCCTCGACCAGATCGCCGACACCGAGATCGACGAAGCCGGCGGAACGGGCGACGGGGAAGGCGACGCGCCGGTCGCCGACGCGCTCGATCTGAACGAGAACGATCCCGACCCGACGGCCGGCGCTTCGGACGTCGGCGGCGTCCCGGGCGGCGTCGAACCGGAGACCGGCCGGTAGCGCACGCAACGAGCGAGGCGGTCGTCGTTCTCAACCGCCATTCGCGGCGCTCCGCGAGAGAACAAGGACGGATCGTCGATCTGCTGCGCGCGCAAGCGGTGCGCGTCGCGGCGTTTCACGTCACCTCGGACAGCACCGAGCTGGAGCGCTGCGTGCGGCGCGCGGCGAAGGCCGGCGCGCCGGTCGTCGTCGTCGGCGGCGGCGACGGCACGATGGCGCACGCCGTCGACGCGCTCGCCCATCGCAAGACGGCGCTCGGCGTGCTCCCGCTCGGGACCGGGAACAACTTCGCGATGTCGCTCGGGCTCGACCCGCACGATCTCGACGCCGCAGTCGCCACCATCGCGCGCGGGCACACCGCGCGCATCGATCTCGGCCGCGTGAATGGACGCTACTTCGCGAACTTCGCGACCGTCGGCATCTCCTCCGAGATCGCCGGCGCGACACCGACCGCGGTGAAGCGCTGGGGCGGGCCGCTCGCATACGGCATCGCGGCGCTGCGCCCGCTGCTCACGCATCGCGCGTTCCGCGCGCGGATCCGCTGGAAGCGCGGCCGGCTCGAGCTGCGCACGCAGGACATCATCGTCGCGAACGGCCGGTTCTTCGGCACCACGCCCATCACGCCGGACGCCTCGCTCGTCGACGGCCGGCTCGCGCTGTTCACCAGCGAAGACCGGTCCGCGCTCGGCGCGATGCGCACGTACGCCGCGATCGGTCTGCACGCGCAGGCGAAGCTTCCGCACGCGCACGCGGTGACGGCGAAGGCGTTCACGATCGACGCGCGCGCGAAGCAGTGGATCAGCCTGGACGGCTCGCTCTTCGAGAAGACGCCGGCGCGGTTTCGCGTCGCGCGCGAAGCGCTGCGCGTTTTCGTTCCGGAGGGCGGCGTTGCGCACGGATAGCGTGCTGGAGACGCGCCTGTGGATCGCCGCGGTCGCGTTCGCGCTGAGCGCGCTGGCCGTCGGCGCGCTGGTGGCGCACCGGGGGCCGGGCCGGCTCGACATCGCGGCGCAGTCGCTGCGCGGCACGGCGGTCCCGCTCGCACTCTTCTTCACGCTGCTGGGCCGCTGGCCCGTGCTGATCGGGATCGGCGTCGTCGCGTTCGGCGTCGCGATGGCGCTGCGCGCCGGCGCCGGCGCGGTCGCCGTCGTCCTCGGCGCGCAGGTGATCTCGCAAGCGGCGAACGCGCTGGTGAAACTCGGGTTTCAGCGTGCGCGGCCGGGCGGCGAGATCGGCGTTCGCGAGACGGACCTCTCGTTCCCGAGCGGTCACTCCGTCACCGCGATCGTGTTCTTCGTCGGGTTCGCGATCCTCGCGTGGCACGCGCCGCTCCCGCGCCCGTGGGCAGCCGCGCTCACCGCGCTCTTGGTCGCGTGCGCGGTCGGGATTCCGTGGTCGCGGCTCGCGCTGGGCGCGCACTACGCGACCGACGTCGCGGGCGGGCTGCTGCTCGGCGCCGGCTTCCTCTGCGCGGCGCTCGCGACGGTCCTGCGCTTCGTCCCCGCAACGGCGCAGTGAGATCGCGAAGGATCAGTCGCGCTCGATCAGCTCGATGAGCTTCGGGTAGACGAGCTCGGTGCGCGCCTGCGGGATCGCAGGCTCGACGACGTCGTGGATCTTCGGCAAGCCGTGGAGCGCGACGTGCTCGACCGCGACGCCGTGTGCGCGCAGGGAATCGAAGCGCCGCGCGGCGTGCGCGTTGTTGACGATCGGCTCGTGATCGTTGAGCACCAGATACGCCCGCCGCGCCGCGCTCGGCGGACCGGGCGACACCGCGTCGATCTCCGTCGACAGCCGCAACGACTCGCCGAGCGCGCGCGTCGAGAAGCGCGGGTAGCCGTGCGAAGGCGGCTGCGCCTCCTTCGCGCGCGGGTCCCACCACGAGAATCGGTTCGGCGCCGCGCACAGCAGCGCGCCGAGCGCGTCGTTCGCGCGGCCCGGCAATTCGCGCAGACCGCAGAACGGCGCGATCGCGATCGCGGTGTCGATCCGCGTGCGCGCGGCGAGCCACCCCGCGAGCACCGCGCCGACCGAGATCCCGGCGACGGCGACGCGCGCCCCGCACAGCGCCGCGATGACCACCGCCTCCAGCGCGGCCCTTTCGAGATCGGTGCGCTTCAGCTTCCCGAACGCTTCGGTCATGCGGTCGCGGTAGCCGTGGTACGGCATCCGCGGGACGATCACCGCGTGGCCGCGCGCGAACAAGTCGGCGCCGAGTCGGTCGTACTGCGGCGGGCTGTTGGTCAGGCCGTGCAGCAGCACCACGGCGACGTCGGCGACGCCTTCCGGGAGCCACCAGCGCGTCGGATACGCGATCTCCGGATCGGCGTGCTCCCGCGCGGCGATCCCGTCGAGCAGCGCGCGCGCCTTCGCGAGACGGTCCGGCGTCACGCGCGCGGGACGCCGCGCATGATGATCGTCTCGAGCCAGCGCAGCGGGCGCGTGTTCCACGGGTCGTGGCGCACGAGCGGATCGACGAGGATCACGTCGAGCCCGGCGAGCTTCGCGCCGAGCACGTCGGTGAAGAGCTGGTCGCCGATCACCACGGCCTCGCGCGGCTCGAGCTCGAGCACCTTCAGCGCGCGGCGAAAGCCGTTCGGCAACGGCTTGCGCGCGCGCGGGATGCACGGGACGCCGAGGTCCTTCGCGACGTTCGACGCCCAGGGTGTGCCGTTGTTCGTCAGCACGAGCACCTTCACGCCTGCGCGCGTCGCGCGCGCGACCCACAGCGCGTCCTCTTCGAGCGGGACGAGCGCGCGAAAGCCGACCAGCGTGTTGTCGAGGTCGACGATCGCACCGCGAATCCCGCGCTCGCGCAGCTCGTCGGGGTCGATCTGGTTGATCGCCGGCGCGTAGAGCTTCGGCCGGAAGTAGCTCAGCATCAGCGGATCTTGTCCTTCTGCTGCGGCGGGACCAGCACGGTGACCGCCTGGTTCTGGATCGTGAACTCGGCCGGAAGCTGCGTGACCGGCTCGCTGTCGGCGTTGACGCCGTACGCGCGCCCGTGCAGCGAGCGCACCACGAAGCGCTTCCCGCGCACCGCCAGCGTGTCGGGCGCGTGCGGAAACCGCCGCAGCGCGACCGCGAGCAGGATCCCCAGCGTGTGCCACCAGCTGCGCACATCGATCGAGTAGAGCCACAGCTGCCCGTCTTCCAGGCTCGCGTCCGGGTTCTCGACGACGCCGCCGAAGCGGTAGCTGTTCGCGACGGTGAGCTGCACCGCGCGCACGACGCGCTTCTTGCCGTCGTCGGACTCGATCTCGAGGTGCAGCGCGCGCATCCAGCGCAGCGCGCGCAGCGTCGTCACGGGGACCGCGAGCATCCCCAGCCGGCGCTTCACCTCGCCGGTCTGCAGCCGCGTCACGCGCGTCGACAGACCGACCGACGCTTCGTTGAAGTACGCGGTGCCGTTGACGCGCCCGATGTCGAGCCGAAGAGGAGCGCCTTCGTCGACCAGCGCGGCGACCGCGGCCGGCTCGTGCGGGACGCCGAGCGTGCGTGCTAGCTCGTTGAACGTGCCGAGCGGAAGAATCACCAGCGGCAGGTTCGTGTCGACGAGCCCGTCGATCGCGGTGAGCAGCGTGCCGTCTCCGCCGCCGACGACGACCGCGTCGACCTTCCCGGCGTGCGCGCGGATCGTCGCCGAGAGCTCGCCGGGCGGGATGTCCTTGGTGATCTCGACGACCTCGTGACCGCGCGCGCGGAACGCCTCGGCGGCGCGATCGCGCGCCTCGCGCCCGCGGCGGGCACGTGCGTTGACCGCGAGCAGAACGCGCTTAGCCATCCTCCCGCCTGTACCCCGGCCGGGCGGCGAACGAATCCCGCGCACCGAAGCGCTCGGCATGGCGAGGGAGCTGGAGATCGTCTGGGTCGACGCGTTCACGACGACGCCGCTGCAAGGGAACGCGTGCGCGGTCGTGCTCGACGCGCGCGGGCTCGGCGACGATGCGATGCTCGCGATCGCGCGCGAGATCAACCTCTCCGAGACGAGCTTCGTCTTCCCCGGCGACGCCGATGCCGACGTCGTGGTGCGCTACTGGATGCCGGTCGGCGAGATCCCGCTCGCCGGTCATCCGACGATCGCCACGGTGCACGCGCTACGCGAGGCCGGCGCGTTCCCGCCCGGCCGCGACACGGTGCGCGTGAAGATGCCGGCCGCGACCGTTCCGGTGACGATACGCGACGGCGTCTATGCGATGTCGCAGCCGCCGCCGCGGTTTCTCGGCACCGTTCCGCGCGCCCAGGCGGCCGCCGCGTTGCGTTTGCGCGACGACGAGCTCTATCCCGGCGTCACGCCGCAGACGGTCAGCACCGGGACGCCGCAGCTGATGATCGCGCTTGCGTCGCGCGACGCGCTCGACCGCGCCGATCCGGATCGCCGCGCACTGTTCCCGCGCGACCGCGAGTGGCTCTCGGTCCACGTCTTCACCCCCTGTGAACGTGACGTGGCGCTGGTCGCGCGGCATTTCGCCGACGTCGGCGACATTCTCGAGGACCCGTTCACCGGCTCGGCGACGGGCGGGATGGCCGGCTATTGCGCGCGGTACGGGATCGTCCGCGAGCGCGCGTACGACGTGATGCAAGGAATGCACGTCCACCGCCCCGGCCGCGCGCACGTCGAGGTCGGCGGCGACCCGCCGGACGCGATCGGCCGGATCACGGTCGCCGGCCCCGCTGTCACGGTCATGCGGGCGACGATGAGGCTGCCGTAGCCGAATCGGTCCGCACCGCCACCTCGTCCCGGGCGGCAACCTTGCGAACCCGGCTACTGTTCGTAAGTGCGATATGCCCAGCGATACCCGGACCACCCGCTCGCTCGCCCGCGTCATCCCGGCGACGGCGACGCTCGAAGGCGGCGGTTTTCTCGTCCACCGCCCGATCCCGGCCCGCGGCCTCGAGCAGATCGACCCGTTCTTGCTGCTCGACGAGATGGGCCCGATGGACCACGGCCCCGGCGAGGCCGAAGGCGCGCCGGACCACCCGCACAAGGGCTTCGAGCTGATCACGTACCTGATCACCGGCGAGATGGAGCACCTGGACTCGCACAGTAACCACGGCCTGCTGAAGGCCGGCGACGCGCAGTACATGCTCGGCGGGACGGGTCTCGTGCACTCGGAGATGCCGAGCGAGGAGTTCCAGCGGACCGGCGGCCATCGCCACGGCTTCCAGATCTGGGTGAACCTCGCGAAAGCCGACAAGGCGCTGGCGCCCGCGTACAAGGACGTCCCGGCGCCGTCGATCCCGGTCGCGCACCCGTCCGACGGGGTCACCGCGCGCGTCCTCGCGGGCGAGGTCTTCGGCGTGACCGGCCCGGTCCACACCGTGACGCCGTGGTCGTACGTGCACGTCACGCTCACGCCCGGCGCCCAGGTCGAACAGCCCGTCCCGCGCGGCTGGACCGCGACGGCGTACGTCTTCGGCGGAACCGGTCGCATCGGCGCCCGCGAAGTGCGCCGCGGCGATTACGCGGTCTTCGCCGACGACGGCGACGCGCTGGCGCTGACGAACACCGGCACCGAGCCGCTCGACGCGTTGCTCCTGTGCGCGCGCCCGATCGCCGAGCCGATGGTCCGCTACGGCCCGTTCGTGATGAACACCATCGAAGAGATCCAGCGCGCCTTCGAAGACTTCCGAGCCGGCCGCTTCGGCGAGATCAAACCGATCGTCGCAAAGTAGCGCTGTTACTCTGAAAACTTTTCTTCTCGGAGACGGCGCTCGAAGACCCGCATCGCTTCATCAAACCGCTTCTCGAAGACGCCCGCTCCTTCACGAGACATGAACGCGCGGACGTCGTCGAGATCCAAGTCGATCGTCCGCGCGACGCCGAGCGCCGCACGGAGAGACGAGAAATCGTCCCATGCGGCGTACTTCAGGAGTCGGTCCTTGACGACCGCCGTCGCACCGATGATTCGAAGCGATTGCTCGCCGCGGCGTACCGTGTCGACATCCGAGACCGTCTCCTCTCCGATCTTCAGCGGTCCGACCGGGAACTCGACCGTGAAGTGCGATGCGTCGTGGAAGAACATCGCGTTTCTCAGCGTATAGCCCAGAGACTCGAGAGCACGGCGCGCCGCGACGGCGTCTTCAGCTCCGAACGTTAGGACGAAGTCGAGGTCTTCTGACTGATAGACGTCCGGCGCATAAAACGTCGCCGCACTTCCGCCGCAAAGCACCGCGTCGACGCCCGCTCGGGCGAGCGCCGTCCCGACCGTGAACGCGACATCACGTAGCGTCGCGGCCGGCCCGATCACGTGGTTTTCCCCGTCGGCGCGGGCGCCGGCGCTCGTCTTCGAGCGCGGCGCGCAGACCCGGAAGGGCGTCGAGAAGGCGTAAGGCCAGGGCGCGAAGCTCGTCTGCAGCGATCCATTTCGCATCCACCATCACGCGGCGCTGGTTCCCCGACAAGCGGGTCAGGATGATCCCTTGGCGCTCTAGGTCGTCGACGACGCGCTGCACCGTAACCAGCGGCGCCGCCGTCAGGCGGGCGATCTCGCGCGGATACGTATCTCGCAGCGCAATGGTGGCGACCACGATTCTCGTGCGGGCCTCGCTACCGAAGAGCTTCGGGACGGAGATCATCGGACCGAGTATAGCACAAAATCGGGTCAATTGACCGCTTTTCGTAGTCGAGCGACTATCGCAATATAGTCATGTGACTATGCGGACGTAGTCGCTAAACGCGCCCCCGCACTACGCTCCCATAGCATGACATCGCCGTGATCGGCCGGAGCTCGAACGCACGTTCGAGCATACTGAGGCAGATGCCCGCCGAGTACGCCGAGCTCCACTGCTGGTCGAACTTCAGCTTCCTCGAAGGGGCCTCGCACCCTGAGGAGCTGGTCGAGCACGGGGTGCGGCTGGGGCTGCGCGGGATCGCGCTCACCGACCGGGATGGGCTGTACGGGGCGGTCCGGTTCGCCAAGGCTGCCGTGCCGCAGCCGGGGTTCGCGGCGCTCTGCGGGGCCGAGCTGACCTTCGAGCCGGAGGCCGCAGAGCCGATCCGGCCCAGCCGGCCGGCCCGGCCCGCCAAGGATGTCCCGACCGACACGCCTCGGATCGTCCTCATCGCCGCCGACAAGACCGGCTACGGCAACCTCGCCCGCGCGATCTCGGCCGCCCAGATGCGCGGGCGCAAGCGCGACGCGCGCCTCCGGCTCGAGGATCTCGACGGCCACACCGACGGGCTGATCGCGCTCTCCGGCGGGCGCAACGGACTGGTCGAGAAGGCGCTGCTGCGACGCGACGGCGCCGGCGCGGTCGCGATCGGCGCGCGGCTGCGGGATCTCTTCCCGGGGCGGTTCTATCTCGAGCTGCAGCACCACATGCGGCCGGAAGATCCCGCGCTGATCCGCGCGATGGTCCGGCTCGCGGGAAAGCTCGACGTCCCGTACGTCGCGACCAACGGCGTCGCGTACGCGGTGCGCGAGGACGCGCGGCTCTGCGACGTGCTGACCTGCGTGAAGTACACGACCTCGCTGCAGGACGCCGGCACGCTGCTGCGCCCCAACCACGAATACTATCTGAAGACCCCGGCGCAGATGGCGCGCTTGTTCGCCGAGTTCCCGCTCGCGATCGCGAACACCGTCGCGATCGCCGAGCGCTGCGCGTTCCGGCTCGACAAGCTGCACGGCGAGTTTCCGCTCTACGACATCCCCGCAGGCGAGACGTCGCCGCAGTCGTTCCTCCGTACGCTGGTGTACGAAGGCGCGCGCGAACGCTACGCGCAGCCGCTCGATCCGAAGGTCGAGCGGCAGCTCGAGTACGAGCTCGGCATCATCGCGCGAATGGACCTCGCCGGCTACTTCTTGGTGGTGTGGGACATCGCGAACGCGGCGAAGCGGCTCGGTGTCCTCGCGCAAGGCCGCGGCTCAGCGGCGAACTCCGCCGTCTGCTACGCGCTCGGGATCACCGCCGTCGATCCGATCAAAGCCGGCCTGCTGTTCGAGCGCTTTCTCAGCGAAGAGCGCGGCGAGATCCCCGACATCGACATCGACTTCGCCCACCAAGACCGCGAAGCGGTGATCCAGTACGTCTACGAGCGCTACGGGCGCAAGCACGCCGCGATGGCCGCCGAGGTGATCACCTACCGCACGCGCTCGGCGATCCGCGACGTCGGCAAGGCGCTCGGGCTCACGCTCGGGCAAGTCGACGCGATCGTGCGCGAGTACGACGCACGCGAGTCGCTCGCCGGCGCGGTCGGCGCGCCGCCCGCCGACGTTCTCGGCGCCGATCCGGATGCGCACCTGCGCGGGCCCGTCGGCGGCGAGCTCGGCGCGCTGCTCATGGCGGTCTGCCGGCGAATCGACGGCTTCCCGCGCCACATGGGGATCCACAGCGGCGGGATGGTGATCACGCGCTCGCCGCTGATCGAGGTCGCGCCGGTCGAGTGGGCGACGATGCGCGACCGCACGATCGTGCAGTGGGACAAGGACGACCTCTCCGACTTGGGTCTCATCAAGATCGACCTGCTCGGACTGGGGATGCTCTCGCTGCTGCGCGACGCGTTCTCGCTCTACAAGCGGCGGTATCCCGAGCGGCGACCTTTGTCGCTGAACGAGATCCCCGCCGACGACCGGCCGACGTACGAGATGCTGCAGCGCGCCGACTCGATCGGCGTCTTTCAGGTCGAGTCGCGCGCGCAGATGTCGATGCTCCCGCGGCTGCGGCCGGCGTGCTTCTACGACATCGTCATGCAGGTCGCGATCATCCGCCCAGGGCCGATCCAAGGCGACATGATCCATCCGTTCTTGCGCCGCCGCAACGGGCAAGAGCCGGTCACGTACCCGCATCCCAAGCTCAAGCCGATCCTGGAACGGACGCTCGGCGTCCCGCTCTTCCAAGAGCAAGGGATGCGGATGGCGATGGAAGCCGCCGGATTTTCGGCCGGAGAAGCCGATCGCTTGAGGCGCGCGATGGGTCACAAGCGATCGCGCGAGCGGATGATCGAGCTTTATCCACGGCTTGTGGACGGAATGGTGCATAACGGCATCCCGCGTGAGGACGCCGACAAGCTCTACCACATGCTGGAAGGCTTCGCCGACTACGGTTTTCCGGAATCGCACGCGGCCTCGTTCGCATTGCTCGCCTATGCGTCGGCGTACCTCAAATGCCATGAACCGGCCATTTTCTGCGCTGCGATCCTCAACGTGCAGCCGATGGGGTTCTACTCGACCGAGGTGCTCGTCAACGACGCACGCCGGCACGGCGTCGTGGTCAAGCCGATCACCGTGAACGAGAGCGAGTGGTGGAGTTTCGTCGATTCCGACGGCGCGCTGCGGCTCGGTTTCCATCTCGCGCGCGGGATGGGGACGGTGCAGCGCGCGCGGCTCGAGCGTACGCTCGCGTACGGAGAAGATGCCTCGGCGCCGCACGAGTTCGAGGATCTCGTCGAGTTCGCGCGCCGCACCGGGCTCGAGCGCGAGGCGCTCGAGAACCTCGCGCTCGCGGGCGCGTTCGCGCCGTGGTACACGACGCCGCGCGAGGCTGTGTGGGCGCTGCGCGGGCTCGACGAGCGCGAGGCGCGCGGCGAGCTCGGCCGCGCGATGGAGATCGAGCACGAGCCCGAGCCGGCGCTGCTCCCGCTCACGCCGATCGAGCGCACGACGCTCGAGATCCATGCGACCGGCGTGAGCGAGGTGCAGCCGATCGCGCACGTGCGCCCGTTCCTCGACGCGCAGAACGTCCTCGCCGCGAAACGTCTCCCCGCGATGCCGAAGAACCTCGTCTGCAAGATCGGCGGGCTGGTGATCACGCGCCAGCGCCCCGGCACCGCGAAAGGCTTCGTCTTCCTCACGATCGAGGACGAGACGGGGCTGGTCAACGTGATCGTCCGGCCCGACGTCTACGAGCGCAACCGCCGCACGATCCGCGCCTCGCAATGTCTCATCGTCGAAGGCGTGTTACAGAAAGACCAAGGCTGCGTCGACGTGATCATGAAGCGCTGCTGGCCGCTCGACGCACACGGCGCCGCGGAGAAAGTCCGCGCGCGCAACTTTCACTAGGTCTTGGTCAACGCGCGGAGCAGCTCGGTGCCGTTCGGGCTGCCCCAGCCGGTGCACGGATCCCAACCTATGGAGGCGCTGAACTCGACGCTGTCGCCGGTCCGGATGTCGTTGAATGCGGGCGACGAGCCCAGCCCGGAATACAGCAGCGGGTTGAGGAAACCGACGGTTTGGCCCGGGCGAATGGCATCGAGCCGCTCGTTGATCAACGCGATCAGACCGGCCCATAACGGCGTCGCCGCGCTCGTCCCGCCGTTGGCGATCGACTTTCCCTCTAAGAAGAGCGCGTAGCCGTCGAGCGCGGCGAGCGCGGCGACGTCCGGGAATCCGCGTCCTCGGAAATCGCAGCCCGGCCGCAGTGGAACGTTCGCGCTGGCTTGCCACGCCGGTTTTTCAAAGAACTCGCTCGCGCCGCCTCCGGTGCGCATCCCGGCCGAATCTTTCCATACCACCTCGGCGCCGCCGTTCGCGTCGAACATCGTCCCGCCGCAGGCCAGCACGAACGGCATCGCGGCCGGGAACCTCACCCGCAGCGGCCCGCCGGGCGCGCGCTGGTTCGTTCCGCCGAGATCGCCCGACGCTGCGGTGACGGTGATCCCGAGCAAGGCCGCTTCCGCGAAGGTGCGGTTCAGCTCCGTGAGACCGGGCTCGCCGAAGATCAACCGGCGGTCCTCGGCTTCGGCGTCGCCATAGCATGTCGAGATGACCGACGGCGTGAGGCAGCGGTCGTGGATCGCGGTCGTGACGGTCTCCAGCCAGCCGCCTTCGGTGAACGACGAAAAATACGCGACGGTCTCGGCGGCCGGCGCGACGGCACCGACGATCTCCAGGTCCATCCCCGGCTCGACGAGGTTACCGTGGTCGGTCGCGAAGCCGCCGATCGAGATCGCGCGCACCGGCGGCCGCACGATACCGAGTCCGCGGAAGTACTGGTCGAGATCCGATTGCGCGAACGTGTCGTCGAAGACCAGCAGCGCAACGCGCTGCCCCGTCCCGCGCAGGTCGAGCGGAAAGCCGTACCTTCCCGCCAGGGCGGGAACCGTGAATTGCGGCGCAGACGCCGGCGCGGTCCGGACGTCGGACGGCGGCTTCAGCACGAACGACCGCGGCGCTCGCCGGGCGCGCTCCGCGAAGATCCGGTTGTCGAGCCCCGCGATCACCGTGACGACTTCGGCGACGTCGCGCGGCACATGGAGCGGTCCGTCGTAGCCGCGATAGGTGAAACCCGGCGTCTTGAACACCAGGAGCTCGATCCCGAAGGCAGTGTTCATGAGTGGGACGGGCGCTTCAAGGACCACCATCCGGGCCGGCGCGCTCGCCGCCACGACCGAGATCCCGTATCGCAACGCGAACGCGACGACGGCATCGACCGCGCGCGGATCGGCGCCGAAGCGTGCCGTCACCGCGCCGTAGCGCGGGACCGGGCGTTCGCGCGGGAGCAACAGCCCCAGCCGCACGGCTTCGGTATGCGGTTCCTCGCGCGGTGCCAGCTTGAAAACGACGCGGACGGTCTCCTTGGGATCCGCCGCGCCGGCCGGCGCGAAGCCGATCCGGGCCGGCCGTTCGCTCGAGGCGAGCGCGAAGACGGGAGAGGCAGTCGGCATGAGGGGGCTCCTCCATCGTTTGCTCTTATTATAATACAGTATAAGCTTGCGTATGCTCAAGCTATACTGTAATATGAGCTTTACGTCCCTGCCCTCCAGAGGAAGCCCATGTTCGTCCGGCCTCGGGTTCTCTCGATCCTCACGACCCGTCGATGCACGGCTCGCTGCGATCATTGCTGCGTCGGAGCCGGGCCGCGCGCGACCGGGACGCTGACGGTGCCGCGCATCCGCGCGCTGCTCGAGGAAGCGACCTCGGTCCCTACGATCGAGCGCATCGTGTTCACCGGCGGCGAAGCGTTCTTGCTCGGCGACGACCTCACGGCGCTGGTCACTCGCGCGCACGGCCTCGGCTTCGCGACGCGAGCGATCACGAACGGCTTCTGGGCACGCGACGCAGTGGCCGCGGACCGGCGGATCGGCGCGCTCGCCGAGGCCGGTCTCGACGAGCTGATGTTCTCGACCGGGACGTTCCATCAGGCGTTCGTCCCGGTCGGGCACGTGGTGAACGGAGCGCGCGCCGCCGTGCGCGCCGGGCTCGCCACGCGCGTCAGCGTCGAGACCTGCGACCAGTCGAGCTTCGGCGAGGCGGCGCTGCGCGCCGACCTGCGCGACGAGCTGGCGAGCGGGATGCTCGCCGTGTCGAGCGACCCGTGGATCACCGACGCGGGCGGGCGGGGTTCCTCGCGCCTCACGCACGAACGGCTGCGCGCCGCGCACGGCGACGGCGTTCGCGGCGGCTGCGCGACGATCATGACGACGCTCTCCGTCACGCCGGACCAAGAGCTCGTCGCCTGCTGCGGCTTTCCGCTCGAAGAGCTGCCGGGGCTGCGGATCGGATCGATCGCGCAGCGCGCGCTCGGCGACGTCATCCGCGATGCGCCGAACGACGCGCTCAAGATGTTCCTGCACGTCGCGGGCCCCGCCGGGATCGCCGAGTTCGTGGCGCGCTACGAGCCCGGATACAGCCTTCCCGGTAACCCGATCTCGATCTGCGAGGCGTGTGTCGCGCTCCAGCGCGACACACGCGCGATGCGGATCGCCGCGGAGCACGTCGGCGCGATCGCGACCGAGCTCGCCGCGCGGTTCACCGCGCAGCAATATGCGTTCACCTTACCGACCACACCCACTGCGCACGCGCGCTCTTGAAAGAAGCACATGCCATGCAAACCCAACCGAAACCCGCTCTTCTGCACTTCGACAACCTCAACGACGGTGAGGTCGAAGAGTTCTCATGGGGAACCGCCGTCGGGTCCAGAGTCGGCATCAACGCGGCCGGCGTACGTGACGCGGGCGTCTTCTACGGCCAGTACACGTTCGACCCCGCGACGCAGACGCTGCACGTCACGACGCCGACGGCGGCGCCGCCGCCCAGCGCCATCGTCCCGAACGACCCGAATGCGCCGCTGATCCAAACGCTCGACATCGCCGCCTGGGGCTCTTCGGCGATCACCCCGCCGCTACCGTTCGTCGGACCGCCGACGGGGACGATCACGTTCGCGTTCCGCCAGCGGACCAGCGTCTCCGGACCGATCGGAGGCGCGAACGGGCCCTAACGCGCTTGGCGCAAGAGCTCGACGAGCCGCGGCGACGGTTCGGCGCCGAGCTCGGTCGCGAGTGCCGTCGCATGCCGGCGGTACTCGCGGCGCGCAGCGTCGGCGTCGCCGCGCTGCAAGCAGATCCGCATCATCGTCTCGCATGCGGACTCGTTGTAGGGGTCGATGGCGATGACGCTCTGCGCGTACCGCCGCGCGTCTTCGTAGTGCTCGTCCCGCAGCGCGTCTCGTGCGAGCGCCAGCGCCGCCTCGCAGACGAGGTCGTTCATGCGCGCGAGGAACGGCTGCATCCAGGAATAGCGGTCGTACTTGCCCGCCGCGCCGCCCGCGTACGCTGCGACGATCGTGCGCAGCTCCTCGCGCGCCGCTGCGCCGAGGCGATCGCCCGCAGCCGCGTGGACGCTCTCTTCGTACCGGCGCATGTCGACGTCGACGACGCGCGCGAGCCGGTAGTTCCGCTCGTCGGTCGCGATCACGTCGCCGGCGTCGAGCTTCTTCGTCAGCCGCGAGACCGTCACTTTGACGTTGTTGGGCCACGTCTCGGGATCGAGATGCTCCCAGAGCGCTTCGCCGACACGGTCCTGCGAGACCGGCCCGTATGCGGATGCGAGGAGTGCGAGCAGCTCGAACTCTTTCGGCGAGATCCTGACCGGAACGCCGTCGCGGGTGACGCGCGCCGCGAGGAGCTCCACGCTGAGCTTCGGCGCGCGCCGCTCGCGCGCGCGCAGCACGCGCCGCTCGACGAACGGCGTCAAGATCCCGAAGCCGCCGCCGTGCAGAACGCCGCCGATCGCGGCGCGCAGCTCCGGGCTCTCGACCTGCACCGCGATCCGCGCGAGCGTCGCGCCGGACGTCTCGCGCGCGCTCGGATCCAGCAGGGCGAGCGCGGTGTGCGCGAGCGCCTGCGCGAGCGGATCGCGCCGCATGTCGGCGGCCGCGGCCGCGGCGCGCGCGGCGTCGACCGCTTCGGCGACGTCGGCCGCGCGGCCCATGCGGTACAGCTGCGCGACGCCCGTGTGGATCGGCCATTCGTAGGCGTCCTCGGCGCCGATCGGCCTCCCGTACGCGGCATCGATCATTCGGCCGAAACCGGCCTCGAGCCCGGGCGTGAGCGCACCTTCCAAGATCGAGATGTAGTGCGCGAAGCGCTCGTCGTCGCCGAAGGTCCACGCCCACAGCGCGGCGTCGCTCGCGGAGTAGGCGAAGTAGAGCGGCAGCTCGTCGCGCGAATGGCGCCGCAGCAGCTCGTCGAAGATCACTTGGACGCGCTCGTACTGGCCGCGCGCGACCGCCTCGTTCGCCTCGATGTGGTGCAGCGCGAGGTTCTCCCCGAACTCGTGATCGAGCGACGCGGCCGCGTCGCGCGCCAGCTCGCGCGCTCGCGAGAAGAGCCCTTCCTCACCGCGCAGCGACGCGGCGCAGCTGAGGATCGCGGCGCGCGCCGGCCCGGGTTCCGAGGCGAAGTCCGCCAGCGCCGCGTCGAGCAGCGCGTAGCACTCCGCGCCGCGCCCGAGGTTGAAGTACGCCGAGGCCAGGTGGGTCAGCGCAGCGGCCCGCTTGACCGGCGTCGCGGAGACCGGGAGGCAGAAGTAGACCGTCTCCGCTTCGCGGACGTACGTCTCCCGGTCGACGGCGAAGCGGCGGAACGGGATCGTCGCCATCCAGACGTTCGGATAGCGCATGACGAGATCGCGCTCGATCCGGTCGACGACGCGCTCGTAGTCGGGGAGCGCGATCGCGCTCGTGGTGTACGGCGGTACCGAGTCGAGCAGCGCTGCGGCTCGCTCGGGATCGCGGTTCTCGAGCGCGACGCGAGCGGCCGCCTCCGGCGCGCCGTCGTCGACCAGCGCGCACAGCGTCCGTTCGTAGAGCGCGCCGACGAGCGGCGTGAACCGCGAGCGCAGCATCGCGCAGAGATCCGGATGGACGAACGCATGCTCGTCCTCGACGGTGACGAAGGGCAGGTTCCACAGCTTGAACAGCACCGCGTCGTCGCACCGCTCGCCGAGCACGCGCATCAGCTCGGCGGCGGTGGCGCCGGGGTGCACGGCGGCCGCCACGAGCGCTTCGCGCACGGGCTCGTCGAGCGCGGTGACGACGCGATGGCTGGCGTAGCCGAGCAGCGCGTGGCGCGGCAAGCCGGTCAGCTCGCGGGTCACGGTCGTCGTCCCCGCGAGCTGCGCCAGGACGAAGGCGAGACGCGTCAGCAGCGGCCAGCCTTGCGTCAGCGCGTAGATGGCCTCCGCGTCGTCGGCGGAAAGGCCGTTCTCGGCGGCGAGCGCGCGCACCGCGTCCGGCGCGAGTGCCAGATCGGCCGGCTCGACGTGCTCCGTCGCTTCGCGCGGGACGAGCTGCAGCAAGCCGTGCGGCAGCGGCGCGCGCGTCGTCAGCGCGATCGTCCGTTCCGAGGGCAGCGTCGCGATGAGCTCCGAGAGCAGCTCCGCGCCGCCCGGGGTCGCGAGCGAGCCGGTCGCGTCGCGGAGGAGCAGCAGCTCGGGGCCGTCGGCCCGCGGCCATTCGCGGCGCAGCGCTTCGCGCGGGCTGCCGGAGGGGAGATCGCGGCGGTGCGCGAGGCGGTCGGCCGCCGAGCGCGACATCCGGGAATGGTCACGGCCGACCAGCGCGTCCAGCAGCGGGCGCGCGAGGTCGCGGTCACGGCGGCGGTCGAGATCGCAGGCGATCATCGTGCCGACGCGCGCCCCGTACGCCCGCACGAAGGCGCGCTTCTCGTAACCCGCCGGGCCCCACAACGTCACCAGCCGCGGGTTGCGCGCCGCGATCGAGGCGGCAAGCCGTTCGTGGGACGCCGACCGACCCCGCTCGGAGTACACCTCCGGTGTTACTGCGCGCTCGTCCCCTCTTCCGGCTAGAACTCGTTATGCGGCTCAGGTGTCAGGGTTGGGCGATCGCGCGCTTCCAGAGCTGCCAGGAGCGGTCGACCAGCGCGGCGTTGGTCTGCGCGGAGCTGCGAGTCTCCTCGGCGTTGAGGAACGTCGGGTTGTTGCCGAGGCGGAGCGCTTCGGCTTCGAGTTGCGCATCCTGGCCCGTGTAGTACGCCCGGAAGACCGCCTCGGGGATCGACGTGCCGACCGCGACCATCCCGTGACCGCGCATCAGCGCGACGTTCGCGCCGCCGAGCGTGCGCGCGAGCGCGTCGCCGAGCGGCTGCGTCTTCACCAGCATGTCGGTCGCCGGGCCGCCGGCGTCGCGGATCTCGAACACCGGGACGCTGGTGCCGAGGAACGAGCCCATGTGGTAGACCGGGCGCAGCGGCGTCGACGAGACACCGAACGGGATCACCGAGGCGGTGTGCGCGTGCACGACCGACTTCACGTCGGGCCGCGCCTTGTAGATCGCGCCGTGGATGAAGCGCTCGAGATAGCTCGCGCGGCCGTTCGCGTCGAGCGCGTTGCTGTCGAGATCGTACGTCATGACGTCGGCGGCGGTGACGAGCGCCGGCGCCATGCTGCGTGCGAGCAGGTAACGGTTCGCGTCGCGCGGGTCGCGCACGCTGACGTGGCCGAAACCGTCGACGACGCCTTCGTGCGCGAGGATGCGGTTCGCGGCGACCAGATCGTCGATCGCCGCCTGCGGCGCGTCGGCCGCGACGGCGGGCGCCGCGGCCGCGAACGACGCGGCCAGGACGCCGAGAAGAAACTGCGGTCGGTCCATGGACCGGGCTTCCGCAAGCGAGCCGGCGGTCCCCGTGCGACGCCAGGACAGCGGCCGGCGCGGGCGCAACTCGGCGGCATGAAGGCACCGATCGCCGCGCTCGCCGCGGCCCTGCTCACGACAGCGGCAGCCTACGCGCAGCCGGTTCCCGCCGATCCCGGCGCCGGCGAGCAGCGCGGCATCGAGCAGCTGAACAACTCGGGCCAAGTCGGCACCGTGACGCTCTTCCGGCGGGGCGCGAGCACGCGCGCGGTCGTCGAGCTGCACGGAACCGAGCCGGGCCGCGTGCAGTCGGTGCGTATCTACCGCGGGCCATCGTGCGACGATCTCGCGCCGAAGCCGCAGTACTTCCTGACCGACGTGCGCAACGGACGCTCCATCTCGACGGTGAAGGCGCCCGAGGAGAAGCTGCTCTCCGGGAATTACAACATCGTCGTGTTCTCGTCGAACGCCGCCGGCGCGCACTCGACGGCATGCGGTCATCTCTACGCCTGAGCCGGCGTTGACCGGTTCGATCGTCGATGCGCTCGACGCGCACGCCGCAGCACGTCCGGCCGCGCTCGCGCTGAACGACGTCTCGTACGGCGCGCTGCGCGACGCCTCGCTGCGCGTCGCCGCGAAACTGCGTGCAGCGGGGCTGAAGCCCGGCGACCGGCTCGCGATCTACGCCGAGAACCGGCCGGGGTTCGTGTACGCGTATCTCGGCGGGCTGCGCGCCGGCGCGACCGTCGTGACGGTGAACGTGCTCTACCGGACCTCGGACCTCGAGCACATCCTGAGCGACTCCGAACCGTCGGTCGTCGCGGTCTCCGAGCAGAGCGCGCAGTACGTCGCGACGCACGACGGGCGCGCGGTCGTGCGGCTCGACGACGTCGAGCGCTGGGCCTTCGACGCGTCGGTCGCGCCGCTCGCCGATCCGCCGGCGCTCGTGCCCGACGACGTCGCGATCCTGATCTACACCAGCGGGACGACGGGCCGCTCCAAGGGCGCGATGCTCACGCACGGCAACCTCGTCGCGATCGCTCGCGCGCTGAACGAAGCGTGGCACTGGACCGCGAACGACACGCTGCTGCTCACGCTCCCGCTGTTCCACGTCCACGGGCTGGGCGCGGGCTTGAACGGAACGCTCGTGGCCGGCGCGCACCTGCTGCTTCGCGAACGCTTCGACGCGCCGTCGGTCGTCGCGACGCTGGCGGCCGGCGAGGCGACGATGTTCTTCGGCGTCCCGACGATGTACGTTCGGATCCTCGAGCACGCGCCGCCGGGGACGCGGTTCGATCGCATGCGGCTGTTCGTCTCGGGCTCCGCGGCGCTGCCCGCGAGCGTGCACGAGGAGTTCGCGCGGCGGTTCGGCGTCTCGATCCTCGAGCGCTACGGCTCGACCGAGTTCGGGTTCGCGCTCAGCAACCGCTACGACGCGCCGCGCTACGCGGGGACCGTCGGCTTCCCGCTGCCGCGCGTCGGCGTGAAGCTCGTCGATCCGGCGAGCGGCGCGTACGTCACCACGGCCGGCGAAGCGGGCGAGATCCTCGTGCACGGGCCGAACGTGTTCAAGGGCTACTGGCGCAACGAAGCGGCGACCGCGGCGGCGTTCGCGCTCGACGAGGCGGGCCGGCGCTGGTACAAGAGCGGCGACCTGGCGACCTTCGATCCCGCGCGCGGTTACGTGATCAACGGCCGGCTCAAGGAGCTCGTGATCAGCGGCGGCTTCAACGTCTATCCGATCGAGGTCGAGGACGAGCTGCTGCGGATCCCCGGCGTGCGGGCCGCCGCGGTGGTCGGCCAGCCCGATCCCGCGCGCGGCGAGATCCCGGTCGCGTTCGTCGAGACCGGCGAAGGGTTCGACGCGGAGCAGACGCTCGCGACGCTGCGCGAGCGCCTGGCGAGCTTCAAGGTGCCGAAGCACCTGTATCCGATCGACGCGCTGCCGCGCAACGCGATGGGCAAGGTCGAGAAGCCGCGCCTGCGGGAGATGCTCGCCGCGAAAACCTAGCTCGGCAGAAGCAACCCGCCTGCCGGCGTCGAACGGGTGTACGCAATGGGCGGGATGACGACGATCGTGCACGCCGCCGACGTTCACTTGGAGACGGCCTTCACCGAGGTCCGCGGCGGCGCGCGCCGGCGCGCGGCGCTGGCCGACGCGTTCGTCCGCGTCGTCGACCTCGCGCTCGAGCGCCGCGCCGACGCGCTGACGATCGGCGGCGATCTCTACGAGGCGGCGCGCGCGGGGCCGCAGACGGCTCGGTTCATCTTCGCGCAGCTCGCGCGCTTCGACGGACCGGTCTTCGTCGCGCCCGGGAACCACGATCCGTATTCGGCGCGGGCGCTGTACGCGCGCGACGACCGGCCGGCGAACCTGCGCGTCTTCGCCGAGCCGGCTTGGTCGCCGTATCCGCTCGCCGACGACGTGACGATCTACGGCTTCGGCCACGCGCCCGCGGAGCCGGGTCGGCCGTTCGCCGGCGCGCGTTTCGAGCGGCCGGGCGCGCGGATCGCGCTGGTCCACGGGAGCGACGAAGACCGCTGTCCGCCGGGGAAGCGCGCGACCGCGCCGTTCACGCTCGCCGAGGTCGTCGCCTCGGGCGCGACCTGCGCGCTGACCGGGCATTTCCACGGCGGCACGGTCGTGCGCGACGCCGCCGGCGCGCCGCGGTTCGCGTATCCGGGCTCGCCGGAGCCGATCAAGTTCGGTGAGCGCGGCGCGCACGGGGCACTGGTCGTGACGGTGGAGAACGCGCGGGTCGAGATCGAGCCGGTCGAGCTCGCGCGCACGCGGCTGATCGATCTCGACGTCGCGCTCGACGACGCGGCGA
>DATHLN010000107.1:0-2815 GCA_035488115.1 Candidatus Limnocylindrales bacterium | reverse complement strand
CGTGCGCGATCAGCACGGGGATCGCCGTTGCGCGCAGGACGCCTTCGGCGACGCTCCCTTGCACGGCGCGCGCGATCCCGCGTCGCGCGTGCGTCCCGAGGACCATCAGATCGGCGCGGTGGTCGGCGATGCAGCTGACGATCGCGTCGATCACCGGGCCTTCGCGCAGGCACGTCTCGACCGGAATCTCCTTGGCGCGCGCGAGCTGCGCGGCGCGCTCGAGCAGCGAGCGCGCGTCGTCCTCGAGGCGCGCGTCGATCGAGGGATCGATGATGACGTCCGGCGGCGCGTACCATTCGCCGGGATGGCGGAGCACGGTTGTGATCGTCAGCTCGGCGCGCTGATCGACGGCGAGCTGCACCGCGAGCGCGAGCGCGGCGTCGGATTGCGGCGTCTCGTCGACGGCGACGAGGATCCGCGCGAAGGTCATGCGCGCGAGCGGCGGCGCATCCCGGGGAGGAGGAGTGCGGCGGGGATCCCGAGCGCCAGCACGACCGACGCGAACAGGAAGGTGTCGCCGTACGCCTGGACAGTCGCCATCAGAGCCGTCTCCTTCGCCAGCATCGCTTGCGCTGCGGCTGGTGAGAACTGCGCTCCGAGCGCGTGCATCGCCTGCGCGACGGCGGGCCGGTCGGGGACGACTTGGCCCGCCGCGTCCGCGAGCCGCTGCGCGGTGCGGTCGGTGAGGTACGTCTGCCCGATCGCGATCCCGAGGCTCCCGCCGATCTGCCAGACGGTGTTGAGAATCCCCGACGCGCTGCCCGCGCGCGTGCGCGGGATCGCGGCGAGCGCGACGGCGGTGAGCGGGGTGAACATCAGGCCAAGCGCGGCGGTGCGGACCAGCGAGTCGACCGCGATCCGCGTGACGTCCCAGTCGACGTCGATCTTCGCGAAGAGTAGGGTCCCGCCGGCCGCGATCGCGACGCCGGCGAGGACCAGCCAGCGCGCGCCGATGCGGTCGGAGAGCATCCCGGAGATCGGCATCAGCAGCGCCATCGCGAGCCCGGCCGGCATCAGCACGAGCCCGGAGAGCGTCGGCGTCCAGCCGAGCACGTTCTGCGTGAACAGCGGCAGCAAGAAGATCGCGAAGTAGTAGCCCATCCCGAGGATCGCGCGCAAGCCGACCGCGAGCGAGAACGTCCGCTCGGTGAAGAGCCCGAGGTCCATCATCGGGTGCTCGGTGTGCAGTTCGCGCACGATGAATCCCGCGAACGACGCAATTGCGAGCGCGAACGAGCCGCGGATCAGTGGATCGTCCCAGCCGACGCGCTCGCCCTGCGTGAGCGGGATCAGGAACGCGGCCAGCGCGACGGTGAGCAGCACGAAGCCGAGCGCGTCGAACGGCGCGCGCGCGACGCGCTTGTCGTCGTGCGGGATCTTCAGGTACGAGAGCACCAAGCCGGCGATACCGAACGGGATCCCGAGCAGAAAGATCAATCGCCAGTCGTCGAACGTGTCGACGATCCAGCCGCTGACGACCGGGCCGAACGTCGGCGCGAGCATCATCCCGAGGCCCCACACGCCGAGCGCGCGGCCGCGCTGCGCGGGCGGGACGACGTCGGTGATCAGCGCCATCGAGGTCGGCGAGATGATTCCGCCGCCGATCGCCTGCAGGATGCGGAACGCGATGAGGCTGCCGGCGACCCACGCGAACGACGTCAGCACCGACGCGACGGTGAAGATCGCGAGCCCGAGCAGGTACATGCGGCGGCGGCCGAACGTGTCGGCGAGCCAGCCCGCGACCGGCATCGCGATCGAGTAGCCGAGCATGTAGCCGGTGACGACCCACTCCATCGTCTCGACGTCCGAGCCGAACGACGCGACCAGATTCGGCAGCACGACGTTCGCGACCGACGAGTACAGCGGGCCCAAGAAGTTGCCGACCATGACGACGCCGATCAGCACCCACGGGTTCGGGGCGAACCGTTCAGGTGCCGGCGCGGGTGCAACGGCGGTTTCCGCGGCGGCGGCGCGCGCGCGGCCGGGCGCGATCGCGGCGCCGCGCTCAGCGAGCGCGGACATCGGTCTTCGTCTTGCGGGGGCGCGCGGCGGCGAGGCGTTCGGCGAGCCGCCGGTCGAGATACGCGACGTCGTGCTCGAGCTGCTCGGCTTCGTGCGTCGCCTCGTCCAACTCGCGGCGCAGCGCGGCGATTCGCTCGCGCATCGCCGCGGCGTCGGCGCGCGCGTCCTCGGCAAGCTGCCGGAGGTCGGCGAGCGCGACGGTCGGGCGACCGCTCTCGTCCTGGACCGAGCGGTAGCGGAGCGCCTTGCGGATGGTGGCGAGCGAGAACCCGATCGCCTGCATGCGGCCGATCCGCTCGACGGTCTCGATCTCGGCCGGCCCGTAGAGACGGTGGCCTCCGGCGGTGCGCTCGGGCTTCAGGAAGCCCAGCTCCTCGTAGTAGCGGAGCGTGCGCGGGCTGACGCCGAGCTTGGCCGCGGCTTCGGCTACGGGCACCAGCCGCGGGCGATCCGACGCCAGCACAGAGGTCATAACGTAAGTTTACGTCAACGTAAGGTTTGCGACAAGCGGCCGAAGTCTCAGGCCGGAGGTACCCGTCTCGGCGTGGCCAACGCAAGCGTCCGGTGCTGTCCCGAGACGCGCTGCTGGCGTACGCTCATTTCATCTGCATCTTCGCGCTCGCGAGCCTCCTCGCGGGCGAGCTCTTCGTGCTCTCGAAAACGCTGACGGTCGGCATGCTGCGCCGCCTGCGGCTGATGGACCGCTGGTACGGGATCGTCGCGGGACTCGTGATCCTCACCGGCCTCGGGCGACTGTTCTTCGGAATCAAAGGCGCGTCGTTCTACACCGTCA
>DATHLN010000106.1:0-5958 GCA_035488115.1 Candidatus Limnocylindrales bacterium | reverse complement strand
CGCTGCTGGCCGCGGCGCTGCTGCGGCTGGCGCCGCGGCGCCACGTCTTCGTCGGCGCCGTCCATCACATCGCCGCCGACGGCTGGTCGATGGGGGTCTTCGTGCGCGAGATCGCGGCCCTCTACCGGGCGCGGGTCGAGGGGCGTCCGGCCGGCTTGCCGCCGCTGCCGATCCAGTACGTCGACTTCGCCCGCTGGCAGCGGCAGGCGCTCGCCGGCGGCGAGGCGGCGGCCGGCGCCGCGGCGCGGGAGGCGCCGGAGGACCGGGCGGTCCGGGCGGCGGGCCGCCGGTGAAAGTGATGAAGGCGAAGGTGGTCCCGGTGCAGATCGGGCTGCAGACCGACACGCAAGCCGAGGTGCGCAGCGCTGCGATCCAGCCTGGGACGACGGTGATCACCACGCGCCCCGACGCGCTCCAGGACAACAGCCCCGTCGCGATCACCCAGCCGGGCGGCCGCGGAGCGCGCCGAGCGCAATGACGCCCTCCGTCACGACCTCGCGCGCGCTGGCCGGCGTCGCGCTGGCCGCGCTCGTCCTCGGCTCGCAGCCCGTGCTCGCCCAGACGACGACGCCGACCACGCCCACGACCTCGACGCCGTCCGCGGCGCCCAGCCCGGCGGCGACCCCGCGGCCGCTGAGCTCGCCCTCGGCGGCACCCGGGACGGGGCGCCAAGGCCCCAGCGCGCTCCCCGGCGCGACCGGAACGCCGCCGCCCGGCGCGCCGGCTTCCGGCGGGAGCAGCTCGGGCGGCTCGGCCGCGATCAACGCCAGCGCGATCCCGACGCTGGCGCCGGCCGACCAGCGTGCCCCGCTGCCCTATCCCGCCTACGGAACCCCGGCGCCGGTCATCGAGAGCCGCACCGCGCCCGGCGTCCCGCAGGTCATCACGCTCCAGCAGGCGACGCTCATCGCGTACGCGCGCTCGCCGGTCCTCGCCGCGGCGCGCGCCGACGTCGCGATCGCCGCCGCGCCGGTCGAGCTCGCGCGGAGCGCGCTTTTCCCGGCTGTCACCGGCAACGTGTCGTCCACCCGCGCGCACCGGCAAGGCTCCGGTTCGGCGGCCGGGACCGGGACGACGACCGGGACCGGAACCGGCGCGACGACGACGTTCAACCCGAACACGACGACGAACAGCCTCTCGGTTCAGCTGCAGCAGCTGATCTTCGACGGCGGGCGCGTCGCCGCGCAGATCCGCGCCGCGCGCGCGACCGAGAACGCCGCGGTCGCGACCTACCAGCGGCAGCTGCAGACGGTCGCGTTCAACGTCGCGACCGCGTACTACAACACGCTGGCGGCGCAGCGGCAGACGCAGGTCGCGCTCACGACGGTGCAGCTCGACCAAGTTCAGGAGAACCTCGTCACGGCGCAGATCCGCGCCGGGACCGCCGCGCGCGCCGACCTCGCGACCGCGCAGCTCCCGACTGCGCAGGCGCGCGTCGCGGTGGTGCGCTCGCAGGCGAACGAGCAAGTCCAGCTCGCGACGTTCGCCAATACGCTCGGGCTCGACGCCGACGTCATGGTGCAGCCGAAGGACGACGTCCCCGCGCTCAGCGCGACGTCGGGGAACTTCAAGGTGAACCCCGCGTTTCCGACACCGACCTATCAGCAGGCGGTGACGCGCGCCCTCGCGCTGCGCCCGGACCTGACCTCGCAGCAGCAGAGCGTCGTCTCGTTGCAGGAGAGCCTGCGCGCGGCGCGGCTCGGCAACTTCCCGACCGTCAACGGCACCGCGAGCTACGGGACGACCTCGACCGATCCCGGCGGCGGGACGTTCCGCAACAACGGCTCGATCGGCCTCGCGCTCACGCTGCCGATCTACGACCGCGGCGTGACGCGCGCGCAGACCGCGCAGGCGCAGGGCCAGCTCGACCGCGCGCTCGCGCAGTTGCAGATCGACCAGCAGGGCGTGCAGCTCAACGTGCGGACCGCGCTGGTCAATCTCGTCTCGGCGTACGCCGCGCTCGATCAGGTGAACGCCGAGCTGGGCAAGGCGCAGCAAGTGCTGCAGTCGACGCAGGCGCAGTACCGCGCCGGCGTCACCACGCTGCCGCTGCTGCTGAACGCGCAGGTCGGTCTGACGCAGGCGCTCACCGACGAGGTGACCGCGGTGTACACGGTCCGGCAGGCCGAACAGGCGCTGCTCTTCGCGGAGGGCACGAACGGCGCCGGGTGAACTCCCCGGCCAGATGACTTCGACGCTCCCGGTCTGGATCGACGATCCGACCAACGCGGCGATCCTCGCGGTGAGCGAGGATCGCCTGCAGGGCTTTCAGCTCGACCCGTTCGGTGAGATCGCCGAGCGCAGCGGAATCGGCGTCGAGACCGTGATCGAGCGGATCGTCGCGATGCTGCGCGCGGGGACGATCCGCCGAGTGCGCCAGACGCTGATGGCGACCAACCTCGCCGACGGCGCGCTCTGCGCCTGGCAGGTCCCGCCCGAGCGGCTCAACGACGCCTTCGAGTGGATGTTCCGCGAGGACCCGTTCTCGGGGCACGTCGTGATCCGCACGACCGACGCCGCGACCGCCGGCTCGAACTACCGGCTGTGGACGACGCTGAAGGTCCCGCAGGGGTTCTCGCTCGCCAAACATGCCGCGTTTCTGTCGCGCACCGTCGGCGCCGAAGCGCACCGCATCATGCCGGCGAAGGCGCTCTTCGCGCTCGGCGTCGGCCACGTGCGTCGCCGCGGGATCGAGCCCGGTGCGCGCGCGGAGGTGCTCGCGGACGTGAAGGACACCGAGATCGTCGAGCTGAGCGCGCTGGAGTGGCGCGTGCTGACGGCGATCAAGCGCGAGCTGGCGCCCGAAGAGATCGTGCGCGACGTGTGGGCGGGGCGCGCGCGCGAGGCGGGCGTCTCGCGCGAGGAGTTCGAGCGCGTCGGCAAGGCGCTGAACGCGAAAGGCGTCGTCGGGCGCTTCTCGACCTTCCTCGAGCACGTGAAGCCGAACGCCAACGCCGGCGGGAAGAGCGTGACGCGCTACAACGCGCTCTTCCACTGGGCGGTGCCGCCGGGGCGCGAGCTGGATGCCGGCCGCGAGGTCGGGCGCCACTACATCATGACGCACGCGTACTGGCGCGAGGGCGGGCCCGAGTTCCGCGGCGTCAACGTCATGGGCGTGGCGCACGGCACCGAGAAGGAAACCGTGCTCGCGCACAAGGCCGCGATCGACGCACACCTGCGCGAAGCGGGGATCGCGTTCGGCTACACCAACGTGTTCTGGGGCGGCCGCAGCGAGATCAAGCCGTCCGAGATCGCGCCGGCGGCCTACCTGGAGTTCTGCGCGAAACACGACCTCGACCCGGAGACGATGCGCTGATGATCCGACGGCTTCTCGCGACGGGCGCGCTGCTCGCGCTCGCGCTCTCGGCGTGCACGAAGGTCGGCGACACCGTCGCCTCCTCCGGCAACGCCGGCCCGGGCGGTTCGCCGGGGCCGCATCCCGACCGCCTCGTCATGTCGAGCGCGGCCGACCCGCGCAACCTCAACCCGGCGTTCGCCTCGGCCTCGCCGGTGCTCGAGCTCTCGGCGTTCCTGTTCTCGTACACGGTGCGCTACGACGACAAGGCGCACCCGGTCCCCGACGCGGTCAGCGAGATCCCGACCGTGGAGAACGGAGACGTCAGCAAAGACGGTCTGACGATCAAGTACAAGCTGCGCCACGGGATCAAGTGGCACGACGGCGAGGAGCTGACCTGCCGCGACCTGCGCTTCACCTGGCAGGTGATGATGAACCCCAAGAACACGGTCATCACCACCGACGGCTGGAACAAGATCAAGGACGTCGACTGCAGCGATCCTTATATCGCGGTCGTGCGCATGAAGCAAGTCTACGCGCCGTTCCTCCAGCAGCTCTGGAGCCTCAACGGCAACGGGCCCATCATGCCGGAGCACCTGCTGGCGAAGTACAATGACGACAAGGGCAGCATGAACACCGCGCCCTACAACTCGGCGCCGGTCGGGAGCGGCCCGTACAAGTTCGTGTCATGGGACCGCGGCAACCAGGTGCGGCTCGAAGCGTTTCCGCAGTACTTCCTCGGCAAGCCGCCGATCCGTGAGGTGGTCTACAAGATCATCCCGGACCAGAACACGCTCGCGACGCAACTGCTCACGCACGAGCTCGACCTCGGCTGGAACCTGGCGCCGTCATCGTACGAGCGGGTGAAGAGCGCGCCGGGGGACACGACGCTCACGCCCGTGATCTACACCTTCGACCACATCGATTTCAACTTGCACAAGCCGATGTTCCAGGACGTCCGCGTCCGCCGCGCGCTGACCTACGCGATCGACCGCAAATCGCTCCTCGAGAAGATACGCCACGGGCTCGGCGAGCTGAGCGACACGTTCCTCGACCCGACGCTCTTCCCCGACGCGCAGGACCCGAACGTCACCAAGTACCCGTACGACGCGGCGAAGGCGGCGGCGCTGCTCGACGAGGCCGGCTGGAAGGTCGGGCCGGGCGGGATCCGGGTGAAGGGCGGCCAGAAGCTGCAGTTCCAGATCTCGACGCAGGTCGAGTCGATCGCGGGTCAGGCGATCCAGCAGCAGGTGCAGACGTACTGGCACAACGTCGGCGCCGACGCGATCGTGAAGAACTATCCGACGCCGTTGTTCTTCGACAACACCGCGAACGGGATTCTGCAGGGCGGGAAGTACGACGTCGCGTTCTTCGCCTGGGTCGCCGCCGCCGACATCGACCAGAGCGCGATCTACTCCGGCCATTACCTGGCGCCGAAAGGGCAGAACGCGCTGTTCTGGGACAACCCGGTCGCGACGAAGGCGATGGACGACGCGAACGCGACCGTCGACCAGAAGCGCCGGATCGAGCTCTACCACACCGTGCAGGAAGAGTTCGCGAAGGACGATCCCTCGATCATCTTGTGGTTCCGCAAGGACGTCGAGGTGCAGACCAGCGCGCTGAAAGGCTTCGATCCGACGCCGGTGATCACCACGCCGTTCTGGAACACGTGGCAGTACCACTACTGAGACGTGTGGCGGCGCTCGCGGTCGCCGCGTGCGCGGCGCTGCTGCCGTGCGCGCCGCGCGCGCAAGGCGCGGAGCCCGCGCGGCACCCGTACACGATCCCGCACGTCCTGCGCTACGCGACCGCGGAAGACATCGTCGGGCTCAACCCGCACCTGAACTCGCAGCTCACGCTGGCATTCATGTCGTCGCTGGCGATGGCGTGGCTGGTGCGCTACGACCGCCGGAACGAGCCGGTCCCCGAGCTGGCGACGGCGATCCCCTCGCGCGCGAACGGCGGGATCTCCGCCGACGGCAAGACGATCACGTACCACCTGCGGCGCGACGCCAAGTGGTCGGACGGCGTCCCGTTCACCGCGGCCGACGTCGTGTTCTCGGTCGGCGTGGTGCGCAACCCGGCGAACAACGAGCAGACGCACCAGGGCTTCGACGAGATCGCGCGCGTCGACGCGCCCGACCCGTACACCGTCGTGTTCCGCCTGGTGCGGCCGTACGGCGGGTTCTACGTGAACTTCTTCAGCTCGGGCGGCGCGAACCCGTGCATCCTGCCGAAGCACCTGCTGGCCGGGCTGAAGACGATCAACGAGGCGCCGTACAACGCGCTCCCGGTCGGGATCGGGCCGTTCAAGTACGCGTCGTGGAAGCGTGCCACGAGCGTCGAGCTGGTGCCCGATCCGCTCTACTTCGGCCGCAAGCCGAAACTGCAGCGCGTCATCTTCAAGATCGTCCCCGACCGCAACACCGTGCTCACGCAGCTCACCACCCACGAGCTCGACCTCTGGATCCCGGTGCCGGCGGCGTTCTTCGACCGTGCCCGCGCGGTGCCCGGCATCGCCACGCTGCGCCAAGGCTCGTACGCCTACAATCACATCGACTTCGAGCTCGAGCACGGCGCGCTGCGCGATCTCACCGTGCGGCGCGCGCTCCGGCTCGCCACGGACCGCGCGACGATCCTCGCGAAGATCCGGCACGGCGTCG
>DATHLN010000105.1:0-17749 GCA_035488115.1 Candidatus Limnocylindrales bacterium | reverse complement strand
CCCGACCAACAAGCTGTTCATCTTCTCCGATCAGGATTTGCGCGGGTACACCGACCCGTTCTACGGAACCGACATCCTGCTCGGTCAGATGGAGCTGCGCATCCCGCTCACGTCGGACCGGAAGTTCTCCGTCGTCGGGTTCGCGGAGAGCGGCGGAACCCGCATCCGCGGCGGAAAGTCGATCACGACGGACGCCTCGGGTTTGACGACCACCACCTTCGACCTCAACCGCTACAGTTTCCACGGCGACGTCGGCGTCGGGATCCGGTTCGACGTCCCGCAGCTGAACCTGCGGACGATCCGGCTCGATTTCGCGAAAGGGAGCCGCGGAACGCACACCTCGTTCGGGATCGGACAGAGTTTCTAGCAGCATGAAAACCCCGTTCACGCGCGGCCGGGCAGCCGCGCTCGCGTTCGCGCTCGGCGTCGCCTTCCTGGCGATGCCGGCGATCGGCGCGACCGACGTCACCGACATCGGTTCGCTCGACCAGGGCGCGCTCGCCGCGCTGCCGTCGTTCCAGGCCGCCAACAAACAGCTCAACGACTACGGCAACGGCCTGCGCGGCCAGTACATCCGGCGCGCGCAGCACGCCTCGCAGGCGGAGCAGGCACGGCTCGGCAACGAGTTCCAGCAGAAGATGGCCGACAAGCAGCGCCAGCTCTTCGGCCCGCTCTTCCAAAAGGCGCAGATCGCGATCGCGTCGGTCGCCTCCTCGAAGAATCTCTCGGTGGTGGTCGACAAGCGGATCGTCGTCTTCGGCGGCCAGGACATCACGCCGAGCGTCCGTCAGCTCCTGACCGGGATCGGCGATCCGGTTCCGCCGTCGTCGACGCCGCCGCCCTCGAAGGTCGGCTACGTCGACCAGTCCGCGATCGACCAGACGCCGCGCGTCAAAGCCGCGGCCGAAGAGTTCGGGAAGTTCAAGAACGATCAGGACAAGATCTTCCAGGACAAGCTGAAGAACGCCAAGAGCGCGGCCGATCGGGACGCCGTGCTCAAGGACTACCGCAAGACGCTCGACGACAAGCAGAACGCGACGCTCAAGCCGGTCGTCGACCAGACGCGCAACGCGATGTCGGACGTCGCGAAGAGCAAAGGGCTGATCCTCGTGGTCGACAAGGGCAACATCGTCTTCGGCGGTACCGACATCACCAAAGACGTCGTCGACAAGCTGAAATAATGCGTGCCGCGGCGATCGCGCTCGCACTGCTCGCCACCGCGGGCTGCGCGCACGGGCAAGGGTCGCCGGGACCGGCCGCGTCCGGGAGCGGCGCGGTCGGCTACGTGCGGATGGACGAGCTGGTCCAGAAGCACCCGCTCTACGACCAGCTCGCGCGCTACGAGCGCAGCATCGAGGCGTTCGACCTGAGCTCGACCGCGCCGCAGGTTGCGAAGACCGACCCGCAGCTCGCGCAGCGCGAGGCGGAGCTGCAGCGCGAGCTGCGCGACGCCGCCGACCGCACGAACAAGCTGCTCAACGAGAAGCAGCGCCAGTACCAGCAGGAAGAGAGCGCCGCGATCGCCGCGGCGATGGCCGGCGCGGGGCGGACCGGCCCGAGCGCGGCGCAGATCGCCGGGAACGTGAACGCGACCGCGGCGCAGCAGCAGAGCGGCGTCGCGGCGCAGGCGCAGCGCGATCTCGACGCCTACAGAAAAACGCTGCAGAGGCAGGATCAGGCGCAGATCGCCGCCGCGCAGAAGGCGCTGACCGATCGCGCCGACCGCACCTACCGCGCGAAGGTCGACGAGCTGCAGGCGAAGGAGTCGGCGCTCTCGCTCAAGCTCGCCAGCGACGACGCCGCGCAGCGGCTGGCGCTGCGCACGAAGCTGTCGTCGCTCGCGCTCGACGACGCGGTTCGCGAGGAGACGCAGAAGCAGCTCAGCGCGCTCGACCGCAAGGAGGCCGACGCGCTCGCCGCGCAGCGCAACCGCGACCAGCAGACGCTGCTCACGCTCAACGCGCAGCTGCACGAGCAGGTGCAGCACGACCTCAACGCCCAGGTCGCCTCGATCCAGAGCCGCTCGATCGGCTCGCTCTCGCAGCGGCGCCAGTCGCTCACGCAGCAGATCCGCTCGGTCCCGGCGCCGGCGCCGGTCGTGCGGACGCAGATCGTCAACGGCCGCCCGCAGCAGCAGATCGACGCCAACCTGCCGCCCGCGCTGCGCGCGCGGATCGAGCAGCTCCACAACGACTACCAGAAGCGCTTCCAGAACGACGCGAAGACGACGATCGCGCAGTTCAAGAAGACGCGCGACGATCTCTCGCGGCGCTACAACGAGCTGCACGGGATCGACGCCGGCTCGCAGGCCGGCGCAGCCGCGCAGATCGCGGCGCTGCGCAAGAAGCACGACGACCTGTACGACCAGATGGTCGCGCAGATCGACCGCGAGGTGAAGCTGATCGCGCAGCAGCGCGGGATCAGCGTCGTCCTCACCAACGTCGTCGCCTCGCCCCCCGCCGGCGGAGTCGATCTCACGCCGGATGCCCTCAAAGACATCGAAAGCCTGCACGAATGATGATCAGCCGCGCAATGCGCGCCGTTTTCTCTATCGCTTTGCTCGCGGCGCTCTGCGCCTGCTCGCGCGGCGGCTCCGACTCGAACATCGGGCTCGTCGACGTGCAGCGCATCGCGCAGAACTGGCCGAAGTTCCAGAACTACCAGAACCAGCTCGCGAACGACGCGCAAACCATCGAGCGCTCGAACCGCCCGGCGCGCGACAAGGACCGCGCGCGCGCGCAGCTCCAGGCGCGCTTCAACCAGGCGCAGACCGAGCTGACGAACGACGTCAGCAACGCGGCGAAACAGGTCGCCGCCGACAAGCACCTGACCTACGTCTTCACCCGCCAGTACGTCGGCTACGGCGGCGTCGACATCACGCCGGACGTCGAGAAGATCCTCGAGATCACCGAGAAGCCGAGCCCATCCCCATGATTGGTACGCTCGCCGAATTGGCGGAGCGTACCGGCGGACGCGTCGTCGGGGATGCGTCGTTCGCCGTCGAGCGGATCGCGGCGGTCGACGAGGCCGACGCCGGCGCGCTGACGTTCGCGGTCGACGAGCGCTATCTGCGCGGCGCGCTGGACTCGCGCGCGGGCGCCGTGCTCACCGACGCGGCGCTGCTCGCCGACGGCGAGACGTATTCGAAGCCGCTGCTCGCCGTCGCGTCCACGCGCGTCGCGCTCGCCGCGCTGCTGAAGTCGCTCGAGTCGCCGCGGCCGCAGGGCCCGTTCGTCCACCCGGCCGCGGCGGTCCACCCGACCGCGCAGCTCGGCGCCGACGTGTGGGTCGGGCCGCTAGTCGCGATCGGCCCGCGCGCGCGGATCGGCGCGCGGACCGTCCTGCAGCCGGGCGTCACGATCGGCGCCGACGCGGTCGTGGGCGAAGACTGCCTGTTCCACCCGCGCGCCTACCTCGCCGACCGCTGCACGGCCGGCGACCGGGTCGTCCTGCAGGCGGGTGCCGTGATCGGCAGCGACGGCTTCGGCTGGGCGTTCCTCGACGGCCGCCTGGTGAAGATCCCGCAGGTCGGGATCGTCGCGCTCGCCGACGACGTCGAGATCGGCGCGAACACCTGCGTCGACCGGGCGCAGACCGGCGTCACCTCGATCGGCGAGGGGACGAAGATCGACAACCTCTGCCAGATCGGCCACAACGCGCGGATCGGGAAGCACAACGCGATCGCCGCGTTCGCGGGGATGGCCGGGACGACGACGATCGGCGACTACAACCGGATCGCGGGCTCGGCGCTCTTCGCGGGCCACATCACGATCGGCAGCCGCGTCACGATCGGCGGCGCCTCGCACATCTGGAGCGACGTCCCCGACGGCGCGTTCGTGACCGGCCAGCCGGCCCAGAACCACCGCGACCACGTCCGGCTCCAGGCGTACCTCCGGAAGCTGCCGAAGCTGTTCGCTCGGGTCGACGCCCTTGAAAAGCGCGGCCCAAGCTAGCATCCCGTGCAGTACCAGACGACGTTGCGCGACGCGATCGCGTTCGAGGGCGCCGGCCTCCACACCGGGCAGCCCGCGAGCGTCCGCGTCCTCCCCGCCCCGGCCGGCCACGGCCTCCGCTTCCGGCTGAACGGCCCGAGCGGTGCGGTCGATTTCCCCGCGCGCGCCGAGTACGTCGTGGACACCGTCCGCGCGACCGTCGTCGGGAAGGACGGGCGCACGGTCTCGACCGTCGAGCACCTGCTCTCGGCGCTGCTCGGCTGCGGCGTCGACAACGCGCTCATCGAGGTCGAGGGCCCCGAGATCCCGGTCGAGGACGGCAGCGCGAAGGTCTTCGCCGACCGGATCACCGCGGCCGGGCTGACCACGCTGCACGAGGCGCGGGTGCGCTGGATCCCGACCGAGACGCGCGTCTTCCACGACGGCGACAAGCTGCTGATCGTCGCGCCGGCCCCGGCGTTCCGGGTCCGCATGATCGTCGACTACCGGGCGCCGGTCGGCGTGCAGTACGTCGACGCCGCGATCACTACGGAGGCGTACCGCGCCGAGATCGCGCCGAACCGGACCTTCGGCTTCCAGGACGAGATCGACGATCTGATCCGGCGCGGCCTGGCGAAGGGCGGGACGCTGGAGAACGCGGTCGTGTTCGGGCCCGACGGCCCGCTGGCGCCGCTGCGCTCGCCGGACGAGCCGGCGCGCCACAAGGTCCTCGACCTGGTCGGCGACTTCGCGCTGCTCGGCGCGTACCCGCAGTGCGAGGTGATCGCGATCAAGAGCGGGCACAAGCTGCACTGCACCGCGGTGCGCGAGCTGAGCCCGCCCGGCGAATCGTCCGCCGTCTCCGCGACCTCCTAACGTAGAGGGAACCACGCCGTTGCCGATCCTCGACGTGCGCGAGATCATGAGGATCTTGCCGCACCGCTACCCGCTGCTGCTGATCGACCGCATCACCGAGCTCGAGCCGATGGTGCGCGCGCGCGGCTACAAGAACGTGACCGCGAACGAGCCGATGTTCAACGGCCACTTTCCGGGGAACCCGCTCTTCCCGGGCGTCTACATGATCGAGGCGCTCGCGCAGCTCGGCGGCTGCGCGATCTTGCAGCCGGGCGACATGGCGCGCAAGGTGCCGTATCTCGCCGGGATCGACAAGGCGAAGTTCAAGCGCCCCGTCGTCCCGGGCGACCGGCTCGACATGGAGGCGCACGTGCTGCGCCACAAGCTGAACATCGGCTGGGTCGGCGTCGAGGCGACGGTCGACGGCAAGAAGGTGGTGAGCGCCGAGCTGACGTTCTCGATCTCGGTCGATCCGTCGGCGTTCGCGCACGACTCGCGAGTCCTGCACCTGTGATCCACCACAGCGCGCTCGTCCACCCGAGCGCGAACGTGCACAAGACCGCCGACATCGGCCCGTACTGCGTCGTCGGCGAGCACGCGGCGATCGGCGCGCGCGCCTCGCTGCTCGCGCACGTCGTCGTCACCGGGCGCACGACGATCGGCGAGGACACCGTGATCCATCCGTTCGCCACGGTCGGCGCGCCCTCGCAGGACCGCAAAGCCGAGGAAGGCGAGGTCGCCTACACGACGATCGGCGCGCGCTGCGTGATCCGCGAGTACGTCTCGATCCACCGCGGGAGCGCCGACGCCGGCGGGCTCACCTCGATCGGCGACGACTGCCTGCTGCTCGCGTACGGGCACGTCGCGCACAACTGCCGCGTCGGGAACAACGTCACGATGTCGAACCTCGCGCAGCTCGCGGGACACGTCGTCGTCGACGACCACGCGAGCATCGGCGCGATGGCCGGCGTGCACCAGTTCGTGCGGATCGGGCGCTACGCGTTCGTCGGCGGCTACGCGAAGCTGCCGAAGGATCTCCCGCCGTTCATGCTCGCCGACGGCAACCCGCCGGCGGTCCTCGGCCCGAACCTCGTCGGCTTGCGCCGCGCCGGTTTCCCGCGCGAGTCGATCGCCGAGCTGAAGGATGCGTACAAGACGATCTACCACTCGGAGAACAACGTCTCGCGCGCGGTCGCGGCGCTGCGCGACACCGTGCAGACCGCCGAAGGACGCGCGCTCGTGGAATTTCTGCAGACGCCCTCCGAGCGCGGGATCCTGAAGTAGCTTGGCCGCCGCGCCGCTGCGCGTGTTCTTTTCGACCGGCGAGCCGTCGGGCGAGCTGCTCGCGGCCGATCTGCTCGCCGCGATGCGCGCGCGCGCGCCGGTGGAGGCCGAAGCGATCGGCGACGTGCGGTTGGAGCGCGAAGGCGTGCGCATCGTGCAGCGCAACCGCGGCTGGGCGTCGCTCGGCGTCTTCGAGGCGGTGAAGCGGCTGCCGCGCACGCTGACCGCGGGGTTGCGCGTCGCGCTCGGGCTGCGGCGCAGCGCGCCCGATCTCGTCGTGCTGGTCGACTTCGGCGCGTTCAACCTGCGGCTGGCGCGCATCCTGCGCACGCTGGGGTTCGCGAAGCCGATCGTGTACTACGCGCCGCCGTCGGCGTGGCTCGACAGCGTCAAGCGCGCGCGGCTCGTCGCGCGCACCTGTGACGCGCTCACGATCTTCCGGCACCAGGCCGAGTTCTACCGATCGCTCGGGCTGCCGATCGGCTACGAAGGACATCCGCTGGTCTCGACGATCGCGCCGCGCGCGCCGCGCCCCGCTCCGCCCGCGGACGGCGGCCTTCTCGCGCTGCTCCCCGGGAGCCGTGCCGGCGAGATCGAGCGCCACACGCCGCGGCTGCTCGACGCGCTGGCGCGCGTGCGCGAGACGCGCCCGAACGTGCAGGCGGTGATCGTCGCCGCCGACGACGACGTGCAGCGGCACGTGGAGCACTTGCTCTCGTTTCGCTCGCCGCTCCCGGCGCGCGTCGCACGGGACGCGCGCGCGGCGCTGCGCGATGCCGACGCGGCGCTGATCGCGTCGGGGACGGCGGTGCTCGAGGCGGCGCTGATCGAGACGCCGGCGCTCGCGCTGTACGTGCTCTCCGAGGCGCAAGCGAAGATCGCGCGCCGCATCGCGCTCCCGCCGTACGCGACGCTGCCGAACCTCGTGCTGAGCGAGCCGCTGGTGCCCGAGCTGCTGCAGGAAGCGGCGACGCCGGCCGCGCTCGCCGAAGGCGCGCTCGACCTGCTCGCGAATCCGGCGCGCCAGCTCGACGGCTACGCGCGCGTGCGCGCCGCGCTCGGCCCGCCGGATTCGCTCCAGCGCAACGCCGACTGGGTGCTCGCCGCCGCCGCAGAAAGCCTGGGCGCGGAGCCCGGGGCGGAGCGCCTTTAAAACGTGCGCATCTACCATACGAGCGACGTGCACGACCGGCGGCATCTCGCTGCGCCGATGAACGCGCTGCGTGCCGCGAAGCCCGGCGTGTATGCCGACTGCGGCGACTCGCTGCGCGGCTCGCAGACCGTCTATCACCGCGACGAGCCGATCGTCGCGGAGCTCGACGCGGCGCGCGTCGACGTGCAGGCGATGGGGAACCGCGAGTTCCACTACCTCTTCGGCGCGGTGCGCGCGCGCGCGGCGAAGATGAAGCACCCGTTCACCTGCGCGAACCTGGTCGACACGCGCGGCCGCGCGCTCCCGTTCACCAGCGACGTCGTCCTCGACCGCGTCGATCAAACGAGCGGCGAGCCGTGGCGGCTGCGGTTCTTCGGGCTGCTGGTCGTGCAGTACCCGAGCGGATCGCCGTGGGAGCGGCTCTTCGGGTGGCGGTTCCTCGACCCGATCGGCGTCGCGCAGCACATGGCGGAGACGACGCCGCCCGGCACGACGCTGATCGCGCTCTCGCACCTCGGTTTGCGCCACGACCGGCTGCTCGCGGAGCGCGTGCCGCGGCTCGAGCTGATCCTCGGCGGCCACAGCCACGACACGCTGCACCAGCCCGAGATCGTCAACAGCGTTCCGATCGTCCATGCCGGCCCGTACGCGAAATACGCGTCGCGCACCGAGCTCGCGAAAGACGCGAGCGGCCGCGCGCGCATCGCGGACTTCTCGTTGGAGGCGCTGACGTGAAGCGCGTGCTCTTCGTGACGAACGGGCACGGGGAGGCGGCGATCGCGGCGCGGATCGCGCAGGAGACGCGCGCGATCGCGAACGTCGTCACCGAGCATTTCGCGCTGGTCGGCGAAGGGCTCGGCGGTGAGGAGTTTCCCGACGTCGGGCCGCAGCGGGCGATGCCGTCGGGCGGTCTGGTCGCGATGGGGAACGTGCGCGCGTTCGTGCGCGATCTCGGAGCCGGATTCGCCGGCTTGTTCGCACGGCAGATCGGGTTCTTGCGCGCCGCGCGGCGCGAGCGCCGGTACGACGCGGTCGTCGCGGTCGGCGACGCGTACGCGTGCGCGCTCGCGCGCATCCCGCGCGCGGCGCTGGCGTTCGTCGGGACCGCGAAGAGCGTGTACGTCGCGCGCTACGGCGCCGGCGAGCGGCGCATCCTGCGCGGCGCTCGGCGGATCTTCGTGCGCGACGCGGCGACCGCCGCCGATCTGCGCGCGCACGGCGTCCGCGCCGAGGCGCCCGGGAACGTGATCGTCGATCTGCTCGCGACCGGCGCGCGCGTCGAGTGGCGCGCGCCGCTGCGGCTCGCGCTGCTCCCCGGCTCGCGCGAGCGCGCGTACGACGACGCGCTGCGGATCGCGGACGCCGTCGCCGCGCTGCGCGCGCGCGGCGCGCAGCCGGACGCGGTGCTCTCGGTCGCGCCGAATCTCGCGGTGGACCGGTTCGCGCCGGCGCTCGAGCGCGGCGGGCTGCGCCCGTGGACCGGTCCGCTCGGCGCGCTGCTCCACGGCGCGACGCTCGCGATCGGGCAGAGCGGGACCGCGAACGAAGCGGCCGCCGCGGAAGGCCTCCCGGTCGTCGCGCTCGAGCTCGACGACGCGCCGCGCGACGCCTGGTACCGCAAGCGCCAGATGGGCCTCCTCGGCGAGGCGCTCCTCATCGTCCCGGGCGACCCGGCGCGGGCGGCGGACGCGATCGCCGCGCTGCTCGCCGACGACGTCCGCCGCGCCCGGATGGGCGCGATCGGCCGCGACCGGATGGGCGGGCCCGGCGGCGCCCGCGCGATCGCCCAGGCCGTCGCCGAGCTCGCGAGGGCGGCGTGAGCGCCGCGAGCCCGACCGCGCCGGCCGGTGCACACGCCCGCGCGCCCCTGAACGCGCCGACCGTCGCCGCGCTGGTCGTGCTCTACGCGATCCTCCCGCTCTACGGCACGCTCGGCGGTCTGACCGCCGGCCCGGGGACGCCGGCGCTCGTCCCCCGACCCGTCGCCGCCGCGATCGGGATCGTCGCCTTGGCGGCGCTCGCGACCGTCGTGCCCGCGGCCGCCCGGGTCGTGCGGCGCGACGCGCTCACCTTCGCGTTCCTCGCGCCGGGGCTGGCGACGATCCTCGCCGCGATCCCCGGTTTCGACCCGCCGCTGGGGATCGGGCTCGGCGTCCTGGTCACCGGGATCGGTGCCTCCGGACTCCTCATCGTGCGCGCGGCCGACGCCGTCACGGTCCGGCTCTGCGTCCGGGTCTTGTTGTGGTCGGCGCTGCTCGCGTGCGTTCTGGCGCTCGCGATGCTGGTCTCGCACCGGCCCGCGGCGATCTTCGCCTTCGACAACGGCCGCGCCGTCGGAACCTTCCTGAACCCGAACGAGCTGGCCGCCTACGCCCTGGTGGGGCTGGGCGTCGCCGTCCCGCTGGCGCTCGGCACCCGCGGGCGCGACCGGCTCGCCGCCGTCACCGCGCTCGTTCTCGCGGTCACCCTCGCCGCGACGTTCTCGCGCTGGGGGCTGCTCTCGGCGGTCTGCGGGGTCGCGGTCTATGCGCTCGCCGCGCGAGCGCGCGGCCTGCTGGCCGCCGCGCTCGTGGTGGCGCTGGCCGGGATCGGGCTGAACGCGCTCGCCGGCGCCCAACACCACAACCCGCGCGACACCGAGGCGCGGACCGTCGCCTGGCGCGCCGGGCTGACCACCTTCGAGCACTTCCCGCTGCTCGGCGTCGGCCCGCTGGCGTTCCCGAAGACCTACGAGGTGATGCGCCCGCCGGACGCGCCGGGCTCCCGGACGGCGGTCGCATTCGACCCCCACAGCCTTCCAATCGCCTTCGCAGCCGACGGGGGTATCGTCGCGCTCGTGACGCTGGTTCTCTCGTTCGCGATCCTCTTGCGCGCGCTGCTCGGTGAGGCGCGCCGCGCCCCGCCGCTCCAGCGCGCGCTCGGGATCTCGCTCGCGGCGGCGTTCGTCGCGATGATGGTCGACGGGGCGATCAACACGGTGAGCCTCGTCTTTCCGCTGGGTCTCCAGGTCGTGATGCTCGGGCTCGCCGTAGTACGGACCGATGCGCTTCGTTAGGCCGGCCGTTCTCGCGGCGCTCCTCGCCGCCGGATGCGCCCGGCCCGGCGCGTCCGGCGGGACCGCCTCGCCGCCGCCGTCCGCCGCCGTCCGGCCCTCGCCCGGCGCGACGGCGACGCAGGTCCCGATCCGAGTCGAAACGCGCGGCGAGAACGGGCAGTACGTGACGATCGTGGAAACGATCCGCGGCCGCAAGGTCTACACGATCCGCGCGCTCTCCAGCGTCGGCGAGCGCTTCGGGACGAACCAGGCGACCGGCGTGTTCGACCAGCCGCACATCACCTTTCTGGACAAGAACGGGAAGACGACCATCGCCGACGCGCCGAAGGCCCACGTCACCGAGCGGAACAAGACCGTCGTGATGACCGGAGGCGTGCACGCCCACACCAGCAGCGGCAGCACGCTGACCTGCGACACCCTGACGTACAACGGCGCGGCCGAGCGGTTCCACGGCGAGGGGCACGTCAGCCTCACCGCGCCCGACGGCTTCCACCTCGACGGGCAGCACCTCGACGGCGACACCAAGCTCGAGAACGTCAGCGTGACGGGGAGCGCGGCGCGATGAACGGTCAGGCGCAGGACCGCATCCTGATGCGGGATCTGATCAAGCGCTACGGCCGCCGCACCGTGGTGAAGGGCGTGAGCGCCGAGGTGCACCGCGGCGAGGTCGTCGGGCTGCTCGGCCCCAACGGCGCCGGAAAGACGACGACGTTCTACATGGTCGTCGGGCTGATCCGCCCCGACGGCGGGACGGTCGTGCTCGAGCGCGACGGCAAGGCGCGCGAGATCACCGGCGCGCCGATGCACGAGCGCGCCCGCGCCGGGATCGGCTACCTCGCGCAGGAGAACTCGATCTTCCGCAAGCTCTCCGTCGGCGACAACTTGCGCCTGATCTGGGAGATGAACGGCGTCCCGTACGCCGAGCGCGAGCGCCGCCTCCCCGAGCTGCTCGCCGAGTTCGGGCTCGTGCACTTCGTCGACGCGCGCGGCGACTCGCTCTCCGGCGGCGAACGGCGGCGCGTCGAGATCGCGCGCGCGATCGCGACCGAGCCGGCGTTCCTGCTGTTCGACGAGCCGTTCACCGGGATCGACCCGATCGCGGTCGCCGACATCCAGGCGATGATCCGCCAGCTGCGCGACCGCGGGCTCGGCGTGCTGATCACCGACCACCAGGTCCGCGAGACGCTCGCGATCGTCGACCGCGCGTACATCCTGAACGAAGGCAAGATCGAGGTGAGTGGAACCGCTCAGGACGTGCTCGACTCGCCGGTCGCGCGCAAGTTCTACCTGGGCGAGAGCTTCCGCCTGTGACCCGAACCGCGTCGCTCGGGCATACGGCGCAGCGTGCGCCGTACTGGCCGCCGACGATCCTCGACCGGTATCTCGTCAGCGAGCTGACCGGGCCGTTCCTGTTCGGTCTGTCGGCGTTCACGCTGATCTTCGTCGCGACGCAGATCCTCGCGATCGGCCGGCTCGTCTCGGAGCAGCACGCGCCGCTGTGGGCGGCGATCGAGTACTTCCTGTGGGACATGCCGTACTATCTGCTGCTCGTCATCCCGATGGCGATGCTGCTCGGCACGCTGCTCGCGATGCAGCGCCTCTCGTCCGAGAGCGAGATCACCGCGATGAAGGCCGGCGGGATCTCGCTGCTGCGCATCGTCACGCCGCTGCTGATCGTCGGCGTGCTGATCTCGCTGCTCGCGCTCGCGGTCCAAGAGCAGTTCGTCCCGTTCGCCAACGACAAGGCGGCGTACATCCGGCAGCAGGCGATCGAGCACGTCTCGCCCGCGTCGTCGAACCTGCAGGCCGTCACGTCGCTGCCCGGCGGCGGCAAGCAGGTGACGATCGCGAACGGCCTCGACGTTCCGACGCAGACGCTGATCGGCGTCACGGTGATCCGCTACGACGCCGCGCAGAAGCCGCGCGATCTGATCGTCGCGGACCGCGCGCGGTATGTCGAGCCGACGTGGTCGTTCGGCGACTCGATCACGTACGACTTTGCGCCCGACGGCTCGGTGACGAGTTCGCGGCAGGCGCATATGACGGTCGACATCGGCGAGCGGCCGAACCAGATCGCGAAGCAGAAGATCGAGATCACCAACCCGGAAGACCTCTCGCGCGCCGAGATCAAGGAGCGCCTCGACACCCACACCCTCGGCGCCGATCAGCAGCGGCTCTTCACCGCGACCTACGCGGCGAAGCTCGCGCGCCCGTTCGCGGCGTTCGTGTTCACGCTGATCGCGGTCCCGTTCGGCCTGCGCCCGGTGCGGGGCGGCGGGACGGGGCTCGGGTTCGGGCTCGCCGTCGTAATCATCTTCCTGTACTACGTGATCTCCACCATCTGCCTGTCGGTCGGGAGCGCGGCGACCTGGCTCGCCGGGCCGTTCGCGTGGGCGCCGAACGTGCTCTTCACCGTCATCGGTCTGGCGCTGCTGCGCCGGGCGTCGCGAGCGTAGCGCGTGCTGGCCGGGATCGCGTGGGTGCTGCTGATCTCGCTCGTCGCGGGCGGGATCGCGTACATCGGCGACCGCGTCGGCCACAACGTCGGCCGCAAGCGCCTCACGATGTTCGGGCTGCGCCCGAAGTACACGTCGACGGTCGTCGCGGTCGCGACCGGGATGCTGATCGCGCTCTCGGTGACGATGGTGGCGCTGATCGCCTCGCAGCAGGTCCGCACCGCGTTCTTCCGGCTCGGCCAGATCAACGCGCGGATCAACGACCTGCAAGCGCAGGCGCTCGCGATGCAGCACGACATCGACACCACGCGCAAGGGCGCGTTCTCGCTCCCGATCGGCTACCCGATCGCGAACATCGGGCTCACCACGCGGCCCTCGCAAACCGACGCGGTCGTGATGGCGCAACTGTCGGCGTTCTTCGACCAGACCGTCCGGGCGGCGAACGAGCAGTTCGCGCGCGCGCCCTACGATCTCAAGCCGTACCGCCACAAGTCCAGCGAGCCCGAGATCCAGGCCGCGCTGCGGCAGGAGCTCAAGAACGTGCGCGCCACGCTCCCGGGCGACGAGCCGGTGCTGTTCCTGCCGCTGGTCGCGCAGAACCTGTTCCAGGGCGACGTCATCTCGTTCCGGCTCCAGCCGTATCCCGACACGCGCGTCATCGCGGCGGGCGACGTGCTGGCCTCGCTCGACGTGCAGGGCGGCCAGAACGTCAACTTTCTGCAGCTCCAGCAGCTGATCGCGGCGGCGAGCATCGAGGCCCGCCACCGTGGGATGCCCTCGGTGTTCGCCGCGAACCCGCAGCCGGCGAACAACCCGAACGACGTGCTGACCGAGCTGACGCGGCTGCGCGGGAAGTACCGGATCGTCGCGAAGGCCGGGGCGGACCTCTACCCGCATTCCGGCGGTGTGCTGCTGACCTTCTCGCTGGTGCCGCGGTGACGGTGCTCGGGCTCGACCCGGGGACGCGGAAGTGCGGCTACGCGCTGGTCACCGGGGTCGGCGCGCCGCCGCTCACGCTCGGGATCGCCCCGCTCGAGGCGCTCCGCGAGCGGCTCCACGAGCTGACCGCGGCGACGCCGGTCGCGGTCGCCGCGATCGGCCGCGGGACGAACTCCGCCGCGGTCGTCGAGATCGTCCGGGCGCTGGGGCTGCGGGCCGAGCTGGTCGACGAGCACGAGACGACGCTCCAGGCCCGGGCGCGGTACTTCGCCGACCATCCGCCGCGGGGGTGGCGCCGGCTGGTCCCGCGCGGGATGCTGATGCCGGCGCGCCCGATCGACGACTACGCGGCCCTGCTGATCGCGGAACGGTACCTCAAGGCTTCTTAATCGAGGGAGGAGTCCTCACGCTCGCTTCGGTATAGCGACTTCGGCATGCGTTCCGTACCGAGCGCGTCCTCGTTGTGCCCGCCACGGTTGATCCGCGACGGGTTCTTGGCGCCGGTCCGATCAGGGGAAACTCAGACACCCGATCGGCGGTCTCAAGGCGAGAGGCGGTCTGCACGGAATGGCAGGTCAACACTTTCTCGGAGGACACGATGAAGCGTCTCGCTACCCTCGTCCTCGCGGCGGGCTTGAGTATCGGCTCGCTGTTGGCGTTGGGTCAGGGCGCCTCGGCCACGCCGTTCTCGGACGTGCCGGCGAACCACTGGGCGTATCAGGCGATCCAGTCGCTCGCGGCCGACGGACTGGTCGAGGGGTATCCCGACGGTAAGTTCAAGGGCGATCGCCCGCTGACGCGCTACGAGATGGCCGTGCTGGTCGCGCGCGTCATCGCGAAGCTCCAGGCGAACGGCGCGGGATACGCCTCCAAAGCCGACCTCGACAAGCTGCAGAAGCTCATCGACGCGCTCAAGGACGAGCTGGACGCGCTCGGCGTCCGCGTGACGAACCTCGAAGACGCGCTGGATGCGCTCGACAAGCGCACGAAGTTCGCGCAGTCGATCCAGCTGCACGGCGCGATCCTCGACAACAACTCGTTCCGCCAGCGCTACGGCGTCCCGCAGACGATCGCGCACGCCGCGATCGATCCCTTCGTCAACGTCTTCCTGACCTCGCCGGCGAACAACAGCCCGCTCGAGCAGGCCGGTGCCGGCAACCTGATCCGGTTCGACGACAAGATCAACTTCACGTACACGATCAACGAGAACCTGACCGTCTCGCTCCCCGTCCACATCATCAACTACGAGTACGGCGGCGAGTTCACGCCGAACGCGAAGTACTCGATCCAGCCCGACGTGGTGGTGAACCTCGCCCGGGTCGGCGCGTTCACCAACGTCTACTTCCGCGACGGGCAGCTCGACAACCTGAAGTCCTCGCGGCTCGGCCTCGCGTACCGCGCGCCCGACGCCACGCAGCAGGGCCCCGGCTACGAGAACCCGGTGCAGCCGTACGAGAAGGGCTTCGAGATCGGCGGGATCCTGAGCGGGCTCACCGAGTTCCAGCTCTCGTGGACGCGCATCGACCAGTCGTTGATCAACACGCTCACGAACGTCGCCGATCCGAGCGGCGAGTTCGCGAACAACAACTACTTCTTCATCGTGACGCGGCCGCAGACGAGCTACTTCCAGCCCGGCGCGCCGGGCGGCTCGGGCGGCGCGCAGCGCACCGACACGTTCGTCGCGAACGGCTCGCCGATCACCTCGGTCTACCTGACCCGCAAGGCGGTGGCCGGCACGGTCTACGTCTCGGCGATCAACGGCGTGGCGTGCCAGAGCAACGGCCAGCGCGTCGGCGGCGGCGACTGTCTGGGGATCAGCGCGGCGGCGCCGGGCGGCGGCTACTACTTCATCGACGCGACGAACCAGGTCGTCTTCCTGAGCCCGCTGCCGGCCGGGACGACCGTCTCGATCACGTACGTCGGCCTCACCTACAACAACAACGACCAGTACCAGCGCTATCACTTCAACGCGCGGATCAACCAGAAGTTCAAGGGGCTGCCCGGTGCCGAGCTCGGCCTTTCGGTCAGCCGGATCTTCGACTTCGCCGACGTGTCGAACTCGCAGGGAACGAACTTCTTCCAGTCGGCGCCGAACGGGAACGCCGCCGGGAACGGTTTCGGCGTGGTCAGCGACACGGTGTTCGGGATCGACGCGCAGGTGCCGCTGGCGTTCATCAACCTGCCCGGCGACCGCACCGCGCACCCGGTGCTCTTCGGCGAGGGCGCGTACAGCAAGTACACGCCGGACTTCTACAACACGCCGGCGGTGACGGACAGCGCGGCGGTGATCGGCCTGCGGCTGAAAGTCTACCAGGCGACGGCGACGATCCAGTACCAGGCCGTCGGCCCGAACTTCCTCAGCGGCGGACCGCTGCGGTACTTCGGCCCGTCGCCCTCGACGTTCCAGTTCTGGCGCGGGAACTTCTTCCCGCAGTTCTACGGCTTCGCGAACAACCTGGGGATCAACCAGACGTTCGACCGGGCGACCGCGCCCGTGTGCGCCGGCGCCGCGTGCACGAGCCGCAACGCGGCGCTCACGTACATCTATCCGGTCTTCAACCCGTTCGTAGCGAGCGGACCTCAGTACTTCAGCGCGTTCGCGCCGAACTCGCAGGGCTGGACGGGGAACGTGACCGTGCCGTTCCACGTCGGCGACATGCCCTTCCAGGGCCGCATCCTCGGCCAGCATCTCGCCGAGATGGTCCCGAACGGGTTCGGTCAGATCACGTACGGGCCGGGCTTCGCGTCGGGGACGAAGCTGAAGTTCGACAAGATCGAGGGCGGATTGCAGTTCTCGGTCCCGGTCTTCGGCCAGAAGGTCGCCGTCAACGTGAGCGACTCGTTCGAGCACCTCGTGCGCAACGACCGCACCGCGTACGCCTACGTCCCGTTCAACCCGAACACGGGCGGTCCGGACGCGAGCTCGACGGCGCTGCTGAACACGTACCTCGCGACCGGTGCGACGCCGCCGCTGTTCTATCCGAACTACGTCGATGACTACCACAACACGATCGACGCGGCGGCGACGGTGCCGCTGACGCGCGACCTCGTGCTCGGCGTCGGGTACAACCAGCAGTCGTTCCACGGTGCCTACGGGACGACGTCGCAGCAGAACATCGCGCAGACGAAGACCCAGTATCAGGGGACGCTGACCTACAACATCCCGAAGACGACCAGCTCGATCTCGGCGCTGTTCCGGAACCAGAAGTACCAAGACAACGTGCTGCCTACGTTCAACTTCAACCAGAATCGTGAGGATCTGAACTTCTCGATCCGGTTCTAGGATGGTGGCGGGCCGCGAGGGCGGTACACCGTCTCGTCGGACACGCGAGCCCCTGCGCTTCCTGCGCAGGGGCTCGCTCCGTTTTCGGACCCCTCCTGCGCATCCTGCGCCCGGGGTCCTCAAAAGGGTCCGCCGAGACGGTGTACCGCCCTCGCGGCCAGGCACGATGAGTAGCGGATCGCTGTCGTTCAGGAGGGTGGGTCGGCGCGCGCGTGCTCGTGGGGTCGGCGTGCGTTCCGTCACCTGAGCTTGTCGAAGGGTGAGAGCGGGTCGTGCCGGTAGGGGACGGGATGGTTCGGTGGGCCGCCGTCGTGGCGGCGGGCGCGATCATCGTCGTGCTCGGAGCGGTGCAGATCGCTTCCTCGGCGGCGTATGGGGATCTGGCGGTGCGGCCTTCGCTGCCGCGGATGCTTCACGCGATCGATCCGTGGCTGTTCCGTCCGCTGCTGGGCGGGCCGCGGGCACGCGCCGCGGCGGCGCTTCATAACCTGGACACGGCGGAGGCGCGCGCGATCGTCGCCGGTTTGCCGGATGATGCGGAGAGCGCTGATCTGCGCGGGCGGCTTGCCGAGTCGGAGGGCGACGACCAAGCTGCGATCGACGCGTACGTCCGGGCGAAGGACTTCACGCGAGCGGAGCGCTTGATCGGCGGCGGAGGGCAGGACATCGGTCGTGCGCTCCGCGACCAGCAGCGGCTCGTGGCCGCGCTGAGCGAGGACCCGAATGCGAGCGAGGTGACCGGCGAAGGCTGGTGGCGGCTCGGCCAGCTGCAGGCCACCGCAGGCTATCGCG
>DATHLN010000104.1:0-5227 GCA_035488115.1 Candidatus Limnocylindrales bacterium | reverse complement strand
TGCCGCCCGCGCGCGCTGAGCGGAAAGTCCTCGCAGTCGCTCTCGAGCCGCCCGGCGCGCGCGAGCGTCGTCAGAATCCCGCCCTCCTCCACGTCGACCGAGAACCCCGCGGCGAACGCGGGAACGATCAAGCGCCCGACCGCTGCGAGCGTCTGCGCGTACTCGAACGAGGCGGCGAGCTCGCGGCTCGCCGCGACGAGCAGCCGCAACGCCGTCGCGACGCGCCGCTCCTCGCGGACGCTCACCGTCTGTGCACCGGCAACACCACGCGTACATGATTCCCGCGAACGGGCAAACGATCGGCCCGCAGCCCGCGGCCGAGGACCGAGACGATGTAGAGCCCGCGGCCGCGCTCGCTCATCACGTCCTCGGGGAGCGCCGAGTGAAGATCGAACCCGCCGCCGCGGTCGAGGACGTGCAGGACCGCCTCGGCGCCGTTCCACTCGAGGTCGATCTCGATCGGGCCGGGCGCGTAGCGGACCACGTTCCCGGTCAGCTCGCCGAAGATGACCTCGGCGCCGCCGAGGTCGGAGTCGTCGCTCGCCTCCCGCGCCAGGGCGGCGACGAACGACGAGCGCGCGCTGTGCGCGGCGAGCGCGTCGTCGGAGTCGAAGGTCCAGTGGCGCTCGCGGCCGAGCGCCAGCGTCAGGATCGCGACGTCGTCCAGCGCGCCGCCGGGTAGTACCAGGTCGCGGATGAGCGTCGCGGGCGAGCGCGTGTGGAGGACGGCATCGTGCGCGAGCGCGGCTCGCAGCACCGACTCGCCTTGGATGACGTCACGCGTCGACTCGATGAGCCCGTCGGTGTAGAGCACGATCAGCGAGCCCGCGGGGATCCCGAGCAACTGCCGCGTCTTCCGCTCGCCCTCGATCGGCGCGCCGAGCGGAAGACCCGCGGCCTCGAGCTCGAGCAGCGTTCCGTCGGGCCGGCGCACGAGCGCCGGCGGGTGCCCCGCCGACGCGTACGCGATCGCCCACGAGCGCGGGTCGACGACCGCGACGAACGCGGTCACCAGCCGTTCGCCGTACTCCAGCAGCATCGCCGCCTCGGCGGCGGCGAGGATCGCGCTCGGCGCGAGCCCTTGCAGCGCCGCGACGCGGATCGCTTGGCGCACCGTCGCCATCAGCACCGCGGCGTCGAGACCCTTGCCGGCGACGTCGCCGACGGTGACCGCGAGCCGCCCGTCGGGGAGCGGGAACGCGTCGTACCAGTCGCCGCCGACGCTCAGCTCGTCCGACGCGGCGGTGTAGACCGCGTCGAGCGCGAGCCCGGGGATGCGAGGCAGCGCCTTCGGAAGCGCGGCGCGCTGGAACGAGTCGGCGACGCGGCGCTGCATCCGGTACTGGCGCACGTTCTCGGTCGTGAGCGCGACGCGCTTCGCCAGGATCTCGCCGACCCGCAGATCGCTTTCGTCGTACGGGCGCGACGTGCTGCCGCGGACGAGGACCAGCGCACCGGCGCGCTCGTCGCGGATCACCAGCGGGGCGACGACCGCGCTGGCGAGATCGAGCTCTTTCGCGAGCGCGAAGTGCCGCTCGTCGTACGTCGAGGCGCGCAGCATCTTCTCGCCGATGCGCGGATCGAGGACGCTGCGCCCGGCTTCGACCAGCTGCGCGATCGGATCGCCCGCGCGCACCGGATACCGCCGCACGACGTCGGCCGCACGCGCGAGCCGCTGCGGATCGGCGTGCGCGAGCGCGGCGATCCGGATCTCGCCCGATTCACCGCGCAGGTAGACGGCGCACCAGTCGGCGATCGTGCGCACCGCCAGCTGCGCGACGTCCTGCAACATGCGCTGCTCGTCGACGGCGCGCGCGAGCACGTCGCTGACGTCTGCCAACAGCGTGAGCGACATCTGCGCGCGGATGCGGTCGTCGACGTCGATCGCGGTCGCGACCCAGCCCGCGAGCTCGCCGTCGTCCTCGAGCGCCGGCGCAGTGCGGATGCGGAACCAGCGGAACGCGCCGTCGGCGGCGCGGCGGATGCGGCAGTCCAGCTCGAACGGCTCGCGCACGGCCTGCGCTTCGCGCCAGCGGCCCAGCAGACTCGGGCGATCGTCGGGGTGGAACACCTCGTCGCGGCGCTCGCTCGCGCTTTCGTCGAGCGCGAGCCCCGTGTACGCGGTCCAGCGCTCGTTCACGAAGTCGAGCTTGCCGTGGCGGTCGAGCGTCCAGACGAGCTGCGGCATCGCCTCGGCGAGACGGCGATAGCGGTCCTCGCTCGCGGCGAGCGCATGGCGGAGATCCGCGAGCGTCTCGTCGTTGGAAGTCATTGGCCGGTAATGTACCTTCCCGCTCGCGCCGCGCTCGCATTCCGCCGATCAGGAGGAAGAGTACCCCCTTGCTCGACCGGTGACGGAACACGACACGGATTCGTACACTGTGGTGATGCCCGCACGTTTCGTGCGTGCCGCCGACGGGTAGCTTGCTCGTCGAAGAGACATGCGCCGCCGGCCCTGCGCACAGGGCGGGCGGCGTTCGGCCGTTCCGCACTCATCCATTCATTCTTCGCCCCGAGGAGATCCCGAATGCCGCCTGCCGCCGTCGCCGGGAAACCGAAGGCCAACGCGAAGCGCACCGCAGCGAACGGAACCTCGCCGTCGTCCGGCGATCCCGCGAAGCGCCAGCTCCTGAACGCATTGCGCGCCGTCGCGCGCGGCGACTTTACGGTGAAGCTGCCGACCGTCTGGGACGGCATCGACGGCGACATCGCGGAGGCGTTCAACGAGGTCGTCGGCTGGAACGGCCGCGTCCTCAAAGAGATCGAGCGCATCTCGAACGTGGTCGGGATCGAGGGCCGGCTCGGCCAGCGCTCGGACGTTCAAGGGCCCGGCGGCTACGGTGAGAAGCTGATCGCGGTCAACCGCTTGATCGACGACCTCACGCACCCGATCGCTGAGACGAGCCGCGTGCTCGGCGCCGTGGCGCGCGGCGACCTCTCGCAGCAGATGTCGCTCGAGGTCGACGGCCGCCCGCTCAAGGGCGAGTTCCTGCGCAGCGCGCGCACGATCAACGCGATGGTCGACCAGCTCAACGCCTTCGCCGGCGAGGTGACGCGCGTCGCGCGCGAGGTCGGTTCCGAAGGGATCCTCGGCGGCCAGGCGCACGTGCGCGGCGTCGCCGGCACCTGGAAGGACCTCACCGACTCGGTGAACCTGATGGCCGGTAACCTCACCAGCCAGGTCCGCAACATCGCCGAGGTGACGACCGCCGTCGCGAACGGCAACCTCTCGAAGAAGATCACCGTCGAAGCGCGCGGCGAGATCCTGCAGCTGAAAGAGACCATCAACACGATGGTCGACCAGCTCAACACCTTCGCCGCCGAGGTGACGCGCGTCGCGCGCGAGGTCGGTTCCGAAGGGCGTCTCGGCGGTCAGGCCGACGTGCGCGGCGTCGCCGGCACCTGGAAAGACCTCACCGACTCGGTCAACACGATGGCCGGTAACCTGACCTCGCAGGTCCGCAACATCGCCGAGGTGACGACCGCCGTCGCGAAGGGCGACCTCTCGAAGAAGATCACCGTCGACGTCAAGGGCGAGGTGCTCGAGCTCAAGGGCACGATCAACACGATGGTCGACCAGCTCAACGCGTTCGCCGGCGAGGTGACGCGCGTCGCCCGCGAGGTCGGCACCGACGGACGCCTCGGCGGACAAGCCGTCGTCGAAGGCGTCGCCGGAACGTGGAAAGACCTCACCGACTCGGTGAACACGATGGCGCGCAACCTGACGAACCAGGTTCGCAACATCGCCGAGGTCACGACTGCCGTCGCGAAGGGCGACCTCTCGAAGAAGATCACCGTCGACGTCAAGGGCGAGGTCCTCGAGCTCAAAGGCACGATCAACACGATGGTCGACCAGCTCAACTCGTTCGCCGGCGAGGTGACGCGCATCGCGCGCGAGGTCGGCACCGAAGGCCGCCTCGGCGGCCAGGCGCAGGTCGAAGGCGTCGCCGGGACGTGGAAAGACCTCACCGACTCGGTGAACACGATGGCGTCGTCGCTGACGGCACAGGTCCGCAACATCGCCGAGGTCACGACCGCCGTCGCGAACGGCGACCTCTCGAAGAAGATCACCGTCTCCGTGCGCGGCGAGGTGCTCGAGCTCAAGACGACGATCAACACGATGGTCGACCAGCTCAACTCGTTCGCCGGCGAGGTCACGCGCGTCGCGCGCGAGGTCGGCACCGAAGGGCGCCTCGGCGGACAAGCCGACGTGCGCGGCGTCGCCGGCACGTGGAAGGACCTCACCGACTCGGTGAACTCGATGGCCGGCAACCTGACGAACCAGGTCCGTAACATCGCCGAGGTCACCACCGCCGTCGCGCGCGGCGACCTCTCGAAGAAGATCACCGTCGACGTCAAGGGCGAGGTGCTCGAGCTCAAGGGCACGATCAACACGATGGTCGACCAGCTCAACGCGTTCGCCGGCGAAGTCACGCGCGTCGCGCGCGAGGTCGGCACCGACGGCCGTCTCGGCGGGCAGGCGCAGGTCGAAGGCGTCGCCGGGACGTGGAAGGACCTCACCGACTCGGTGAACTCGATGGCGGCGAACCTGACGAACCAAGTTCGCAACATCGCCGACGTCACCACCGCGGTCGCGAACGGCGACCTCTCGAAGAAGATCACCGTCGACGTGCGCGGCGAGATGGCCGAGCTCAAGAACACCGTCAACACGATGGTCGACCAGCTCAACGCGTTCGCTTCCGAAGTGACGCGCGTCGCGCGCGAGGTCGGCTCGGAAGGCCGGCTCGGCGGCCAGGCCTACGTCCAAGGCGTCGCCGGGACGTGGAAAGACCTCACCGACAACGTCAACTTCATGGCCTCGAACCTGACCTCGCAGGTTCGCAACATCGCCGACGTCACCACCGCCGTCGCCAAGGGCGATCTGTCCAAGAAGATCACCGTCGACGTCAAGGGCGAGATGCTCGAGCTCAAGGCGACCGTCAACACGATGGTCGACCAGCTGAACTCGTTCGCCGCCGAGGTGACGCGCGTCGCGCGCGAGGTCGGCACCGACGGCAAGCTCGGCGGTCAGGCCGTCGTCCCCGGCGTCGGCGGCACCTGGAAGGAGCTGACCGACTCGGTCAACTCGATGGCCAGTAACCTCACGGCGCAGGTGCGCAACATCGCCGCCGTCACGACGGCCGTCGCCAACGGCGATCTCTCCAAGAAGATCACGGTCGACGTGCGCGGCGAGATCCTCGAGCTCAAGGACACCATCAACACGATG
>DATHLN010000103.1:0-1646 GCA_035488115.1 Candidatus Limnocylindrales bacterium | reverse complement strand
CGCCGAAGACCCGGACGCGCTGCCCGCCGAGGCGCGCGGCCGCCTGCGGCACGTGCTCGCGTTCGCGGAGCTCGACGACCTCGCCGCCCGCGGGCGCGCGTACGCCGCGGAAAGCCCGGGCGCGCTCGAAGCGGCTGCGGTCGCGGTCAAGCCGGACGACCTCTACACGATCATCTACACGTCGGGGACGACCGGGCCGCCGAAGGGCTGCCTCATCCCACACCGGAACTTCGTCGCGATCGTCTCCGTCGTCGACGAGCTGCGCGGACTGATCGTCGAAGACGACACCGTGCTGCTGTACCTCCCGCTCGCGCACAACTTCGGCCGCGTCGTGCATCTCGCCGCGCCGGCGATCGGCTTCACGCTCGCGTTCTGCGCAGACCCGTTGCGCGCCGGACACGCGGCGCTCGCAGTGCGGCCCACGGTCTTCCCTAGCGTCCCGCTCGCATGGGAGAAGGTGCACGCAGCGGCGACGGCGCACGTACGGCGCGCGACCGGCGCGCGCGGCGCCATCGCTCGCTGGGCCGTCCGCGTCGGCGCGCGCGCGAGCGAGCGGCTGCAGGCGGGAAAGCGCGTACCGCTCCACATGAAACCGAGCTACGCGCTCGCGGACAAGCTCGTGTACTCGAAGGTGCGCGAGCGGGTCGGCGGACGGCTGCGACTCGCACTCTCGGGCGGCGCGCCTCTGTCCGCGCAAATCGCGCGCGATCTGCACGCGCTCGGCATCCTCGTCCTCGAGGGCTACGGGATCTCCGAGGCGACGAGTGCAGCGTCCGTGAACCTCCCCGACCACTTCCGCTTCGGTACCGTCGGGCCTCCGCTTCCCGGCGTCGAGTTCCGGATCGACGACGACGGGGAGATTCTCCTCCGCAGCGAGACCGTCATGCGCGGCTACCTGAAGGACGACGAGGCGACGCGCGCGACGATCACCGAGGACGGCTGGCTGCGCACCGGCGACGTCGGCGAGCTCGAGGACGGGTTCCTGCGCATCACCGACCGCAAGAAGGACCTGATCGTCACGGCGAGCGGCGAGAACGTGGCGCCGCAGAACATCGAGAACGCGCTCAAGGGGTCGCCGGTGATCTCGCAGGCGCTCGTGCTCGGCGACCGGCGCGCGCATCTCGGTGCGCTGATCACTGTCGACCGCGACGCCGTCGGGGACGGTGACGCGCAGGCGCTCGTGCAGGCGGTCGTCGACGGCGTGAACGAGGGCCGCCCGCGGCACGAACAGGTGCGGCGGGTTGCGATCCTCGACCACGACTTCTCGCAGGCGGACGGCGAGGTCACGCCGACGCTGAAGCTCCGCCGCCGCGTGATCGAGGAGCACTACGCCGACGTGATCGCCGGCCTCTTCCGCTAGTGCTTCGCAGACGCGCGGATCTGCGCGAAGAGGTCTGCCATCTCGAGCGCACCCCGAACCGCGTCCGCGGCGCGCTCGATGCGTGCCTCGCCCTGCGAGACGGTGTCGACGGTGAGCACGCCGAACGCGACAGGGATGCCGGTCTCGATCGCGGCGAGCTGCAGGCCTGACGCGGCCTCCGTCGCGACGTAGTCGAAGTGCGGCGTCTCGCCGCGCACGATCGCGCCGAGGGCGACGACGCAGGCATAGCGACGGGTCTTCGCGAGCGCCATCGCTGCGAGCGGCA
>DATHLN010000102.1:0-5975 GCA_035488115.1 Candidatus Limnocylindrales bacterium | reverse complement strand
CGAGCGAAGGCTACCAGTACGCCGACGAGACGCGCGACTTCTACCAGCTCGTCGAGCCGAAGGCGCCGCGCTACGCGAAGCCGGTCGTCGTCGTGATCGACGGGCGCGCGGTCAGCCAGTCCGAGCACACGGCGCTCTACCTTCGCGCCGCGGCGAACGCGCGGTTCGTCGGCGAACCGAGCAGCGGTACGGACGGCGACGTCACGCGGTTCTACTTGCCCGGCGGCGTCATGCTGTGGTTCACGGGGCAGGCGGTGCTGCACCCGAACGGCGCGCAGCTCCAGCGGATCGGGATCGTCCCCGACGTGCGCGTCGCTCCGACGCTGCGCGGGATCCGCGCCGGCGACGACGAGCTGCTCGCCGCGGGGCTCCGCGAAGCGCTGCGGATGACGCATGCCGATGCGGCGACGACGCGCGCCGCGCTCGCGGACGAGCGCGCGAAGGAGCACGCCGACGCGCTCGCTCGGGTCAACCCGCCTGCGCCGGTTCCGGTCGCCGCCGACGCATCGCCGCTTCCCGATGCCTTCGTCGAGCGCGGCGAAGCGTACGAGGGCGGGCACGACGCGGCGCTGCGCCACCGCGACGGGCGCACCATCGTGCTGCGCGCGAAGCCCGGCACGCCGGACGACGCGTTCGGGACCTACGCGGAGAACTTCGACGCGACGCCATACCGCGGCAAGCGCGTGCGGATCTCCGGCGTGCTGCGCAGCGAGGCGGCGAGGTACGCTGCATTCTGGATGCGCGTCGACGGGCCCAGCGGGATGCAGGCGCTCGACAACATGAACGGCCGCGCGCTGAGCGGGACGCAGGATTGGACGCCGTTCGCGACCGTCCTCAACGTCCCGAGCGACGCGCAGAAGATCTTCGCCGGGCTGCTGCTGCAGGGCGCGGGGACCGTGTGGGCCGACGATCTCCGCATCGAGGTCGTCGACTCGAGGGTCCCGGTCACGGCTCCCGGCTGACGGCTCGTTTTCTCTGCCGAGCAAAGCTGCATGCGGCGCCGCAGGGCGCGTTCGTCGCGCGGGCGTACTCCTGGCCCGACTCGCCCGCTCGCTCAGGAGCCGCCGAATGCGTTTGTCCCCGATCCCGCGCGCCATGGGCGCCGCCGTCCTGGTCGCCATGCTGGCCGCCTGCACGAACGACTCGTCCTCGACCACGAGCACGACCACGAGCGGCGGCACCACTTCGTCGAGCTCCGCTCCCTCGAGCTCGGGCGGGAGCGCGCAGACGATCAAGATCGGCGTCGACCTGCCGGTGAGCGGCGCCGACGCCTCGATCGGTATCCCGACCCAGAACGGCGCCGTCCTGGCGATCGAGGAGGCGAACAAGAACGGCTTCGCGGGCGGCAAGTACAAGCTCGAGGCCTCGCTGCTCGACGACGCGGTCCAGGGGAAGCACGACCCGGCCCAAGGCGCGCAGAACGTCAAGACGTTCATCGCCGACTCGGCGGTGCTCGCGATGGTCGGTCCGTTCAACTCGAACGTCGCCAAGTCGGAGATCCCGCTCACCAACGACGCGGGGCTGGTGCAGATCGCGCCGTCGACGACGAACGACGGCCTGACGATCGGGGACGATGCGAAGAAGCTGCGCACCGCGCACCCCGACGCGAACGCGTTCTTCCGCGTCTGCACGCGCGACACGAAGCAAGGCGCGACGCTCGCGCAGATCGCCGCCCAGCGGCTCAGCTTCAAGCGCGTGTTCATCATCGACGACAACGAGACGTACGGAAAGGGGCTCGCGGACGTCTTCGAGGCCTCGTTCAAGCAGCTCGGCGGGACGGTGCTCGGCCACGAGCACACGACCGCGAACCAGCAAGACTTCAAGGCGCTGCTCACCAAGGCGGCGTCGCTCAAGCCGGACGTCGTGTTCTACGGCGGAACGACCTCGACGGGCGGCGGGCTCGTGCGAAAGCAGATGGCCGACGCAGGGCTCGGCAGCATCCCGTACCTCGGCGGCGACGGGATCTCGGACGACGAGTTCGAGAAGGTCGCCGGCGACTCGGCGAACGGCGCCTACATGACGACCGCGGCGCCGGACGCCGCGAAGCTGCCCTCGGCGAAGACGTTCGTGCAGGCGTACAAGGCGCGCTTCAACGGCGACGTCGGCCCGTACTCGGCGAACGCGTACACGGCCGCGAAGATCGAGATCGCCGCGATCGAGAAGGCGATCAACGACAACGGGGGCAAGCTGCCGACCCGCGCCGACGTGCTCAAGAACGTCGCGGCGACGAAGAACTTCGACTCCCCGATCGGGAAGATCGGCTTCGACGCGAACGGCGACACGACCGCGCCGATCCTCACGCTCTTCAAGGTGCAGAGCGGGAAGCGCGTGACCGTCGCGACGATCCCCGTCACCACGTAGCCGCTTGGATCTCTTCCTCCAGCAGCTCGTCAACGGGCTCTCGCTCGGCGGCATCTACGCGCTGATCGCGCTCGGCTACACGATGGTCTACGGGATCATCGAGCTGATCAACTTCGCGCACGGTGACGTCTACACGCTCGGGACGTTCTTCTCGCTCGCGATCCTCACGCTGCTCGGCGTGACCGGGATCGTGAGCGGGCCGATGCTGATCGCCGTCGTGCTGATCACGATCTTCGGTGCGATGATCCTGTGCGGGCTGACCGGCGTGATCATCGAGCGGCTGGCATACCGGCGGCTGCGCAATGCGCCGAAGCTCGCCCCGCTGATCACCGCGATCGGGATGTCGTTCATCCTGGAGAACGTGATGCTGTACTGGCGCGGCCCTTCGCCGGTGCCCTTCCCGCAGGTGATCCCGAACCCCGAGTTCGCGCTCGGCGCGATCCACGTGCAGGCGAAGCAGATCAGCGTGATCCTGCTCGCGATCGTGCTGATGGTCGTGCTGCAGGCGTTCGTGCGGAATACGCGGCTCGGCAAGGCGATGCGCGCGACCGCGCAGGACAAGGACGCGGCGCAGCTGATGGGGATCGACATCAACACGACGATCGCGGTGACGTTCCTGATCGGCTCGGCGCTCGCCGGCGCGGCGGGCTTCGTCTCCGGCGTCTACTACGGGTCGACGTGGTTCTTCAACGGTTTCGCCGCGGGGCTCAAGGCGTTCACCGCCGCGGTCCTCGGCGGGATCGGGAACCTCGCCGGCGCGATGCTCGGCGGCTTCGTGATCGGTCTCGTCGAGGCGCTGACGACCCAGTTCATCGGCGACCAGTGGTCGAACGTCGTCGTGTTCTCGGTGCTCGTGCTGGTGCTGATCTTCCGGCCGTCGGGGCTGCTCGGCGAGTCGCTCCCGAACAAAGTCTGATGGCGACGGCACCGAGCGCCGCACGACGGCCGCTGTTGAACCTCTCGCCGGGGATGCGGACCGCGGTGATCGCGTTCGCGGTCGCGGTCGTGCTGCCGTTCGTCCACCCGAACGGCGCGTTCACGAACTTCCTCGCCGACGCGGGTGCGTTCGTGCTGCTGGCGCTCGGGCTGAACATCGTCGTCGGCTTCGCCGGGCTGCTCGATCTCGGGTATGCGGCGTTCTTCGCGATCGGCTCGTACGCGTTCGCGATGCTGGCCTCGCCGCAGTTCGGCATCCACGTGCCGTTCTGGCTGCTCGTCTTCGTCGCGGCGGGGATCGCGGCCGTGTTCGGGATCTTGCTCGGCGCGCCGACGCTGCGGCTGCGTGGCGACTATCTCGCGATCGTGACGCTCGGTTTCGGCGAGATCGTCCCGCAGACGTTCCTGAACCTCACGCAGTGGACCGGCGGGCCGAACGGGATCGGTTCGCTCGACCAGCCGGTGTTCTTCGGGCTGCGGTTCGGCTTCAACCCGCTGCCGTACTATTTTCTGATCCTCGCGCTGATCGCGCTCGCGGTCTGGGTCGCGAGCAACCTGCGGCACAGCCGGCTGGGGCGCGCGTGGATGGCGATCCGCGAGGACGAGCTCGCCGCGGCGCACATGGGGATCAACACGACGACGACCAAGCTCGCCGCGTTCGCGATGGGCGCCTCGTTCAGCGGTCTCGCCGGCTGCGCGTATGCCTCGAAGCTGCAACTCGTCTCGCCGGACCAGTTCGGGTTCAACGTGAGCGTCTTCATCCTGGCGATGCTCGTGCTCGGCGGGATGGGCAACATCCCCGGCGTCATCGTCGGGAGCCTGATCCTGTCCGCGCTGGAGCGCTTCATCCTCCCGCAGGGAACGAACTTCTTGCACGGGCTCGGCCTGAACATCGATCTCACGAACTCGCGGTTCCTGATCTACGGCGCGATCCTGGTGCTGATGATGCTCTTCCGGCCCGAAGGGCTGATCCCGAGCCGCGAGCGCAAGGCCGAGCTGCACGCCGCCGATACCGACGCCGACGCGGCCGAGCAGGAGCAAGAACTCTACACGGAGGCCGTGCACTGACGTGCCGCTGCTGACGCTGGACCACGTCACGCAGCGCTTCGGCGGGCTGGTCGCGGTCAACGATCTCTCGTTCACGATCGAGCCCGGCTCGATCGTCGCGATGATCGGCCCAAACGGCGCCGGGAAGTCGACGGCGTTCAACCTCGTCACGGGGATCTACCGGCCGTCGTCCGGGCGGATCGTCTTCGACGGCACCGACGTCACCGGGAAGGCGACCAGCACGATCGCCGCGCTCGGGATCGCGCGGACGTTCCAGAACATCCGGCTCTTCGCGTTCATGTCGGCGGTCGAGAACGTGACGACCGGCGAGCACGCGCGGCTGCGCGCGAACCTCGTCGACTCCCTGCTCCACCTGCCGAGCCAGCGGCGCGAGGAGAAGCGCGCGTACGAGCGCGCGATGGAGCTGCTGCGCTTCGTCGGGCTCGAGAAGTTCGCCGACACCTACGCGCGCAACCTCGCTTACGGTTTCCAGCGCCGGCTCGAGATCGCGCGCGCGCTCGCCTCCGACCCGAAGCTACTGCTCCTCGACGAGCCCGCGGCGGGGATGAACCCGAGCGAGAAGCGCGATCTCGTCGACCTGATCCGGCGCATCCGCGAGCGCGGCGTCACGGTGTTCCTGATCGAGCACGACATGGGTCTGGTGATGGAGATCAGCGAGCGCATCACCGTGCTCGACCACGGCGAGAAGATCGCCGAAGGGCCGCCGGCCGAGGTGCGCAACGACCCGCGCGTGATCGAGGCGTACCTCGGCGCGCCGGCCGAGGCGAGCTGATGGCGCTGCTCGAGGTCGACGGGCTGGTCGCGCGCTACGGGCGGATCACCGCGCTCGAAGATGTCTCGCTGACGGTCGGCGAGGGCGAGATCGTCACGCTGATCGGTGCGAACGGCGCGGGGAAGACGACGACGCTGCGCACGATCAGCGGCTTGGTGCGCCCCGCCGCGGGCACGGTTCGCTTCGCCGGGCGCGACATCACGCGGCTCGCGCCGAACGAGATCGTGCGCGCGGGGATCAGCCACTCGCCGGAGGGCCGGCGCATCTTCCCGCGGATGACCGTGCGCGAGAACCTCGAGCTCGGTGCGTACACGCGCCGCGCGAAACACGAGATCGCCGAGGATCTGGACCGCGTGCTGACGATCTTCCCGCGGCTCAAGGAGCGGTTCGAGCAGAAGGGCGGAACGATGTCCGGCGGCGAGCAGCAGATGCTCGCGATCGCGCGCGCGCTCATGTCGCGCCCGCGGCTGCTGCTGCTCGACGAGCCGTCGCTGGGGCTCTCGCCGAAACTCGTGCAGACGATCTTCGAGGTGATCCGCGACATCAGCGCGCGCGGCACGACGATCTTGCTGATCGAGCAGAACGCGCGCCAGGCGCTTGCGGTCGCTGCGCGCGGCTACGTGTTGGAAGTCGGGCGCATCGCACACTCGGGCCCGGCCGCGGAGCTCGCGGCGAGCGAAGCGGTGCGTGCGGCGTATCTCGGCGGAGCCGCGTAGTGGATAACTCATTCGTCACCCAGTCGTTGATCGCGCTGCTGGTCGCGGCGTTCGTCGTGTTCAGGTTCGCGATGCGCGAGCTGAAGCCGCGCGTCGTCAAAGCGACGACGTTGTGGCTTCGC
>DATHLN010000101.1:0-13441 GCA_035488115.1 Candidatus Limnocylindrales bacterium | reverse complement strand
CTCATCAACATTGAACGACTTTCCCTCAAAGCGAGTCGCTCTTGCCTCGGCAGTGAAAAAATCCTCAATCATGGAGTCCTTTCCGGGCGTCGGCACTGCATAAACGTTTTTGAAGACGTGGACGGAGGATTCTTCCCGCGTGTGCTTGGTCCGAGTCAGGTTGTCGATGATGCTCCAAACGGGCTTCGAGCCACTGTCATTGTCAAATAAAACTATTACTGGTTGAGCTAGTCCCGGAGCTGAAAAAGTAGTGCTCTCCCGTCGGTATGTCCTAATAAATTCAGGCAGATTGCCGCTGCCGCCGCTCGGAAGCCCGATGAGCCGCCCGGTGCTGGACTTCCGGTATTTGTAGATTCTCGGAATGATTCGGATATTATTGTCGGCGGTTACCTCAGCAAGTTCGGGAAACTCGGCTGCGAGACTGCGGATGGCCTGTGTGAGGTAGACATTGTCAGTCTCGCCTTCGCAGACGATGACCGGCGCTGGCGCGGCGTAAAATATGCGATAGATGAGGAAACGCCTGTACACTTTTTCAGCACTAGTCATTTCTTCCCGTGGGGCTTCGTTTCCATTGAACACATCGATGCTGTCTATGAACCCCAGCATCCCATGCAGCTCGTCCAGTGTCCCGGCACGCTTCATCACAACCGCCCCGCCAAGGGCCTGCACCGGCGCAACGAGTTCGTAGACGCCTGTGGTCACAAGTCGGTGCACCATGGCGCGCACGCTGCGGCGGTATTCCGAACGTACGCTAATTTTTTCGTTAACGACCAGCCCTGTTACTTCCTGACGGGACGAGCGGTACATAATGTGCGTTTTCTTCGGATTAATCGCAAAGCCAGAGCGCCCGATCATTCCCGTTACAGCTTCTCCTGGCAACCAAACGTGGGGCTCGTCGCCACCGTCACCGCCTGCGCGCGCAATCTCTTGCGGAAAGTCACTCTTATTCGTTGAAAACGTCAAATCGTCAGCGTATCGTGAATAGGTGCAGCCGACCTTACTCGCGAGCCTTATGAGCCGCATGTCGAGAATGTGCGCAATAAGATTTGCGATGACCGGCGAGCACGGGCTACCTTGAGGAAGGCTGTCTCCGACGCACGCTATTTGGGCGACAATGGTCGCCGCAACGGGGTCGAGCTGAAAATCCTTGTTCTTAATTAGATATCCGCGGATGCGGCCAAAATTAATTGACGGGAAGAACTCTTCCAAATCAAGATTGAATACCCACCTCCGGCGGCGGTGTTGACGCGCATTCGAAACGATAGATCGGTCTCGCACAAACCCATGTGCAGCACGATCATTGCGCTTCTTTTCCTTGGCAAGCTCTTCGAGGCAGTCTTGGAGTGCGCTGGCCAAGTTTCGTTGAAGCCGCTTTAACGCGGGAAGCGGAGCGTGGATCGTGCGCTGGCCTCCGCTCCGCTTCGGAATCGTGAAGGTCTGGTATTTGTCCTCCACGCCTACCCTGTAGAGAATCCACGAGAGAGCCGCGGGTTTAAAATTTAAGAACGAGGCGATGTCGGTGAGCGACTTCGCAGCTCGTAAAGACTCTAGCCTTGACATTCTACCGCCTAGCTCAAATAAAAAGAAAAAGGACTTACCGGTACTCTTAGGCGGATAGCTATGAGCGATCTGGGTTGTGATAGCCGATTGCGTCGTGTGCATAGGCTCTCACATTTGTTTCCCATGCTACGAAACGTAGCACAAAGTCTACCGGTAAGTCTCCGCGGCCATACGGTGCCGCCGTCGAATTACCCTTTTCGATCTGTGAAGCTCTTCTGAACACAAACGGGACCGTGCGACAACGCGATTCGGAAAAGCCCTATCCTTTCATGCGGAGTCCCTCTTGTGCCACCTGCCGGTGGCTCAGTCTAAATCGTGCTCGATGACCATGAGAGCTAGATGCCGTTAAGCAACCTGGAGTGACTTTTTGCGGTAAGTGAATCAGGCCCTCGGACGCTGGTCGTGGACGCGGCGCGACTTCAAGTCGGTCCTCCTCAGCGCGCCGCTTTCGACGAATGCTACGTCCGCCCGTATCCCGAGCTGGCGTTTCAGACGCGCGCCGACGCGTTCGCGAAGCGAGGATTCGTCGCACGGGGCGGCGAGCTCACAGCGGACCATTAGTTCGTCAAGCGCATTCGGGCGCGTAACGATGATTTCGAACTCGGTGCCGAGCTCGGGGAAGGTGTGGAGGACGTCCTCGATCGCGCTCGGGTAGATGTTTTCGCCGCGGATGACGAGCATGTCGTCGATGCGGCCGATGATCCCGCGCGGGAAGCGCGGGTACGTGCGGCCGCACGGACACGGGTCCTTCGTCCATTCGGCTTGGTCGCCGGAGACGAGGCGGATCATCGGCTGGCCGCGGCGCTCGAGCTGCGTATAGACCGGCGTGCCGGTAGCGCCGTATGGCAGCGGGCGCATCGTCTGCGGGTCGAGCAGCTCCGCGTAGACGATGTCCTGCCAGAGGTGCATGCCCTTGCGGTGCGAGCATTCGCTGATGTTCATCCACGGCGTGACCTCGCCCATCGAGCCGCTGTCGATGCAGATCGCGCCGAACGTCTCCTCGATGAGCTTCTTCGTCGCCGGGATGCCGGCGCCGGGCTCACCGGAGAAGAACATGATCCGCAGTCCGAGCCCACGCGGGTCGATGCCTTCGGCGCGCGCGGTCTCGGCGATGCGCAGCGCGTACGACGGCGTGCCGTAGAACGCGGTCGGCTTCATCTGCTGCATCCACGAGACGGCCTGCAACGTCATACCCGGGACGCCGGCGCCGAACGGGAAGGCGGCCGCGCCGAGCCGCTCGATCCCCGCAAGCGCACCCCACGAGCCGACGTACAGCGAGAAGATCGAGCCGACGAACACCGTGTCGCTCGGGCGCAGCCCGAAGCTCCACATGATCCGTGCGTGCGCTTCCGCGATACGGTCGTAGTCGTCGCGACTCCAGGCGAACGCGGTCGGACGGCCGCTGGTGCCCGACGTTCCGTGGATGTGGTAGATCTCGCTCGGGTCGATGCAGAGATACGAGCCGAACGGCGGGTTCGCCGCTTGATCCGCGCAAAGGTCCGCCTTCGCGATCGTGGGGACGCGCGAGAAGTCGTCCAGCGACTTGACGTCGCCCGGCTCGAGCCCGGCCGCGCGCCAGCGCTCGCGGTAGAACGGCGAGCGTTCGTACGCCCAGGCCATCACGGCCTGGATCTTGCGCAGGATCACGGCGTTGCGCTCATCCTCGGACATCGTCTCACGCGCGCGGTCCCAATACTCCGCGTCGTTCGGCGGCCGGTACGAGCGGTCGTAGACAGGCGGCCACGACTGCGCCGAGCGCGCCGGCGCGACCGCCTCGGCGCTGGTCGTCATCGCGCGCCCGCGGTCTGTCCCGACGCGGCGAGCGATTGCGCGGCTTCCCGGCGCGCGCGGTCGCGGCCGTACTCGGCCACGATGCGCTCGATCCCGGTGATCAGGTCCTGCGTCGACGCTTCGGCGTTGAAGATCTCGCGCACGCCGATCGCTTTGAGCTTCGGGACGTCGTCCTCTTGGATCACGCCGCCGCCGAGCACGACGATGTCCTCGACCTCGCGCTCCTTCAGCAGGTCCATGATCTTCGGGAAGACCGTCATATGTGCGCCCGAGAGGATGCTCACGCCGACGACGTCGACGTCCTCCTGGATCGCCGCGTTGACGATCATCTCGGGCGTCTGGTGCAGGCCGGTGTAGACGACCTCCATGCCGGCGTCGCGCAGCGAGCGCGCGAGCACTTTCGCGCCGCGGTCGTGGCCGTCGAGGCCGGGCTTCGCGACGAGCACTTTAATGGGCATGAACGGGTCCTCCGAGGATCGTGAGCAACGCGTCGATCGCGTCGTTGCGAGTGATGTCGTGGTCGCGCAGCCGCTGCAGCACCGCGCCGGCGTCGGGTGAATCGAGAGCCGCAAGCGCCGCCGCGACGGCGCGGTCGCGCGCCTGGCGCACGACCTCGAAGCGCACCGCGCGGACCGCGTTCGAGTCGTCGCCGCCGCGCCGCGCGACGATCGCCGTGAGCAGCTCCGAGACGCCGCTGCCGTCCTGCGCGATCGTCTGCAGCACCGGAATGTCGCGGTGACTCTCGCGCACCATGTGCTTGAGATCGACCGCCGTCCGGTTCGCGCCCGGCCGGTCCGCCATGTTGACGACGAAGATGTCGGCGATCTCGGTGAGCCCCGCCTTGATCGCCTGCACGCCGTCGCCGAGCGCCGGAACCGTCACGACGACGATCAGGTCCGCGACCGCGACGACCTCGAGCTCGACCTGGCCGACGCCGACCGTCTCGACGATGACGACGTCGAACCCCGCCGCTTCGGCGAGCCGCACCGCGTCGCGTGTCGCCGGCGCGAGCCCGCCGCCGGAATTGCGCGATGCCATGCTGCGGATGTAGACCTCGGCATCGCTCGCGTGGCGCTGCATCCGCACACGGTCGCCGAGCACGGCGCCTTGCGTGAACGGCGAGGACGGATCGACCGCGATCACCGCAACGCTTTCGCCTTCCGCCCGGAAGCCTTCGATGAGGCGGTCGACCAGCGTCGACTTGCCCGCGCCCGGCGGCCCCGTCACGCCGATGATCTCCGCACGGTGCAGCCCGTCCCCATGTCCTTGCGCGCGCAGGGCTGCGAGCGCCGCCGGCAGCTCGACGATGCCGTTCTCGACGCCGGAGATCGCGCGCGCTAGGTCGCGGTGGACGCGGTGGGTGATCAAAAGACCGGCTTCTCCACGTACGTCCCGAAGACGGGCCGCAGCGCGTTGATGATCTCGCCGCCGGTCGCGCGCGCCTTCACGGCCGCGATCGTCGCCGGCATGATGTTCTCGTCGGTCTTCGCGACGCGCACGATCTCGTCTAGCGCGCGCTTCACCGCGTCCTGGTCGCGGTTCGACTTGGTCTTCGCCAGCCGGTCGAGCTGACGCTTCGCAGCCGCCTCGTCGACGTGGTGCAGCTCGACGTGCGGGTTCGGCGAGTCGTCCCGGTACTTGGTGACGCCGACGAAGTGCACTTCGCCGCGCTCCTTGCGCCGGTGCAGATCGTACGCCGCGTCGGCCAGCTCCATCTGGAAGTAGTTGTCCTCGATGCACTCGACGACGCCGCCGCGCTTGTCGACCTCGGCGAAGTAGTCGAAGCAGCCTTTCTCGATGTCGGCGGTGAGCCGCTCGATCGCGTACGAGCCGGCCAGCGGGTCGATCGTGCCGCGGACGCCGACCTCCTCGGCGATGATCTGCTGCGTGCGCAGCGCGATCTTCATCGCCGGCTCGCTCGGGATCGAGAGCGCCTCGTCGTAGCCGTTCGTGTGGAGCGACTGCGCGCCGCCGCAGACCGCGGCGAGCGCCTCGATCGCCGTGCGGGCGATGTTGTTGAGCGGCTCGCGCGCGGTGCACGAGACGCCGGCCGTCTGGCAGTGGAACCGCAGCCGCATCGACTCGGGCTTCTTCGCGCCGAAGCGCTCCTTCATCACGCGCGCCCAGACGCGGCGCGCGGCGCGGAACTTCGCGATCTCTTCCAAGAAGTCGATCTGCGAGACGAAGAAGAACGAGAGCCGCGGCGCGAAGTCGTCGACGTCGATCCCGGCCTTCACGACCTCCTCGACGTACGCGATCCCGGCGGCGAGCGTGAACGCGACCTCCTGGATCGCCGTGCTGCCGGCTTCGCGCGCATGGTAGCCGCTGACGTTCACCGGGTTGTAGTGCGGGAGGTTCTTCGCCGAGAACACGATCGAGTCGCGCACGAGCCGCATCGCGGGACGCGGCGGGTAGACCCACTCCTTCTGCGCGACGTACTCCTTGATGATGTCGTTCTGGATCGTCCCACTCAGCTTCTTCCGGTCGAAGCCCCGCTCTTCGGCGGTGACGAGATACATCGCGAGCAGGATCCACGCCGACGGGTTGATCGTCATCGAGACGCTGATCTTCTCGAGGTCGATACCGGCGTACAAATCGAGCATGTCGTCGACGCTGTCGATCGCGACGCCCTCGCGGCCGACCTCGCCTTCACTGCGCGGATCGTCGGAGTCGTAACCCATCAGCGTCGGCATGTCGAAATCGGTCGAGATCCCGGTCTGGCCCTGCGCGATCAGATAGCGGAAGCGCGCGTTCGTGTCCTCGGCGGTGCCGAACCCGGCGATCTGCCGCATCGTCCACGGCTGCGCGCGGTACATCGTCGGGTAGGGCCCGCGCGTGTACGGGAACTGGCCGGGGAACCCGACGTCGCGGACGTAGTCGACGTCGGCGACGTGGTCGGGCGTGTAGACGCGCTCGAGTGCGGCGCCGCCCAGCGTGCGGAACACCTCGCGCGACTCGGGCCGGCGGGCGGTGAAGGGCTGGAGCGTGGACTGCTCCCACTCGCGGAGCTCGTCGGCTAGGGTCTTCTCGGGGGTCTGCACGGCTGTCGGGTACCTCCGCTAGATTGTATACAATCTTCTAATCGGAAAGGTCAAGTCCTCGTGCCGGGTGTATACAGAGGCGTGGCAATGAGGGCGCCGCGGGCGCCGGAGCAGCGCTTCGAGAGCCTCGTGGACGCGCTCCGCGAGGCGATCCTGACGGGGCGGTACGCCCCTGGTACCCGTCTGGTCCAGGAAGAGCTGGCCGAGGCGTTCGGGGTCAGCCGGATCCCGCTGCGCGAGGCGCTCCGGCGGCTCGAAGGCGAGGGGCTCGTCGTGATCAGCGCCAACAAGGGGGCGGTCGTCCGCCCGCTGTCACCGAAAGACGTGGTCGACTTGTACGAGCTCCGTCTCGCGCTCGAGTCGCTCGCGCTGCGGCGCGCCGCGGAGCGGTTCGTCGATCTGCGCGAGAGCACGCGGCGACGGCACGCCGAAGCGCGGCGCGCGATCGCGGCGCGCGCGCTTCCAACGCTGTTCAGGCTCGACCGCGACTTCCACGCCGACGTCGCCGCAGCGTCCGACAACCCGCATTTGGTGGCGGCGCTGGGCGCGCAATGGTCGCAGATCATGCGCGTGATGCACGCCTACTTCCAGGTCGAGATGTATCCCGAAGCGGTGTGGGACGATCACGAAGCGATCGTCGAGGCGCTCGCACACGGCGACGGCGAGGCCGCGGTGAACGTCCTCACGCGCCATCTCTCCGAGAGCCGCGACGCGATCCTGGCGCATCTGCGGTCCAAGGTGGTCACCTGATTTTGGACCTGCACGTCGTGAAGGACTGGAGCAGCGCCGCTACCTCGGCGCTGATCGTTCTCTGCGGCATCCTCGGCGCGGTGCTGCTGTACGGTTTTTTCCGCGGACGCGAGCGGTCGTTGCTCGGTCGATGTCTCGGGGTGCGCGGGATAACCACCGTCGACGAAGATCACCGGCGAGCCGTCCTCGCAACGTTGTCGAATGAATACGCAGCGTTCAGTGCCGGCTCGAACCTGACCGTCGACGTGCTGCTGGTCGAGGCCAAGGCCGCGCACGAGCTCAGCCGCGACCGCATCAAGCAGCTCGAAACGAAGGCCGTGAGCATCATCGGCATCGTGACGACGGGCTTGGGCGCGCTCGCGATCCTCGGCGACCCGCACAGGATTCCGTCGTACGGCCTGTGGCTGGAAGCCGCGATCGTCGCCCTCGGGTTGTCATTCGTCTCGGCCGTCCTCGCGATCACGCCGCTCATGCTTTCGAGGTATCCGGACCTGAGCTACTATGCGATACCCGAAACGGTGGGAGACGCGGCGAACGCGGCACGCGTGAAATTCCACTTCGCCCAGGGCATCATCTCGGCGATACACGCGAATTATCACGTCGCGATCGTGAAAGGGAAACTGGTCGTCATCGCGGCCGCGCTGCTGGGTGCCGCGCTTTTCGCGCTCATCGCGAACTTCTGGCTAGCTCGTCAGCTGAGCCCGCCATCGAATACGGTGTCGCCAGCTGCACCGCCGGTTGCGCAGCGAGTGGCGGCGAACTGGTCGCGGTCGTCAGCCTAACCGGCCGGGGTCAACGCCAGACCGCCGCGAGCGGGACGACGCTCACCGTTCCGGTCAGCGTCCCGCTGCGCGGGATGCGAAACGTCGCCAGCCGCGCGTGCCACACCGTGCCGGCGACGATGCTGCCGTCGATCAAGCCCATTTCGGCACCGTTATCGCGCGCCCGGCGTGATGCGCTGCATTCGTAGCCGATCGACTCCTTGCCGATCAGCTCGTGCGTGCCGGTGAGCGGGACGCACACCTCGCCGTTCGCGAGCTGCACGACCCACGGAAGCGCGAGGCGCGCCGCGAACAACGGTTCGCCCGCCGGCAGCGGCTTCGTCAGCCGCACCGCGAAGCCGCGCCCGCCGGTGACCGGATTCACGTCGCACACGACGACCCCCGGGGGCTTCGCCGAGAAGCACGGATCGTAGATCTCGTTCCCGAGCATGCACCGCCACGCATCGGCACGCGACGGCGCAGCGATCGAGCGCGTCCAGCACGAACCCGAACGCTTCGGTGCGGACGGGACGGCCGGGACGTACGTGATGACGCGCGTGGCGCGCACGCGTTGCGCGTTCACCGGCCGAGACGGCCACACGGCGAGCGTGCCGGCGAAGACCAGCGCGAGCGCCGCTGCGAGAACCCGCATCGAAGCACCTCCCATCACGACGCCGCCGCGGTTCGCGCGCGCAGCGCGCGCACGTCGCCGTCGCGAACCGTCACGCCGGTCGCGTCGAACCACTCCATCAGCGGGACGGCGTACTTGCGCGTCGTGCCGACGGCGTCGCGGAAGCGCGCCATCGTGATCGGTCCGTCGCGCCGGATCGCGAGCTCGAGCCGTTTGTGGATCTCCGCGATCTGCGTGCCGCGGTAGACGTCGGCGCCGACCTTGACGAGCGCGCCCGTCGCGAGGAGCGTATCGAACGCTTGCGCGAGCCCGGCGATCCGCGCGCGGCGCAACTCGCCGACGACGCCTTCCAGCGTCGCGGGGACGAGCGGTTGCGCCGGATCGGCCGGGACGACGCGCTCGAAGAACGCGCGCTGCTCCGCGGTCAGCTCGGCGCGGTGCCCGAGCGTTGCGTAGTAGCCGGCGCGCGCGACGATTCGGCCCTCGTCCACGTCGCTGGCGAGGAAGCGCACCAGCAGCTGCTCGTCGATCGCGAGCTCGCGCGCGAGCGCGAGCGAGGTGGTGCCGAGCGTCCACGGCGACTCGGTCTCGCGCCGCGCGAGCGACTCGTGAACGCGCGCGGAGAGCGCGTCGGCCGCCGGCCCGTCGGCGTACGCGAGCGGTTTCTGCAGGCGCCGCGCGGCGCCGTGCGCGGCGAGGTCGGCGAGGATCTCCGCCGCGCGCTCCTCGCGCACGTTGGCGCGCGCGGCGATCTCCGCCGCCGTGCGAGGCGCGAGCTCGGTCTCGGCGAGGACGCGCGCGATCGCGTCGACGTCCGGGGCGTGCGCGTGCTCCGAGTCGTCGTCCGCGTCGCGCGCATCGCTCGCGGCGCCGAGCGTGCCACCGCCGAGCAGCGTCTTCGGCGAGAGCGCGCGCACGACGAACGCTTCGCCGGGATACGTGGTCGTCGCGCGGCGCAGGTGCAGCGTCGCATCGACGGTCTGCCCGTCGGACGGCGGCGCGGGGTCGAAGACCAGCGTGCCGAGGATCTCCGCGGCGCCGAGATACGCGCGAACGTGCGTGCGCCGGCGCAGCATCGCGTGCGCCTCCTTCCCGCCCTCCGCCGACGGGTTCAGCGCGCGAAAACGCACGTGCAGCGACGCGCTGGGCGCGAACGTCTCCTCGGCGAGGACCGCGCCGCGGTGCAGCTCCGACACCTCGACGCCCGGGACGTTGACCGCGACGCGCGATCCGCCCGCGACGAAATCGCGCGCGCCGCCGAAGACTTGGAGCGAGCGCACGCGCACGTCGCGCCCAGGCGGGTCGAGCCGCAGCGCGCCGCCCGTCCGCAGCGTCCCTTGCATCAGCGTTCCGGTCACGATCGTCCCGCGCCCCGGCAGCGCGAAGACGCGGTCGACCGGGAGGAACGCCGGCGCGTCGGCCGGCCGCGGCGGCAGCGCGACGAGCGCGTCGTGGATCGCCGCGCGCAGCGCGTCCAGCCCTTCCCCGGTCATCGACGACACCGCGACGGCCGGCGCGTCCTGCGCAAACGTTCCCCGCGCGGCTTCGCGCACGGACGCCTCCGCTTCGGTGAGCGCGGCATCGTCGACCAGATCGCGCTTCGTCAGCACGACGATCGCGCGCCGCACGTTGAGGAAGTCGAGGATCGCGAGATGCTCGACGGTCTGCGGGCGGACGCCTTCGTTCGCCGCCACGACGAGCAGCAGCAGCTCCATCCCCGCCGCGCCGGCGAGCATGTTGTGCAGGAAGCGCTCGTGGCCGGGGACGTCGACGATCCCCGCCTCGACGCCGTCGTCATAGCGCAGGTGCGCGAAGCCGAGGTCGAGCGTCATCCCGCGCAGCCGTTCCTCGATCCAGCGGTCGGGATCGGTCCCGGTCAGCGCGCGGACGAGCGAGGACTTGCCGTGATCGACGTGCCCCGCGGTTCCGACGACGTGCATCAGCGCGCGGCTTCGAGCGCCGCCGCCAAGTCTCCGTCGCGCTCGGGCGGGATCGTTCGCAGGTCGATCAGCACGCGCTCGCCCTCGATGCGCGCGACGACCGGCGGCGTCCCGCGGCGCAGCCGCGCTGCCGCGGCGTCCACGTCACGCGCACCCGGTCGCCACGCCAGCGCGACCGACGGAAGCGCGCTGAGCGGCAGCGTCCCGCCGCCGGCGTACCCGTCGACGTCCTCGGCGCGCAGATCGAGCGCCTCGAGCCGCGCGCCGATCGCCTCGGCGCGCGCGCGCAGCGCGTCGAGCGAGAACGACAGCATCCGGTAGAACGGGATCGACTCGCGCGCGGCCGGGTCGAGATGGAGCCGCAGCGTCGCGCCGAGCGCGGCGAGCGTCGGCGTCCCGACGCGCAGCGCGCGGAGCAGCGGGTTCGCGCGCAGGCGCTCGACCGCGGCGGCGCGGCCGACCACGATCCCGGCTTGCGGGCCGCCGAGCAGCTTGTCGCCGGAGAACGCGATCAGGTCGATGCCCTCGGCGACCGCCTCCTGCACCGTCCGCTCGTGCGGCAGACCGTACGCGCGCAGATCGGTCAGCGCGCCGCTCCCGAGATCCTCGATCACCGGGACGCCGGCGCGGCGCCCCAGCGCGGCGAGCTCGGCGCCCGAGACGTCTTCGGTGAATCCTTCGATGCGAAAGTTCGACGCGTGCGCGCGCAGCAGCAGCGCGGTCCGCGGGGAGAGCGCGCGCGCGTAGTCCTCGATGCGGACCTTGTTCGTCGCGCCGACCTCGACCAGCGCCGCGCCGCTGCGCGCGAGCACGTCCGGCAAACGGAAGCCGCCGCCGATCTCGACCAGCTGGTTGCGCGCGACGATCACCTCGCGCGCCGAGCCGTCCGGCGCGCGCGCGAACGTGTCCAGCACGAGCAGCACCGCGGCGGCGCAGTTGTTCACCACCAGCGCCGCCTCGGCGCCGGTCGCCGTGCGCAGGAGCGCGCCGAGGCGGTCGTAGCGCGATCCGCGCGTGCCCGCGTCGAGATCGAACTCGAGGTTCGACGCGCCGCCCGCGGCCTCGGCGATCGCGTCGAGGGCGTCGCGCGCGAGCGGCGCGCGGCCGAGGTTCGTGTGCAGCAGGATCCCGGTCCCGTTCAGCACGCCGGTGAGGCCGCGCCGCGACTCGGCCGCGAGCCGGTCCACGGCGTCGGCGACGATCGCCGCGGCGACGCGCTCCGGCTCCGGCTGCGGCTGGCCGTCGCCTCGCGCGGCGCTCGCGCGCGCCGCGTCGAGCGCGCCCGTGACGTGGCGCTTCACCGTCGGCGCCCCGAGAAGCGCGACGAACCGCGCAACGCGCGGTTCGTCGAGGATGCGATGGACGGCCGGGAGGCCGCGCAGCACAACGGCCGCGCCCCGGTCAGACAGTGATTACGACGCAGCGGCCAGATGCTTGTCGAGCATCTGGACGATCGTCTGCTCCGGCACGAAGCCCACGATGCGGTCGACGGCGCGACCGCCCTTGAACAGGATCAGCGCCGGGATCCCGGCGACCTGGTACTGGCCGGTGACCGAGGGGTTCTCGTCGGTGTTGAGCTTGAGGAACGTCACGCGGTCGCCGAGCCGGCCGGCGACCTTCTCCACGACGGGGGAGAGCATGCGGCACGGGCCGCACCACGGGGCCCAGAAATCGACCAGAACGGGTTTGTCGGATCCGAGCACCTGGGTCTGAAAGGTGCTTTCGGTGACGTCGGGGAGTGCGCTCATAGCTGTGGGTTCGTACCTCCGACTCCTCGGACCCCGCCGTAGGAGCGACGGTTTCGGGACGGAAGCCCTCGCCGTGCGCCTGCTTTCGCTCGCCGCCGCTTTCGTGCTCGCCGCGGCCGCCGCGCCCGCAGGCGCCGCGCCGCCCGCAGGGTCCGCGGTCGCCTCGGTCCTGCTCGTCACGGACGTCGGCGAAGGCGCGCTGCGCACGATGCCGGCCCCGGTGTGGCGGCGGCTCGCGCGGGACTATGTCGGCGCGGGATCGCGTAGCGTCGCGGCCGAGGACGGCACGGCGCTCCCCGACGAGGCGCGCTGCCGCGCGGCGAACGCGCGGTACGCGGTGTTCGCGTCGTTCGACCGCGCGATGCGCTTGCCGGGGCTGGCGCAGGAGAACGATCGTGCGTACGGCGTCGCGCGCTTCACCGTGCGCAACTGCGCGACGGGGACGGTCGCGCCGCCGAAGGTCGTCCGCGTCGAGAGCGAGCCGATCCCGCAAGCGGCGCCGGCCGATGCCGACGCGGTCGCGCAGCGCGCGTGGGAGACCGCGATCCGCGCCGCGCTCGCGCACGATCCGCTCGTCCTCTCCGCGCCGGTCGCGACGTCGGCACCGCCGGCCGCAGCATCGTTCGCGCCGATCGCCGGCCCCAGCATCGCCGTCGCGCGCAGCGGCCGCATCGCGCGCGTGGTCAGCGTCGAAGGCAACGAGGTCTACGTCGACAACACCGGCGCGTTCGCGCAGAACCAAGTCCTGCGCGCATACGAGAACGCCGCCGGCAAACCGTACGCGCAGCCGGTCGAGCTCGTCGTCGTCGAGATCACGAAACGCTTCGTGATCGCCGCGATCGTCGGAAGGAGCGCGCCGCACGTCGGCGACCACGTCGAAGCGCTCCCGCCGGACGCGAAGTAGCTACCCCTTCGGCGGCTCCTCACCGGTGATGTCGGCGACGCGCTTCGACTGCTGGCCGAGGTTCGCGATCGCGATGACCTCATCGCCTTCGGCGAGGCGCTGCAGGCGCACGCCCTTGGTCGAGCGGCCGGCGCGGCGGATCTGGCTCACCGGGATGCGGATCACCTGATTGCCGCTGGTGATCATCAACAGCTCGTCCTCGGGCGAGACGAGGATCTGGTCGACCACGTAGCCGATCTCTTTCTCCTTCGCGAACGCCTTGACGCCTTTGCCGCCGCGCGAGGTGTGGCGGTAGTCCTCGATCGGCGTGCGCTT
>DATHLN010000100.1:0-8574 GCA_035488115.1 Candidatus Limnocylindrales bacterium | reverse complement strand
CAGATCCAGTTCGGCGGCCAGGCGATCGTGATCTTCGGGCTCGGGGTCATCTTCGTGTTCCTGACGCTCGCCGCGAAGTACGAGAGCTGGACCGATCCGCTCATCATCCTGTTCGCCGTCCCGCTCGCGATCTTGGGCGCGCTCTTGGCGCTCGAGATGCGCGGTCTGCTGAGCGACCTCTACGCGCAGGTCGGCTATCTGATGCTGATCGCGCTCGCCTCGAAGAACGCGATTTTGATCGTGGAGTTCGCGAACCAGCGGCGCCGGCAGGGCCTTAGCGCCGCCGAAGCGGTGCGCGACGCCGCGCAGACGCGGTTGCGTCCGATCCTGATGACCTCGCTCGCGTTCATCCTGGCGACGGTTCCGCTGGTGCTCGCGTCCGGCGCGGGCGCCGCGAGCCGGCGTTCGCTGGGGACCGCGGTGTTCGGCGGGATGATCCTCTCGACGGTGCTGAACCTCTTCGTCGTGCCGGTCGTCTACGTCGCGCTCGCCGGCGTGCGCGAGCGCTTCGTGCGCCGCAAGCGCGCGCCGCAGCCCGCGCACGCGAACGGCCACGGCCCCGCGGGCAGCGTCCCCGTCTCCGTGCACCGCAACCCCGACGGCGAGATCGTGCTGCACTTCGCCGACGGCAGCGACCCGGTCAAGCTGGCGCTGCCGGAGTGAGACGCCCCTGGGTCATCGCCGGCGCGATCGTCGTGCTGTTCTTCGTCGCGTGCGCGTCGGCCGCCGTGTACGCGGCGCTTCGCTACAAGAGCTATTTCATGCCCTCCGAGACGATGGCGCCGACGATCCGCGCGCGTGAGGCGTTCTTCGTCGACCGCTTCGCGTACCGGTCCGCGGCCCCGCAGCGCGGCGACGTCGTGGTGTTCGTCCCTCCGATCGTCTCGCCGAACCCGTTCGTAAAACGTATCCTAGCGGTTCCGGGCGACCGCTTCGCCATCCATGGCGGCCGTGCGGTGCTGAACGGCACCGCCGTTCGCGAACCGTACGTCAAGGAACGGACCGGCTACGAGCTGGCGATCCGCGGCTACCGCGTTGTGGTCGACGGCAGTCCCCTCGATCCGGCCACGGCGATGATCCCGCCGCGGTCTGACTGGACCGCCCAGGACACGGTCCCGAACGGCTGCTACGTCATGCTCGGCGACAATCGCAACAATTCCGAGGACTCGCACGTCTGGGGCTTCGCCTGCCCCGGCCGCACGGCGCCTGCTTCTAAGCAGCCCGTGGAATTCATCGGACGCGCATTGTTACCGCCGTATGCTCAATTGCCGCCCAAGCGCTGATCGAGCTTGGTGAGCGTCTCCAGCGCGTTCGCCGCTGCGGCGTCCATCGCGGTGTTGTCGAAGATGCACCACGCCGGCGCGGTCGCCCGGTGCAGCCGCTCGGCGATCGCCTCCAGCGCGGCGGCGTCGTAACTCGAGTAGTAGACGCGCGGCGAGCCGTGCAGACGGTAGTAGACGAAACCATTCCAGCCGCCCGGTTCGGCGGCGTTCGGCACCACAGCCGGATCGGCAGCGACGCGCGCAACCTCGAACGCGCGCAGCGACGTGTCGGCCTCGGACGAGAACCACGTCGGATGACGCGGCTCGCACGCGAGCAGACCGTCGTAGCGGTCTCGAAACGCGCCGAAGAACCCACGCACGAGCTCCGCATCGTACGCGAAGCTCGGCGGCAACTGCACGAGTAGGACGCCGCGCTTGTCGCCGAGGTGCGCACTCTCCGCAAGAAACTGCTCCAACGGCTCGTCGCAGTCGACGAACCGCCGGGCGTGCGTGATCTCCTTCGGGACCTTCAGCGAGAACCGGAAATCGTCGGGCACGCTCGCCGCCCAGCGCGCGTACGTCGAAGGGCGGTGCGGCCGGTAGAACGACGAATTGATCTCGACGCACGAGAACCGCCGCGCATACCGCTGCAGATGCGTTCCTTCGCCTTCGAACCGCTCGCGCACCGTAGCGGGGATCGCCCACCCGGCCGTTCCTATCCGTGCATCCACATCATGCCCATTCCCGCACGGCAAGGACTTCCCGCGAAGAAGCAGCCCGGGTCTATCCGCGAGGCACCGTCACGATGAAGCGCGCTCCGCCGAGCGGAGAGGGGCTCAGCTCGACCCGGCCGCCCGCGCGCTCGACCATCAGGCGGACGAGCGCGAGGCCGATCCCGTTGCCGTTCGCGCTCGTCGCACCGCGCTCGCCGAGGACGAACACCCGCTCGCGATCGCACGCTGCGATCCCGGGCCCGTCGTCGTCGACGGTGATCCTGACGACCCGCAAATCGCCCAAGTCCACCCCGACGAAGACGCCGCCGCCGCGGCGGCCATGCTTGACCGCGTTGTCGATCAAGTTTACGAGAACCAGCGTCAGGCGGTCGCCGTCGATCGCGACGCCCAGCGCGGGCGCGTCGTCGACTACGATCGCCACACCGCGCGATGCCGCCGCACCGGCGCACGCGTCGTGCGCGGCGCGCAGCGCGTGCGCGAGCGAGCCGTGGGCGCGCGCCGGGAACTGCGCGTGCAGATCGAGCAGCGAGATCTCGAACATCCCTTCGACCAACCGGCTCAGCCGCAGCGACTCGTTGTACGCGATCCGCACGAAGCGCTCGCGCGTCGGCGCGTCGACGCCCTCATCCAGCAGCGTCTCCAAATAGCCGCGTATCGACGAGAGCGGCGTGCGCAGCTCGTGGCCGAGCGACGAGAAGAACGCGTACCGCTCGCGCTCCTGGCGACCGCGCTCGAGCGCGCGTTCGACGAGCGCGGCAACGTTGCCGACGTCGGCGGCGCGGTCGTACGTCGTCCAGCCGGTCCGCACCTCGAGCCGGGTCGCGGCCTCCATCGTCGCGGCGATCCGCGCGAGCGCCGAGCGTGCGTCGACCGGCGCCGGGACGCTGCCGTCCCGCGTCGGCACGAGCAGCGCCGCGACGAACACGTCGCTCCCGCCGTCGTGCGCGACCAGATCGTCGCCGCGCAGCACCTTCGAGACCGCCGTCGAGAACGCCGCGGTCGCCGAGCGCTCCAGCGCGCGCGCCGCGCGCAGGCCGCGGCGCCACGCGACACGCTCCAACTCCGGCAGCCGCACGACCAGCACCGGGCGCTGCGCCTGCGGCAGCTCCGCGAGCCGGCGGTCGAAGACGTCGAGCCGCGGGAGCAGCCCGCGAATCTCAGGCGCGTGCAAACTTGTATCCGTAGCCGTGGATCGTGTGCAACATCGGCGGCAGCTTGCCGCCGTCCTCGAGCCGCCGGCGAATGCGCCGCACGTGCACGTCGACGGTGCGGTCGTCGCCCTCGTATCCCGGTCCCCAGATCCGCTGCAGCAGCGATGCGCGAGAGAACGCCACGCCGGCGTTCGTCGCCAGCACGAGCAGCAGCTCGAACTCGCGCGGCTTGAGCCGCACGTCGACGCCGTCGACGCGCACCTCGCGGGCCGCTTCGTCGATCTCCAGGCGGTCGAACGTCAGCAGCACCGGGACGTGCGCGGACGGCGGGCGCGCGCGCCGCGCGATCGCCTTCACTCGCGCGACGACCTCGCGCGGCGAGAACGGCTTCACGACGTAGTCGTCCGCGCCGATCTCGAGTCCCACGACGCGGTCGATCTCCTCGGCGCGCGCGGTCAGCAGCAGGATCGGGACGTCGCGCCCTTCGCGCCGCAGCGTTCGCACCACGTCGAAGCCGTCCATCACCGGGAGGCCGACGTCGAGGACCAGCACGTCGCCGCCGCCGCGCGCGAGGCGCAGCGCCGCCGGACCGTCCGCGGCCGCGTTGCAATGAAATCCGTCGCGTTCGAGATGATGAACCAAGAGCTCGCGGATCGGCGCATCGTCCTCCGCGACCACGACACGCGTGACCACCATACCGGGAGCGGTGCCCGGCTCGGCACCGTCGAATCACGGCTCACCGATATGTGCGCCCGGTTCTCGCTCGCCGGCCCCGAACGGATCGCCGACCGCTATCCGCAGTTCAAGCTGCACCGCAGCTGGCCGCGCCGCTACAACATCGCGCCGACCCAGGACGTGCTCGCCGTGCGCAACGAGGGCGGCGGCGAGATCGAGCCGCTGCGCTGGGGGCTGGTGCCGTTCTGGGCCAAGGACCTCGGGATCGGCCAGAAGCTGATCAACGCGCGCGCCGAGACGCTGGCCGAGAAACCGGCGTTCCGCAGCGCGCTGCAGAAGCGCCGCTGCATCATCTTCGCCGACGGCTTCTACGAGTGGACCGGCGCGAAAGGCAAGAAGCAGCCGCACCGCTTCACGGTCGACGGCGGCGCGCCGTTCGCGTTCGCCGGGCTATGGGAGCGGTGGGGGCCGAAGGACGCGCCGGTCACGACGTGCGCGATCGTCACCTGCTCGCCGAACGAGCTGCTCGCGGCGATCCACGACCGCATGCCGGCGATCCTCGACGACGCCGCGATCGACCTGTGGCTGCACGGCGACGCGGCCGACGCGCTCTCCGCCGTCGTCCCCCACGACGCTGAGCGAATGCACCGCCACGCGGTGACGCCCGAGATGAACCACCACGCGTTCGAAGACCCGCGCTGCATCGAGCCGATCGAACCGCTCGCGCTCTTCTAGCGCTCGTCCTTCTGGATCAGGCCGTCGCCGTCGAGCACCGTCTCGCCGCGCTGGTTCACCACGCTCGCGCGCACGCGCATCCGGCGGCGCTGCGGGATGAGCTCGGTCACCTCCGCGGTCGCCGTCAGCGTGTCGCCGATGAACACCGGCGCGCGAAAGCGCAGCGACTGCTCGACGTAGATCCCGCCGGGCTTCTGCAGCATCAAGCCGACGACGGTCGAGAGCAGCGACGCGGTCAGCATCCCGTGCGCGGCGCGCCGGCCGAAGCGCGTCTGCTTCGCGTACTCTGCGTCGACGTGCAGCGGATAGTTGTCGCCGCTCACCGCCGCGAAGAGCAGGATGTCGGCCTCCGAGACCGTCTTCGAGAACGTGGTCGTATCGCCGACTCGAAACGCCTCGAACGGCTTCTCTCCGTAGCTCATCGCGCGGGCTTTTCCGCGTCCACGATCAGGAACCCCGGCTCGGTGCGGAACCGCGCCGCGAGCTGCGGATCGCGCGCGTCGGCCTCGGCCGTCGGCTGCGGCTCGACGACCCCGCGCAGCGTGAATCCCGCGCCGAGCACGTCGTCCAGCACGCGCTGGAGCGGGCGATGGTAGAACCGCACCGGCACCGGCCTCTCCGCGAAGCCCTTCCACGTCTCCTCGATCAGCGAGACGCCGTGATAGTCCGCTACGTCCGCGGCCGTCATGAACGGATGATGGATCGAAAACACCAACCGGCCGCCGCCGCGCAGCACGCGCGCGAGCTCGCCGAACGGACCCGACCAATCCGCGAGATAGTGCAGCGTCAGCGAGGACAGCACGACGTCGAACGAAGCATCAGCGAACGGAAGCGGTTCGGCCAAATCCGCTTGCAGCACGCGCGCACCGCCGGCGCGGTCCAGCCGTTCGCGCGCGAGCCGCACCATCGCTTCGCTGCCGTCGACGGCGACGACGCGCGCACCGTTCTCCACGAGCCAGGCGCTGTGCTCGCCCGCCGCGCAGCCGGCGTCGAGGACGTCGAGCCCCCGCACCTCGCCGAGCAGCGCGCGCACCGCCGGCCGTTCGTACGCGGCGTTCGCCGCGTTCGCCGCGGTGACGCGCGCGTACGACGCCGCCAGCTCCGGATCGTCGTAGAGCGGGCTGCGGCCGCTCATCGCACGGCTTCGGAGAGCGGGCGCGGCTCGCGGATCCGCACCACCTCGACCGGCTCGGCGATCCCGCGCAGCGTCACCGTCCCGCGCTCGCCGCTCGGGAGCACGTCGGCGACGCGCGGATCGTCCGCGACCGCGGCCGTCATGAGCATCTCGCCCGGGCCGGCCGCGTGCCCCACGCGCGATGCGAGATTCACCGTCGCGCCGAAATAGTCGAGCCGGTCGTTCGAGCGCATCGCGATGCACGGTCCGCGGTGCAGGCCGATCCGCAGCTGCAGCGGCGCCGCCGCCTCACCGAAGCACAGCGCCGCTTCCACCGCATCGACCGGGTCGGCGAAGACCGCCATCACCGCATCGCCGATCGTCTTCACGATCGCGCCGCGGCGCAGCGCGATCACCTCGTGGAGCGCGTCGAAGTGCTCGCGCACCAGGCGAAACGCGCGCGCGTCGCCGGTCTGCGCGTACATCTGTGTCGAGCCGACGACGTCGGTGAACGCGATCGTCAGCGACCGGATCCCGAGCTCGAGCCCTTCCGCCAAGACCTCGCTGGAGAACAGATCGCGGAACGCCTGCAGCGCGGTGACGTCGGCCGCGGTGGCGATCTGGTTGGAGAGCTCCGCCTCGGTCACGCGCACGATCGCGTCGCGCGGCGAGAGGTTCGCCACCCGCACCCGCACGCGCCCCGCGCGCACGACCGAGCTCGCGACGCGCACGCGGCCGCCTTCGACCTGCGCGTCGAGATCCGCCGCGCCGGCGTCGCTCTCCACGGCGAACCGCGCCGCGCGGTCGGGGAGCGCCTGCACGACGTATGCGCCCGGCCGCAGCACCATATCGACGGTCACGACCGCGTCGGCCGCGACGGTCGTCTGCGCGAAGCTCTGCCGGGCGCTCTGCGGCCCCGCGATGCAGAACACCGGCGGGTCCGCCGTGCGCCCCGAGGGGCGCGCGTCGAACGTGACCTCGACGTTGCGGTCGAATTCGGCGCCGTAGGTGATCCCGCACTGCTCGCAGTGCGCTTTCCCGCTCACCGCCGCGAGCGTCGCGAAGCGGTTCTTCTGCCCGCGGCAGCTCGGGCAGATCAGCGTCCACGACAGATCGAGCAGTCCGCCGCGGGTCGCGGCGAGCATCGCCGCCAGCACGCGGTCGCGCGGGAGCTGCCAGCCGTCGGCGAGCGCGTACGGCCGCATCCGCGCGACGGCGGCGTCGTCGCCGTGCTCCACCAGCGAAGCGAGCCGCGCCGCGATCCGCGGCTCGTGCTCGGTGTGCGGCCGCAGCACCTCGAGCGCGTCGACGAACTTCGCGACGCCCGCGATCGAGCCGTCCGCAACCTCGGGGACGCCGCCGGCGGACGGCGCCGCCGGGACGCCTTCTTCGCGCGCCCGCTTCGCCGCACGCTCGTACGCACGCGCCGCCCCCGCCCGGCCGCGCGCGAGGACGAGCGGGGCGAGGAGCTCGCCCAGCGACCCGCGCGCATCCAGTTCGACGGTGTGCTCGAGCCGCGAGCCCGAACCGTCCGGCACGACGCGGACGTCGCTCAGAAAGCGGGCGAAGGGCGAGCCGCGGAAGCGGCGCTCGACTGCGACCCGGTACGGCGACTCCCAGATGAAGGGCGGCTCTTCCCATTCGACCGCGAGCGGGCCGAGCCGCGCGTGCGCCACGGTCGCCGGCGCGCCGCCCGGGCGGTCTTCGAAGGTGTAGCGCACTGCCGGCAGCCCGGCATCGCGGTTGACCGCGTCCGTGTTCGAGACTTGGCGCCAGAGCGCTTCGGGCGCGACGTCGAACGCGTAGGTATAGCGGTCGGTGAAGCGCTTCACGCGGCGAGCAGGAACCGAGCGGTGACGGCGTACGTTCTTCGCGAAGAGTCCGACACGATGACGCCGCTTTTGATCGTTCCTCCCTCCCTCCTGTTCGAGCTCGCGTGATCGCCGCCGACGTTCAGTTCCGCACGACGGCGAACGCCGCGGCCGCCGCGTTCGCGCAGTCGCCGCCCTATGTCGCGTACAAGACCGAGGTCGTCGTCGACGTGCCCTCGCTGCGCCGGCACAAGGTGATCGCGCGCGAGGTCGAAGCCCGCACGAAGGACGACTACGCGGTGCTCCAGGACCTGCCGCGCGGGAACCGGCAGTACGGTCACAGCTTCCCGCTGAACCCGACCTTCGACGCGATCTCCTACTTCCGCGTCACCTTCAACGGCAGCGAGCGCAACACGCTGAGCTACGTCGAGCCCGGCGCGCCGATCACGTTCACCGATCCGCGCGCGACCTCGCACGCCGACGTCGTCGTCGTCTCGCTCAAGTATTATCACGCCTCGTACGCGCCCGACACGAACGACCGCATCGCGCACATTACCATGGACCCGCTGCAGTCGCTCACGACCAACAACAACTCCGACTTCTACCTGCACGACGTCTACGTCGACACGGCCTCGAATCTGCCGACGCGCGTGGTGTACGTCGGCCCGAAGACGCAGTTCACGGTCGACTACCAGGTGGTGCAGGGCCACTGGCTGGTGAGCCACGCCTATTACGTGCAGACGTTCTACGGGCCGCTCCATGTCGGGCGCGTCACCGGCTCGGCCGACGCGACGTACCACGATTTCAGTTTCCCCGCGGCCCCGAGCGACCCGAAGCTCGCGGGCTGAAACGGCGAAGCGCCGGTCGATCGGCCGGCGCTTCGCGTTCGTGGCGGAGAGGGTGAGATTCGAACTCACGGTACGCTATCAACGTACGCCCGCTTTCGAGGCGGGTGCCTTCAACCACTCGACCACCTCTCCGCGCTGGTGGATCTCCGGGCTGCGAAGAACGCTCGCAGTTGGTTCGCCGTTTCATCGGCGAGGACGCCGCCGCGCACGATGACGCGGTGGTTGACGGCGGCCGACTCGAAGA
>DATHLN010000099.1:0-21217 GCA_035488115.1 Candidatus Limnocylindrales bacterium | reverse complement strand
TCGCGATTGCTCCTCACGCTCGGTGTGACGACGGTTCAGGGCAGTACCGGTCCGATGACGCCGCACTGCTACCGCATCACGGTAGACAGCCGTACCGGCGCCATCACCGGTATGGAAAAGGGCCGGCTATTGGACGGTGGTGACGATACGGCGTGCAAGCTTTCGCCGCCATAAGGCGCCGAACGTCGATTCAGGAGCCCTGCGACTTCGTCTCCCACAGCCCGAAGATGGCGCCGCTCGGATCCTTGACGAGGCTGAACGTTCCCATCTCCGCGACCGGGACCATCGCCTGAACGACGGTGCCGCCCAGCGAGCGCGCCTTCTCGGTGGATGCGGCGAGATCGTCGACCAAGACGTACGGGACCCACACTGATTCCGCATCCGGAACGGGATGCTGCATCATCCCGCCGCCGGTCCCGTCCTCGCCGACCCCGATGGTCGTGTACGTTCCCATCGGCCCCATGTCCATGTCGTTGAGCTCCCAGCCGAAGAGCCCGGCGTAGAATGGCCGCGCTTTCGCGATGTCGTTCGAGTTGAGCTCGATGTGCACGAACGGATTCGCCATGATCTGACCCTCTTGCGAAGACGGTGAAGGACCATGCGCTTCGGCCAGAGTGAGGCTCACCCTTCGACACGCTCAGGGTGACACTGTGACGTGCCGGCGCCGGGTGAGACTCGTGGCACGCCGGCGTCACTCGCCGGCGCGATGTCGTTCGAGAGAAACGGCACCAGGGCGTCGTGAAGCGCAGCGACGTCACCCGCCTCGACGAGGCTCACGCCGTCGCCCGGATGCAGTCCGCAGGCGTACGATGCGACGACCGGAACGCCGGCGGCCGCGGCGAGGAGCAGACGGCGCGGCTGGTTCTCCACGAATGCCGGCAACGCAACGGCCCGCGCGCGAAGCAGCGCAGCCGTGAACGAAGCGGCGCGCGATACCGAGACGCCGTTCCAGAACCCGTCCGCCTCCAGGTCGGGCCCGGTCAGGATCACGTGCAATCCGGTTCGGCGCGCGACCTCGCGCAGCTCGTACGCCCCGTAACGCCCCAGCGTCGAAGCCGGGAAGACGACTCCGCGCCGCGCCGCTGTTTCGGCCGGCGCGTCACGCTTCGGGAGGTACCACGGCAGCCGAACCGCGCGTTCGCCGAACCGTGCGGCGACCGCCGCGTGCGGCGTCACGATGCGGCGGCAGCCCGCGAGCGCGGCCGCTTCGGCCTCGACAAGCGAAGGTTCGGCGCGAAAGTCGCCGACCGTAGCGCTTTCGGGATGGAGCGTGAGCGCGCGGTCCAGCTCCCGCTGAACGTCGGCCATCGGGAGCCCGGTCATGAGAACGTCGTAGGTGCGTCCGCCGAGGTGCCCGCCGGCCCACAGCGCTGGCAGCAGATGCTGCATCACGACCAGATGCGTCGCGTCGTACGGCAGCCGCTTCGCGTAGCGTTCTGCCAGAGCGCGCGCCGAAGCGATCAGCGCGCGCTGCCGGGCCGCGCCGTGCGATGCGAGACGGCGCGAGCGGTACGAGCGCAGCATCGTGAACAACGGCGTCTCGTAGACGCGATCGGCGGACGAGGTGTCCCAGGCGTAGCGCACGATGCCGCGGCGCCGGCCGTCGAGCGGTACGAAAATCGGGTCGTCCCGGCGCGCGACGGAGCCGACATACGCATCGAACTCCGGCCACACGCCGTCGAGCAGAAACGCCGTCCGGTCGCCGAGGGCGGCCGTTCGGCGGCCGGCTCGATGCCGGAAGCACTGCTCGACGCCACACGACGCGCAGTCGCCGGCACCGTGGTCGACGGCGGAGCGCGTAATGGCACCGGCAGAAGGCGCATCCGGTTGCCCGCGGATCGTGAGCGGCTCGGTTCCCCAGAAACGTACCGCGAGCACATCGGCGCTCAGCACCGCTTCAATACGTATGTCGCCTTTCGCGCGGAAGCGCAGGTCGACGTAATTCCAGAAGACGGTCGCGTCGCGACCGATCTCCGCGAGCGATCCGGGGACGACCTGCGTGTGCGCATGCCGCTCGACGATCTGACAGCCGGCGCCGAGTGCGGCGTCGTAGAGCGCGTTCGAGAGCTGGCACAACCCGCCGCCGACGCTCGGGACGGTGCATCCTTGGCGCAGCTCGCGTCCGGCGGCGAATCCTCGCCGCCGCGTTGCGCGCCCGACCTGATGCCAGAAGCTGAAGACCTCTCCCGCGGCGACGGAACAGCCGTCGACCCGGCGAACCGCGAGCCGCAGATTCTGGATCTTGCCGTTCGTGAGCATCCGCTCGCGCACGGAGGTCCCCGCGTCGCCGCGCAGCAGGCTCACCGACTGCGCGAGAAGCACGTCGCCTTTTCGCGCCGGGCGTGCCGGGCGCCGCAGGCTGCCGCCCCGAACGTCGCGGACCGCGCGCAGACACCGCAACGTCCACGCCTTCAGGCCGAAGCGAAGCGCCGCCCCGCGCGTCGGAACGGCGTCGTGCGCTCCGCCCGGCGAAGTCATCGTGCGAAGGGCTTCGTCTGTCTCGAGTATCACCCTTCGACAGGCTCAGGGTGACATCGTCGGCAGGCGACCGATCGCGATCGCGATCGTGACCATGTCGTGGGTGCGGCGTACACCATGATCGCGGGCCGTGTGAGCGAGCGCGTCCAGGATGGGCCCTTCGACAAGCTCAGGACAGGCTCCAGCGATGCGAAGACAGAGGGGCCCCGGACAGGAAGTCCGGGGCCCCGTGCCCACGATCATGGTGTACGCCGCACCCGCGACTACCACGATCGCGGAGACAGCGCACGCGCCGTGCCCGAAGCTAGTGCACCAAGAACCCCACGAGCAGCAGTGCGACGATGTTGAGCACCTTGATCATCGGGTTGATCGCCGGTCCGGCCGTATCTTTGTACGGATCGCCGACGGTATCGCCCGTCACCGCAGCGGCATGCGCGGGAGAGCCTTTGCCGCCGTAGTGCCCGTCCTCGATGTATTTCTTGGCGTTGTCCCACGCGCCGCCGCCGGCCGTCATCGCGATCGCCAGGAATAGCCCCGTGACGATCGACCCGACGAGGAGCCCGCCCATCATCTTCGCCCCGCCGTTGTTCGGCAGGAAGAAGGATGCGATGACGATCAGGATCGGCACGCCGACCGGGATCAGCGCCGGCACGATCATCTCCTTGAGCGCCGCGCGCGTGACGATATCCACCGTGGTGGCGTAGTTGGGCTTCTGCGTCCCGTCTATGATCCCGGGCATCTCGCGGAACTGCCGCCGCACTTCTTCGACGACGGCGCCGCCGGCGCGCCCGACCGACTCCATCGACAGCGAGGCGAACAGATACGGACACAGCCCGCCGATGAACAGCCCCGCGATGACGTACGGATCGCCGATGAAGAAGAGCGACGAGACGTCACCGACGTTGCACGCCGCGCCGACTTTCGCTTTGCACTGGTTCGAGAGCTCGGTGAGGAACGAAGCGAACAGCACGACCGCCGCGAGCCCGGCGGAGCCGATCGCGTACCCCTTCGTGACGGCCTTCGTCGTGTTGCCGACCGCGTCGAGCGGATCGGTCACCGCGCGGACGCTCTCCGGCATATCGGCCATCTCCGCGATTCCGCCCGCGTTGTCGGTGATCGGCCCGAACGAGTCGATCGCGACGACGATCCCGGCCATCGAGAGCATCGCCATGACCGCGATGCCGATCCCGTAGAAGCCCGCGAGCCCGTACGAGATCAGGATCCCGAGCACGATGACGATCGCCGGCAGCGCGGTCGACTGCATCGACACGGCGAGCCCGGCGATGATGTTCGTCGCGTGCCCGGTGACCGAGGCGCGCGCGATGTTCTTCACCGGCGGGAACGAGGTGCCGGTGTAGAACTCGGTGATGTACGTGATCAGCCCGGTGACCGCGAGCCCGACCAGCGCACACCCGAAGATGCCGGTCCAGGTGATCACCTGGTTCCCGATCACGATGTTGTTGCCGAACTGCTCGTGCGCCGCCCAGGCGAACGCGAGCGCGGAGAGGACGCCGGCGACGATCATCCCGCTGTAGAGCGAGTTCATGATCCCGCCCTTGGTGACGTTGCCGCGCCCCACGATCAGCGTCCCGATGATCGAGGTGATGATCGAGAGCCCGCCGAGCAGCAGCGGGAAGGTCGTCGCGCCGGTGACGTTGCCGAGGATCAAATGGCCAAGCAGCATCGAGGCGGTCGTGGTGACGACGTACGTCTCGAAGAGGTCGGCCGCCATGCCGGCGCAGTCGCCGACGTTGTCGCCGACGTTGTCCGCGATGACCGCGGGGTTGCGCGGATCGTCCTCGGGGATGCCGGCTTCCACCTTGCCGACGAGGTCGGCGCCGACGTCGGCCGCCTTCGTGAAGATCCCGCCGCCGAGACGCGCGAAGACCGAGATCAGCGAGCACCCGAACGCGAGCCCGACGAGCCCCGCGAGCGAACGCGCCTCGTCACCGCCGTTGATCTTCAGCAGGATCGCGTAGTAGCCGCTGACCGCGAAGAGCCCGAGCCCGACGACCAGCAGCCCGGTCACCGCACCGCCGTTGAACGCGAGCCGCAGCGCGGGCGCAAGGCCGCCGCGCGCCGCCTCGGCGGTGCGGACGTTCGCGCGGACGGAGACGATCATCCCGATGAAGCCGGCCGCTCCCGAGAGCACGGCGCCGATGAGGAAGCCGATCGCGGCCTCAGGCCCGAGCGGCTCCTTCAAGAACGCGATGATGACGAAGAGTACGACCGCGACGATCGCGACGGTCGTGTATTGACGGCGCAGGAACGCCATCGCGCCTTCTTGGATCGCGCCCGCGATCGCTTGCATGGTCGCGTTTCCGGCGGGCTGCTTGAGAACCCAAGAGATCAAGTAGATGCCGTACAGGATCGCGATCAGGCCGGCGATGAGGCCGAAGGTGATCGCGGTCTGCGGCGCCAGCCCGGCGAGGGGGGCAGCCTGTGCTATCAAACCGTTTTCCTTTTCTACACACAAAAGAGAGACTCGACCGCGGTCGGCGCCTCGAACGGTCCGGGGTTTAGCACGGCCAGGTCTGGGTCCTTTGCCCAGGACGGGCCTCGATGCACCGGCCGCGAAGGGCGCGGCCGCATGGAATCGACCGAGTTCCTCGTCGTCGGCTGCGGCCCGGCGGGCGGGACGGCGGCCCGCGAAGCGGCGCGCCGGGGCGTCGCGACGCTGGTCCTCGAGCGGGATGCGGTCGTCGGCGCGAAGCGCGTCTGCGCAGCCGGACTGCGCCCGGGCTTCTGCGAGGAGTTCGACCTCCCGCGCTCGATCGTCCACCTCGACCCGCCCACGATCACGCTCACGACCGCCGAGAAGACGTACGCGTTCCCGGTCGGCCCCGCGCACACCACGACCCGCGAAGAGCTCGACGGGACGATCGGCGAGCTCGCGCGCCGCGAAGGCGCGGAGATCCGGACCGGCGCGCTCTTCCGCGGCCTGCGCCGCGAGCGCGACGGCATCGTCGCGGAATACGCCGACACGCGAGCCGGCGAACGGCGCACGGTCCGCGCGAAGACGGTCTTCCTCGCGCAAGGTTCGAGCGCGCGGCTCGACGACGTCGAGCCGCGCTTCCGACACGCCGGCTGGAAGGCCGGGCTGATCACCTGCTTCCAGTACCGCGTCTATCCCGAGCGGCCGGCCACACCGGAGGCCTACGGCGTGCTGGAGATGCACTACTACGTCAGCCCGGTCTCCGGGCGCAACGTGATCGCGTGGATGTTCCCCAAGCGCGACCATCTCTCGATCGGGCTCGGCATCCAGGCGAAGGTGCCGGGCGCCGAGCTGCGCGCCGAGCTCGACACGTTTCTGGCGACCGTCGAGCGCAGGCTCTTCGCGGGGATCCCGTACACGGTGCGCGAGGAGGGGAACCTCCTGTACGGCGGGCTCCCGCGCGAGACGATCGGGGCCGATGGAGTGATGGTGGGCGGTACGGCGGCCGGTCTGGTCGATGCGACGACGGGTGAGGGGATCCACGAGGCGGCGATGACCGGGCGGTTCGCCGCGGAGGCGGCCGGCGCGCTGCGCACAGGCCGCACCAACGACGCCGCGCGCACCTACGAGCGGACGGCCAAGCGCGCGTTCTACGGACGGCTGCGCCACCGCCACAAGCTGATGACGTTCCTCGAGCGCAAGCCGGCGCGCTTCGACGTGCTGTTTCGCCAGCTCGAGGCGACGCCGCGCTTCGCCGACCTGCTGCAGCGCGACCGCAACGCGTTCACCGCGCGCGAGTGGCTGTTTCTCTACGCGCAGGCGGCGAAGTTCTCGCTCTCCGCGCTGCGCGTCTGATCTTCCGATGCTGCGCTTCCTCGTCGACCGCGCCGTGCGGCTGGTCCTCGTGCTGATCACGATCACCGTCGTGAGCTTTCTGTTCATGCACGCGATCCCGGGCGACCCGGTCGCGCTGCGCCTCGGCGAGCACGCGACGCCGCAGGAAGCCGCGCACCTGCGCGCCTCGCTCGGCCTCGACCGGCCCTGGTTCGTGCAGCTCGGGCTCTATCTCGGCGCGGTCGCGCACGGCGATCTCGGACAGTCGGTCTTCGACGCGCAGCCGGTCGCGGCGAAACTCGGACAGTACTTCCCCGCGACCTGCGAGCTGGCGATCGGCGCGATGCTGTTCGCGATCGCGCTCGGCATCCCGGCGGGCGCGCTCGCCGCGGTGAAGCACCGGACCGCGCTCGACGCGCTGACGACGAGCGCCGCGCTGCTCGGCGTCTCGATCCCCGTGTTCTGGCTCGGCTGGATCCTCGTCTACCTGCTCGCGGTGCTGCCGGCCCGGCACGGCGTCGACCTGTTCCCGATCTCCGGGCGGATCGCGGTGACGTACTTCGTCCCGGCGCGCACGCATCTGGTCGTCGTCGACGCGCTGCTGGCGGGGAACGGCCGCGCCGCGCTCGACGCGCTGTGGCACCTCGTGCTGCCGGCGGTGACGCTGGGGACGATCCCGCTCGCGATCGTCGCGAAGATCACGCGCAGCGGGATGCTCGACGTGCTCGCATCGGACTACATCCGCACCGCGCGGGCGAAGGGGCTCGGCGCGCGCGCCGTGGTCGTGAAGCACGCGCTGCGCAACGCGCTGATCCCGATCATCACGGTGCTCGGCCTGCAGACGGGGCTGCTGCTCGGGGGCGCCGTGCTGACCGAGTCGGTCTTCGCCTGGCCCGGCGTCGGGCGGCTCGCGTTCGAGGCGATCTCGAACCGCGACATGCCGCTGATCAACGGCTGCATCTTGCTCTTCGCGACGGTCTTCGTCGTCGTGAACGCGATCGTCGACGTCCTCTACGCCGTCGCCAACCCCCGCATCCGATATAGTTAGCGCAGCTTGCTCGACATCGCCGATCACGAGTTCGTTACGCTGCGCGATCTGATCCGCGACCGGTTCGGGATCTGGTACGACGATCAGAAGCGCTTCCTGCTGCTCAGCCGGCTCTCGACGCGGCTCGCGAAGCGCGGGATCGAGACGTACGGCGCCTACGTGAACTTCCTGCGCTACGACCCCCGCCGCGAGGACGAGTGGACCGACCTCGCCTCGGTGCTCTCGAACAACGAGACGTACTTCTTCCGCGAGCGCGCGCAGCTCAAGGCCCTCGCCTCGAAGATCCTCGACGAGTTCCTGCAGCGCTCGCCGCGCGTGCGGCTGTGGTCGGCGGCCTGCTCGTCGGGCGAAGAGCCGTACTCGCTCGCGATGACGCTGCTCGAGACCGCGAAGATCTCCGAGGCGATGCTCTCGATCCGCGCCACCGACATCTCGCCGCGCGTCCTGCAGCTCGCCGGCGAGGGGTTCTACCGCGCGCTCTCGTTCCGCGCGACCGAGCCCGCGATGATCCAGAAGTGGTTCCGCCCGCAGGGCGACGGGTTCGTCGTCGACGAGCGGGTGAAACGGCTCGTCTCGTTCGCGCGCCTGAACCTGCTCGACGGGGCCGCGGTCGCCGGCGAGGGCCCGTTCGACGCGATCTTCTGCCGGAACGTCCTGATCTATTTCGACAAGCCGACGCAGAAGCGGGTCGTGGAGTCGTTCGCGAAGGCGCTCCGTCCGGGAGGCTATCTGTTCTTGGGCCACGCCGAGTCGCTGTTCCACCTGACCGATCTGTACGACCCGATCGTCGGCCCGGACGCGATCGTCTATCGCCTCAAAGCGGCGGTACCGGCGTGAACCGGCGCGTGATCACCGTCGTGGTTACCGACGACTCGGCGTTCATGCGCCGCGCGATCCAGAAGATGCTGGAGAAGGAGCCGGAGATCCAGGTCGTCGGCACCGCGGCGTCGGGCGAGGAAGGCGTCGCGATGGCCGAACGCCTCAACCCCGACGTCGTCACGATGGACGTCGAGATGCCGGGGATCGGGGGGCTCGAGGCGGCGCGCGCGATCGTCGAGCGGCGCGGCCCGCCGGTGATCATGGTCAGCGCGCTCACCCGCGACGGGGCCGAGACGACGCTGCGCGCGCTCGAGCTCGGCGCGGTCGATTTCATCCCGAAGCCGGACTCCGCGCTGATCGACATCGTGAACGTGCAGCGCGAGCTCGTCGAGAAGGTCAAGCACTTCGGCACGCGGCGCGCGTACCTGCGCGCGGTGCGCGAGACGATGCGGATCGACCGCGCGAAGATCGAGGAGGCGCGCGCCGCCGCGGTCGTCCCCGCCGCGCCGGCGCAGCCGCCGCTTCGGCCGCCGCTGCACGCGCGCAGCGGCCGCCGCCGCGCCGGCGCGTACGCGTGCGTCGCGATCGGGACCTCGACGGGCGGGCCGGTCGCGCTCTCGCAGATCCTGCCGAAGCTGCCCGCGAGCTTCCCGATCCCGATCGTCGTCGTGCAGCACATGCCGCCCGGCTTCACGCGCCCGCTCGCGGAGCGGCTCGACGCGACGAGCAAGATCACCGTCGCCGAAGGGACCGACGGGATGCCGCTCGCCGCCGGGACCGCGATCATCGCACCGGCCGGGAAGCAGCTGCGGCTCGAACGCGGCTCCGGTGCGGTGCGGGTCGCGCTGAGCGCCGACGAGGGGCGTTCGCTCCACGTCCCGAGCGTCGACGTGATGGCGGCCTCGGTCGGAGAAACGTATGGTTCGGGTTCGCTCGGCGTGATCCTGACCGGGATGGGGCACGATGGAGTCCAGGGATTGACGGTGATCAAGGAACGAGGGGGTTTCGTCCTAGGTCAAGACGAGGCGACCAGCGTCGTCTACGGGATGCCGCGCGCCGCCGCGGCGGCCGGTCTGGTCGACCGGGTGGTCCCGCTCGACGCGGTCGGGCGTGTGCTCTGCGAGCTCGCCGGTGCCCTCGACCCGTCGGTTTGACGAAGTGAGATCGACGAAGGACGTCAGGGCGAGGGGAGGACCGGCCGCCAAGGAGGAATGGACCGGAAAACCGGGGCGGGTGTCCCGTCATGGGAGCATGCCGTGAAAGCACTCCGCGATACTCCCCGGTATGTGATCGGCGGAGTAGAGCTCAGTCGTGAGGAGATCGTCCACAAGTACCTTCACTTGGTGAAGTACGTGGCCGGCCGCATCTCCATCAACCTGCCCCCCAACGTCGAGATCAACGATCTGATCAACGACGGGATCCTCGGGCTGATCGACGCGATCGAGAAATACGACGACGCGCGAGGCGTCAAGTTCGAGACCTACGCGATCACGCGCATCAACGGTGCGATCCTCGACGCGCTTCGCGCGCTCGACTGGGTCCCGCGGGCCGTCCGCCAAAAAGCCCGCGAGCTGGAACGCGCCTACCAGCAGCTCGAGATCGAGCTGGGCCGCGCCGCGACCGAGGACGAGGTCGCCGACAAGATGGGGCTGACCCGTAAAGAGCTCGACGTGCTGATGCAGAAGATCCGCGGCACGTCGGTCCTCTCGCTCGAGGAGTTCCTCCCCAACGAGCGGGGCTACGAGATCCCGCTGCTCGACACGCTGCGCGACGACGGGACCGAGGTCACCAGCGCGGTCGAGGCGCGCGAGATCAAGGGCGCTCTGGTGAAAGCCGTCGACGACCTCTCGCCGCAAGAGCGGACCGTCATCTCGCTCTACTACTTCGAGGGGCTCACGCTCAAGGAGATCAAGGGCGCGCTCGGCGTCTCGGAGTCGCGGGTCTCGCAGATCCACGCGCAAGCGGTCATCCACTTGCGGACTAAACTTCGCTCGCTGAAGGCCGACCTGGGATATCGTGAGGGCGATCCGACGGTGAAGCAAAAGTACACCCGCCGGAACGCAGCCCAAGCGCCGGCTGGGGACGCGTCGACGACCGGACAGGCGGCAGGTTAGACCTCACGGAGGGCCCGGTGGCGATTCGGCCGACGGACATTCAAGGAGCGATCTGGCAATCGACGCAGACGGCGGCGCTGACTCAGCGCGCCGAAGAGGCCCCTCGTCTCGCCCAGCAGGCTGCTCAGGCCTCGTTCGCGGCGCAGGTTCAGGAACGTGAAGAGCGCGTCGCCGAGCTTGACGAGGCGCTCGGGAACCGCATCGACCCGAACGCCGAGCGCGACGGGCGCGGCGACACCTACGAGCCGCACGACCGCAAGCCGGTCTTTCGCCAGGTCGTCGACGAGGCGGCCGGGCTCGACGAGCCCGAGCACCTGATCGACTTCACCGCCTGAGATGGCCGGCATCGACGCGCTGGCCGCGGCGGCCGCTCTCGATGCGAACCTCGCGGCGCAGATCGACGCCGAGCTCGCGCAGCTCGCCTCCGACGCGCAGGCGCTCCACGCGCTGCTGGTCGAGGACATGGTCGTCACCGCGCGCGTGCTGCCCTCGAACGGGCTCACCGATCTGGTCGAGATCGCCGGCCGCCGCGTCGCGGCGTCGTTGCCGCCGACCGTGCGGCCCGGCGAAGTGCTGCAAGTCCAGGTGACGGGCTTCGACGGCGACCGGATTCTGTTGCAAGTCGTCGGCACGGGTGCGGAAGCGGCGGTCGAGTCGCCCTCGGCGAGCCTGCCGTCGTCACCGAGCTCTGCGGCCATCGCGGCGAACGTAGATGCCGCGGTGACCGGCTCGTCATCGGCGGCGGCTGGTGCGAGCGTGAACGGATCGGGGCCGTTCGCCGGAGGTTCGGCAGATGTGCCGCCCGCAGTCCCGCGCGCGCAGCCGGGCGCCGCGTTCAGCAGCGCGGTCTCACGCGCCAACGTCGCATCGCCGTCGGGCCCGCGCGCCGCGCAAACGCCTGCGCCGGCGGGTCCGAATACGAGCACGCCGTTTGTCGCGTCGGGGGCGGTCGGATCGCTGCGTCAGCCGGTCGCTCCGCCGGCGACGCCGTCGTCGATCGAAGCGCGCGTCGCCGCCGCGCGCGCGGCTGCGTCCGCGGCCGGCGCGGAGAACCCGGCGCCCGACGGTTCCGCACCGATGCGCGTCGCTACGACGCCGCAGCGGTTCGTCGCGCCGCCGCAGATCGAACCGCGTTCCGTCGCGCCGAAGATCGTGCATGCGCCGACCGAAACGAGAAGCGCGATCTCTCCGACGAGCGCTGCGCCGAGCGCGATCGCGCAGGCCGCGTCGCGCGGGTCGCAGCTGAGCGCGTACGCCGAGCCGGTCGCGCTGCTGCGCGCACTGCGGCTGCCGGTCACGCCGAGCAACGTCGCGTCCGCGACGCTGGCGCTGCAGAAACCGGACCGTCTGCCCGACGCACTCGCCGCGCTCGAGCGCGCGCTGCCGCAGGCGAGCGCGGATCCGAACGTCGCGACGTTGCGCACACTGCTGTCGTTCGTCGGCCGCATCGATCCGCGGTCGCCCGCGCTCGCCGCGCAGATCGCCGCCTACGTCGATCACGTCGTCGACGGCGCGGAGCCGAAGATCGCGACGCTGCTCGCAGCCTCGCGCGCCGCAAACGCGGATGCGGACCGCGCGGATCCCGCGGACGACGTGACGGCGAGCGCGCAATCCGGTTCCGAGGTGAGGGTGGACCCGAAGCCGCTCGCAGCCGCGGTCGCGGCGGAGCGCGGCGCGGCGCTGAGCGCGGATCTCAAGCAATCGCTGATGGCGCTCGCGGCGAATCCGGCGACGCCCGGTTCCGTCGCGCCCTCGCTCGCGGGCGCGCTCACCGCGCTGACCGCCGTTCAGGTCACCGCGGCGCAGACGCTGGCGGCGAATCCGAACGGGCTCGCGTTCACGATCCCGCTCACCACGTCGCACGGGACGTCGAACGCGCACATCAGCGTGAAGCGCGACGCGCCGGACGGCCACGGCGGCGCGCGGCTCGACGCCGAGAACTTCCGCATCGCGTTCGTCCTCGAGACCGCGCACTACGGCACGGTCGCGATCGACCTCGTCACCGTCGGGCGTGAGGTGACGGTCGACGTGCGAACGGAGGCGGCGCCGGCGATGCGCGCGTTCCGCGATGCGCTCGGCGCGCTCACCGCGCGGCTCGAGTCGCTGCGCTACCGCGTCGCGTCGGCGGGCGCTTCGGTCGGTACGACCTCGACGATCGCGGTCGAAGCGCCGCCGTCGCGACCCCTCGACCCCGACGCCGCGGTGGACCGGTCGGCATGAACGCACGCTATTACGACGCGCGGCGGAACGCGCCGGAGCGCCCGGCGGCCGCGGCACTCGCGTACGACCCGGTCGGGCCCGAGCCGCCGGAGATCGTCGCGATCGGCCGCGGGCTCGCGGCCGAGGAGATCGTCCGCCTCGCGCACGAGCACGACGTCCCGATCCACCAGGACGCCGGTCTGGTCGAAGCGCTCGCCAAGCTGGAGGTCGGTCAGACGCTGCCGCGCGAGCTCTACGCCGTCGTCGCCGAAGTCCTCGCCTTCGTCTACGCGGTCGACGCGCGCGCCGCATCCTAACGGGCCTTGCTCACTCCTTTCCGTAGAGGAGCCGCTCCACCCCTATCGTAGAAGCCCGAGGAAAGCTCGGGGAGGGGTATGGGAACCGACATCAGGACGCCAGCGGCGGCTGTGTTGCAGGGCGGCGCCAGAGCTCGGATGGGAGGCCTCGTGTGCTAACCCTCTCGATGGTTGCTTGCGTTATTTTTCTCATTGTCACGATTTGTGTCGTCGACGCATATTTCTGGAATCGCGGTCCACAAAGCTTGTACCGGTTCTTCTTGCTCAATGGGAAGTTGCGGCTAGGTGGGTTCGTGTCTACGATACTTGCGGCGAACCTTTCGCTCGGAAACTTTCTTGTTTTTATTGCAACCTGGGGATATCAATACGGATGGGCCGGGTTGATCTGGTTCGTTTTCAATTTAATTTTGAACGTCGCCGGCTTTTGGATATTTCTTAGAGCTTTTCGGCCGTATATCGAAGACCACCAAAATAACGGAACGATACATGATTACCTGTCCGGCGCATACGCGGCAAACGAGCCCAATGGACGAGCGGCTTCGATTCGAATTCTTGCATCAATAGTGACCGTAACCGGACTGCTCCTTGCAGTTGGGTTCGAACTGAGTATTGCGGTGAGCTTACTCCAATTGGATTCGACGCTTGAGCGCGTGGCCGTCTTCTTTCTCCTTACGTTCGTTATCTGTTTGTTCACGGCATTTGGCGGGTTTCGCACACTGCTCGTGAGCGATATATGTCAAGCAAGCTTACTCACGCTAGCAACGGTTGTACTATTTTCTATCATGCTTGCGCTCAGCAAGAACTCGATGCCGGGCCTAATCGTCGGTTTCCCCGCGCGCCACTTTTTGGATATTGGCTGGCCCAGTATCGTTAGTATTTGTATTATTGGCTTCGGTTGGATGCTCGTTGCGATGGACCAATGGCAGCGAATTTGCGCATCCCGCTCTTACACGATTTCGCTACGGGGAACTGGGCTTTATTTAGCCTTCATCACGGTGTTCGCGTTGATTTTCGCAGTGTGGGGCATGTACGATAAGACGATTCTGCTCCCGCTACTGCATGGGGCAAGCCAAAAAGCGCATTCAGGTGGCAGCAATCCTCTGGCAGATATTCCTTTGCTTACGTCCATTGGTGGTCCTAAGCTTGTCGTCGCTTTTATCGTCTGCGGTCTGATTGCAGCGGGACTGTCGACGACTAATACTTTTCTCACGGTCTCCAGTCACTCACTCACGACGGACGTGCTCGTGGTCTCGCTTGCGAATCGTCGAATGAAAGACCTTACCGCCGAGGAGAGCAAAGCGTTCGTTGGAATAGCAAGGGCTGTGATTGTCGGTATCGGGTCTTTTATTGTACTCATTTTCGCAGGTCTGACGGCATCACAATTACTGACCGACCCACTTAGTTTCTTTTACATTGCATACTCGATCCAGTTCGCGCTCCTTGCACCGATGTTCTTTACAGTGGTGCCAAGAGGTCGTCGTCCATCGTCGGGCGCCGCGCTTCTCAGTCTCGCATTGGGGTTCGCGGCGGCACTCGTAATTGGTTTTGGGTCATGGCTGTTGCTGCAACGACAGGCATCGGCTATTTTATGGATCGCGCCGGGTGATTGGTTAACCCTAACGCCCGTGATGACGTTGCTACTCGGGTTAATTCCGTTGGCGATCTCGTATGCTGTACGGGGGGTACATAATGCATCTGACGCCCGATGAAGCAGTGCAACTGGGGGCGCTCGCCCTATTTCTACTTGCACTGGTATGGGCGCTGATCGCCGTGCTCGAGTGGCGATTGACGACACTCTCTAAGGAGCTTCCGCTGCATACCTCGCCCGTATTAAACTACGATGTCCGGGCTCTTATAGAAATTGAATCGGCGATCGTAATCGTTGGTAGCGCATGGGTCCTATCGCGGCTTATCCAAACAGTGCACTTTTTCAACATTGGGTTCTTCCTATTTGCGATGTCGACATGGCAACCTTTAGGACAATGGATCACCCGAATGCTTCCTGCGGCGAGCAATCAAGTTGTTTTGTTGTTCTCGTACTTTTTGATCTGTGCGATTATCAAGATTACTTGGCCGGAGATAATGCGACCCCTTCGAGCGTTCCGAATGCCGAGGTGACACAGCGATAACGGTTGGGGTAATCAAAGGACGGGAGCGGCCCGATATTAATGCGATCGAGAAACGAAATTGGGGATTTGCTCAATCGGCTGGATTTGTTTGGTATCGGTGTGGAAGTTGGCGTCTTTCGCGGGGAATTCGCGAAGATTATCCTAGAGCGGTGGCGCGGCGATCTGCTCGCTCTTGTGGATCCTTGGCAAAATTTGCCGAATTATAAAGACAGTTGGAACTTGCCAGACGGTGACATGGAAGCGAACTATCGAATTACTATTGAGGCCATGCGGCCATTCACGCATCGGGTCAAGCTGTTGCGGATGAATAGTCTTGAGGCGGCGAAGCGATTTTCTGATGAAAGCTGCGACTTCGTCTACATCGACGCGAATCATTCGTATGATTCTGTAAGGCTCGATCTAGCCGCATGGTATCCGAAAGTTCGCAAAGGTGGTCTATTCGGTGGTCATGATTACTTTAATGCTATTGCGGACGAGAACCTAGAGCCTATCCGCAACGATAGTAGCTCTGAGCTGTCTCCGGCGGTCTTGTCGAGCTATGGCGTAAAAGCTGCGGTCGACGAATTCGCCTCTCGACAACAAGTGCAAATCGCGATAACGGACGAAGATGAACCTACATGGTACTTCCGAAAGCGATAGTGTAGCGACTTTGCTAAATTGCACCCGCAGCGACGACCGCGTGTTGGCCGCTTGACGCTTGCGAAGGTCAGTGGTTCGGAAACAACCCTGTTGGCCTCGCATGGTCCACTCCTCATCCAAGCCTTTGGTCAGCGGAGAAGCAATTCGGGCCTGAACTCGAGGCGCCGAGGAAGCGTTCCTTCGGCCCCGCGGAGCCAGCGCGCGTTTTGCACCGCACAAGGGGTCTCGGCATGAGTTTAACGTGCCGCGGATCGCAACCAGGGTTCTGAAGCGCCGAGGGGAGCCTTTCGGTAGCCCTCGACAAAGTATGCCGGTCGCCACGACCTAGCCCGAAAAATCGAGCTCATTACAAGGAAGAAGGCGGGCAGAGAACACCGAATGCTGCCTCCGTGACAATACGGAGATTCGCGGCCTTTGCGCTCGCGCCGCTGCTCGCATGCGCCGTCCTCGCTACCGCACGGCCCGCGGCGGCAGCCGATCCGGCGCCGTCGGTGACGCATCACACCGTGACCGTCGGCGGGAAGCCGCTCGCGTACACCGCGCGCGCGGGGACGATGCCGATCCGCAACGCGGACGGCGACGAGATCGCGCGCGTTTTCACCGTCGCCTACACGCTCGACGGCAGCGATCCGCGCACGCGGCCGGTGACGTTCTTCTGGAACGGCGGCCCGGGGACGGCGTCGATGTGGCTGCACATCGGCTCGTACGGTCCGGTGCGGCTCGCCGTCCCGTCGAACGCGGCGCTGCCCGCGCCGGGGACGCCGCTGGTCCCGAATCCCGACACGATCCTGGACCTCAGCGACATCGTCTTCATCGACGCCGTCGGCACCGGCTACAGCCAGATCACCGGCAAAGGGACGCCGAAGATGTTCTACGGCGTCGACGAGGACGCGCGCGCGTTCGCGAACATCATCCGCACCTGGACGACCGAGAACGACCGCTTCTCCTCGCCGAAGTTCCTCTTCGGCGAGTCGTACGGGACGATGCGCGCCGCGACGACGACCGCGCGCCTGCAGACCGACGGGATGGCGGTCAACGGCGTGATCCTGCTCTCGTCGGCGCTGGACTACAACGCGCTCGACATCGGGCAAGGTCCCGGCGAGGACTACTCCAACGTCGCGTTCCTGCCGTCGCTGGCGGCGGTCGCGTGGTACCACCACGCGCTGCCCTCGCAGCCCGCGGACCTCGACGCGTTCATGAACGAAGTGCGCGCGTACGCGATCGGCCCGTACGCCGACGCACTGATGCGCGGTGACTCGCTCGACGCCGCTGGGCGCAGCGCGGTGATCGCGAAGCTCCATGCCTACACCGGGCTGGATGCGGCGTACATCGACCGCGCCGACCTGCGCATCGACCCGAGCCGGTTCGAGCACGAGCTCGAGTCGTCGCGCGGGATCGTGGTCGGGCGCGTCGACGCGCGCTACCAAGGGCCGGAGCTCGACCGCACGGGCGATTCCGCGTCGTACGATCCGTCGTTCTCCGATGCGATGACCGACGCGTACGTGACCGCGTTCACGCGCTACGTCCGCGACGACCTGGGCTTCAAGGTCGACCGACCGTACGTCGGCGGCGCGCGGATCGGTGCGCAGTGGAACTTCCGCCGCACGGACTCGATCGTCGCGCCGAACGGCGCGCGCGACCTGCGGAACGCGATGACGAAGAATCCCTACCTGCACGTGTTCTCGGCGAACGGCTACTTCGATCTCGCGACGCCGTTCTTCGGGACGGAGTACACGCTGAACCACCTCGGGCTCGACCCGTCGCTGCGCTCGAACCTCTCCTTCGGCTTCTACCGCTCGGGGCACATGGTGTATCACAACGACGACGCGAGGCGCGCGCTCAAGAGCGACCTCGTCACCTTCTACGCGCAGGCGAAGGGCCGCTGATGCGCCGGATTGCGACGTTCGCCCTCGCGGCGGTCTGCCTTGCCGCGGCGCTTCCGTCCGGTGTGTGCGCCCAGAGCGCGCCCGCCTCGCCGGCGCCGTTTCGGCCGCTGCCGAACGTGCGCGACTCGGTCACGCGCCACACGATCACCGCCGGCGGCCACCGGATCGCGTACACGGCGCGCGCCGGGAGCCTGCTGCTCAAGGACAAGGACAACGAGCCGACCGCGAGCATGTTCTACGTCGCGTACACCGCCGACGGCGCGAGCGCGCGGACGCGGCCGGTGACGTTCTTCTGGAACGGCGGGCCGGGCTCGTCGACGATCTGGCTGCAGATGGGCTCGTTCGGCCCGGTGCGGGTCGACGTCCCGAAGAACGCGACGCAGCCGGGCGCGACGCCGGTGCTGCGCGACAACGACCAGACGCTGCTCGACGCGAGCGATCTCGTCTTCGTCGACGCGGTCGGCACCGGCTGGAGCACGATCGTCGCGCGCGGCAAGACGACGGACTACTACGGCGCCGACGAGGACGCGAAGGCGTTCACGCAATTCATCGAGCGCTGGCTCACGCGGAACGGCCGCTGGCAGTCGCCGAAGTACTTGTTCGGCGAGTCGTACGGGACGACGCGCGCCGCAAACGTCGTCAACCTGCTGCAGAACGACGGCGTCGCGATGAACGGTGTCGTGCTGCTCTCGTCGGGTCTGGACTACAACCTGCTGCCGATCCCGAACGGCCCCGGCCAGGATCTCGCGTTCATCGGCTACCTGCCGACCGAGGCGGCGGTCGCGTGGTATCACAACAAGCTGCCCGCGCCGCGCCCGGCCGATCTGCCGCGGTTCCTGGACGGCGTGCGCGCGTTCGCGAGCGGCCCGTACGCGCAGGCGCTGCGCCGCGGCGATACGCTCGATGCGGCGACGCGCACGCAGATCGTCACCCAGCTCGCCGCGATCACGGGGCTGAGCCGCGCGTACATCGAGGCGTCGAACCTGCGCGTCGACCCGAACCGGTTCCAGCAGGAGCTGCTGCGCGGCGAGGGCCGGAACGTCGGCCGCTACGACGGCCGCTACAGCGGACCCGCGATCGACCGCAACGGCGCGTACGTCGACTACGACCCGTCCGACACGATGACGTCGGCGGCGTTCATCGCCTCGTTCAACCACTACGCGCACGACGTCCTGAAGTACCGCGACGACCGCCCGTACGACGTTCTGGACTACGACGTGAACAATGAGTGGAAGTACCAGCGCGGCCAGGACCCGGCCGCGATCAGCGTCGTCGCCGACCTGCGCTCGGCGATGGTCCAGAACCCCTCGCTGCACGTCCTCTCGGCGAACAGTTACTTCGACCTCGCGACGGGCTTCTACGCGACCGAGTACCTGCTGAACCACATGGGCCTGAACGCCGAGCAGCGCCGCCGCTTGCACTACGCGTACTTCATGTCCGGCCACGAAGTCTACCTGAACCACGACTCCCTGGTGCAGTTCAAGCGCGATCTGCTCCGGTTCTATCGCGACTCGGCCGCGCACTGACCGACGAGATCGCGCCGCACACCGCTGTCACCCTGAGCTTGTCGAAGGGTGAGAGGCGATCGAGCGATCCGCACGGCGCGGCTCTTGCGATCGGGACGCCCTCTCATCCTTCGACAGGCTCAGGATGACGTTTGAATGCGCTCACGATGACGTCCGGATTTACATCGCGAGCTCTTTCATCGGCGGGAAGCCGTGCTGGGCGCGGCCCTCGTCGGCGTCGTTCTTCGCCGTGGATTTGTAGAGCTCGAGGTGGCCGTCGGTCGCGCGGTCGCGGTATTTGTCGCGAAGTGCTTGCAGCGCGACCTCGTCGATCGGACTGAAGTCGGTCGCGATGCGGACGTGGTGGTCGAGGACCTGTTGTGAGTCGATCCCGGTGATCGTCGTCAGGACGCCGGGAAGCGACATCGCGTAGCGCAGCGCGTCGTCCGGGTCGACGCCGCCCTTCTCGATCGAGCGGCCTTCGGACATCGACTTCATCCCGAGCACCTTGATCCCGCGCTCGCGCGCGAGCGGGAGCACGTGCTTCTCGAAGCTGCGGTAGTTGGGGTCGAGCACGTTGAGCGGCATCTGCACCGTGTCGAAGGGATAGCCGCGCTCGATCATCTCGCGGTGGATCGACGGATGCTTGTGCCCGGTGAAGCCGACGAAACGAACCTTGCCGTCGCGCTTCGCGCGATCGATCGCTTCGATCGCGCCGTGCGGTGCGTAATGGCGCGCCGGATCGTCGTCGTAGACGACCTCGTGGATCTGCCACAGATCCAGGTGATCCGTCTTCAGCCGGCGCAGCGACTCTTCCAGCTGCTGCATCGCGACGTCGTAGCCGCGGCCGTGCGAGCACAGCTTCGTCATCAGGAAGACTTGGTCGCGGCGGTTCCCGCTCGCGAGCGCTTTCCCCATCCGCTCCTCGCTGACGTGATCGTTGTACTCCCACGCGTTGTCGAGGAACGTGATCCCCGCGTCGATCGCGGCGTGCAGCAGGCGGATCGCCTCGCGCTCGTCCTCCATCATGCCGAGGTGGTAGCCGCCGAAACCGATCACCGGGACGGCGACGCCGGGCGCGAGCTCGCGAGTCGGTATCATGGCTGCGCTCTACCCGCTCCGCGCGTTCCCGGTTGCTCGCCTGGTTCGCGAGCGTGCGGGAAACGTCGCATGGGAGTTCGCCTCGCGCCGCGGAAGGACGCGGATCGTGAGCTGGTTCGGGAAGATCAAGACGGCGCTGGCGCGGACGCGGGAGGCGTTCGGCGGCGAGCTCGAGGCGCTGGCGCTGGCGAAGCGCCCCGTCGACGACGAGCTGTGGGACGATCTCGAGGAGCTGCTGCTCAAGGCCGACTTCGGCGTCCCGACGACGGCGAAGATCGTCGACGCGCTCCGCGTCGTCGCGAAGCAGGACCGCTACGAGAGCAGCGATCAGGTGATCGCGCGCTTCCGCCGCGACGTGCAGAACTTTCTCACACTGCCCGACATGGGGCTCGACCTCGCGCGCAAGCCCGCGATCGTCCTGGTCGTCGGCGTCAACGGCAGCGGGAAGACGACGACGATCGGCAAGCTCGCCGCGCTGCTGCGCCAACAGCGCAAGCGCGTGATGGTCGTCGCGGCCGACACGTTCCGCGCCGCGGCCGCCGAGCAGCTCGACGTGTGGGCGAAGCGCGCCGGAGCCGAGTACGTGCGCGGCGCCGAGGGATCCGATCCGTCATCGGTCGTGTTCGACGGCATGAACGCCGCGAAGGCGCGCGGGATCGACGTCGTCCTCGTCGACACCGCCGGCCGCTTGCAGACGAAGACCAACCTCATGGAAGAGCTCAAGAAGATGCGCCGCATCATCGAGCGCGAGACCGGCGCGCCGCCCTCCGAGACGCTGCTCGTCGTCGACGGCACCACGGGGCAGAACGCGCTCTCGCAGGCGAAGCTCTTCAACGAAGCGACGCAGCTCACGGGCGTCGTCGTCACGAAGCTCGACTCGACGGCGAAAGGCGGCGTCCTGGTCGGGATCGTCGATCAGCTCACCGTTCCCGTGAAATACATCGGCCTCGGCGAAGCGCAGGACGCGCTCGCGCCGTTCGATCCCGCCGCATTCACCAAAGCGCTGTTCGAGGTCACGCCCGCGGCGTAACGGCGGTCTGTCGGGCTACTGAACGCGCCCGATGCGGTTTGCGGCCGTTTCGACGAACCAGATCGTGTAGCCGGGGCCGCTCGCAATCCCGATCGGGTTCGATCCCGGCGTGATTCCGTTGGAGAACTCCGTCACGACGCCGGCGGGTGTGATGCGCGCGATGCGGTCGGGTGACGACTCGGT
>DATHLN010000098.1:0-24725 GCA_035488115.1 Candidatus Limnocylindrales bacterium | reverse complement strand
CGTGTTCGGACGCGTCGCGCGCAAGCCCGATCAGCGTGACACGATGCGTGAAGTGGTCGAAGACGAGCCACGTCCCCGGAATCACGACAAGCGCGTCGGCGAACCGCACGTCCGCCGGCGGCATGCCGACGCCATGCTGCGCTGCCCCGTCATCCTGAGCTTGTCGAAGGACGGGCTCGAGCGCGCGCGCCGCGTCGTAGGTGAACGCGCAGACCGCGCCGCCCGGGAACGGCAGGTCGCTGCTGTCGAGCGCGTAGCGGCGCACGCCGGCGCGAATCGTCTCGAGCATCTGCGGGTCGCGGTCGACGGAGAACGCGTCGAGGTAGTCGAGCCCGACGAACGAGAACCGGCTGATCCGCTCGGTCCCCTCGACCGACTCCAGCAAACACGAACGCCCCGGCTGGGCCAGGGCGAGGTACGCGGAAATCGGCGTGATGCTGTCCGCGACGAACGATCGCGTGATGGGGCTGAGACTGAGCGGGTCGTCCGCGGTCGGCGAGACTAGCATACGGGGTAGCCCCTACTGTAGCCGGAATCCCCGCCGCTGACTAGACGGCGGAGGCCCCTGCGCTACGGAGCTACTTGACCAACTCCAAAATGGACAGCTCGGCCGCGTCGCCGGGGCGCACGCGGGACTTCGTGATCCGCGTGTAGCCGCCGGGCTTGTCCTTGAGCGCGGGCGCGATCTGGTCGAACAGCTTCTTCGCGACGGCTTCCTCGGTCAAGTACGACGCGACGAGCCGGCGCGAGTGCAAGTCGCCGCGGCGAGCCTGGGTGATGAGGCGCTCGACGACCTTCGTGATCTCCTTGGCCTTGGTCGAGGTCGTCTCGATCTTCTCGTGTTTGAAGAACGACGTCGCGAGGTTGCGGAGCAGGGCCTTGCGATGACCGTCCGTGCGCGAGAGGCGCTTGTTGGCGACTTGGTGCGGCATGATTCCTTCGTCCGGCGGACTTGGGGAGGTTTAGGCCTGACGGAGCGAGAGTCCCCGCTCCTCCAGAACCTGCTTGATCTCGTCGAGCGACTTCTTGCCGAAGTTGCGCATCTTGATGATCTCGTCTTCCGTCATGTCGAGCAGCTCGGAGACCTTCGAGATGCCCGCGCGCTTGAGGCAGTTGAACGAGCGGACCGAGAGGTTGAGCGTCTCGACCGGGACGTCCCACTCGCTCGCCGGTGCCGTCGCGACCGGCTTCTCTTCGGTCGAGAAGCCGATGAACAGGCGCAGTTCCTCGGTGAGGATCTGCGCGGCCTCGGAGAGCGCGTCGTCCGGCGTGATCGAGCCGTTGGTCTCGATCTCGAGCGTGAGGCGGTCGAAGTCGACCGACTGTCCGACGCGCGTGTCGTCGACGGTGAAGTTCACCTTGCGGATCGGCGAGAAGATCGAGTCCATCGGGATGAGCCCGATCATGTGCTCGATGTTGCGCTGCTTGTCGCTGGTGACGTAGCCGCGCGACTTCTCGATGCCGATCTCCATCGAGAGCTTCGCGTCTTTCTTCGAGAGCGTCGCGATGTGGTAGTTCGGCTGGAGGATCTCGACGTCCGCGTCGGGCGCGATGTCGCCCGCGGTGACTTCCTTCGCGCCGCTCACGCTCAAGGAGAGCACCTTCGGGTCTTCCGTGTTCAGCTTGATCGGAAGGCCTTTGAGGTTCAGCAGCAGGTCGACGGTGTCTTCGACGACGCCGTTGATCGTGGAGAACTCGTGGAGCACGCCGTCGATCTTGACGTAGGTGACGGCGGCGCCGGGGATCGAGGAGAGGAGGACGCGGCGCAGCGCGTTGCCGAGGGTGATTCCGAAGCCGCGCTCGAGCGGCTCGATCACGAACTTGGCATAGTTCTCGCGGCGTTCGCGAACTTCGATGTTTGCGCCCGCGGGCGCTTCGAGGACGGTCATGATTTCGGTGGTCTGGTCTTTCTCCGCTTACGTTATCCGCGTTCCGCTGTCACCCTGAGCCTGTCGAAGGGTGCGCCACGGACGCGATCGGACGCCTAGCGGCGGATGGGTTGGGTTATCGGCTCTTAACGGCTGTAGAACTCGACGATGAGCTGCTCGTCGACCGGCGTGTCGATCTGCTCGCGCGACGGCAGCGCCAGAACCCGCGCGCTGTTGTCGGTCTCGTTGAACTCGAGCCACTCGGGGTGGCGGCGGTTCTTCGCCGTCTCGATGTTCGCGAGCAGCAGATCCGACTTCATCGACCGGTCGGCGATTGAGATCACGTCCCCGGCCTTCACGATGATCGACGGCACGTTCACGATGCGGCCGTTCAAGCGGAAGTGGCGGTGCGTGACGAGCTGGCGTGCCTGCGCCCGGCTCTGGCCAAGGTTCAGACGGTAGATGACGTTGTCCAGCCGCCGCTCGAGCAGCTGCAGGAACGTCGCGCCGGTCTTGCCCTTGACGCGCTGTGCCGCCTGGAAGTAGTTCGAGAACTGCGTCTCGTGCACGCCGTAGTAGCGGCGCATCTTCTGCTTCTCGCGCAGCTGGCGGCCGAACTCGGAGATCTTCTGGCGCGTCTTGGTGTTCTGCGTCTTCTGTCCGGGCGCGGTGCCGCGGCGCTCGACGGCGCACTTTTTCGACAGGCAGTGGTCGCCCTTGAGGAAGAGCTTGATCTTTTCGCCGGTCTTCGACGTCGCGGTCTCGCGGCGGCACAGACGGCAGACGGCTTCGGTGTAGCGGGCCATTCTTCTCTTCTAACCCCTCTACACGCGCCGCCGCTTCGGCGGGCGGCAACCGTTGTGCGGGATCGGCGTGACGTCTTTGATGAGCGTGATCTCGAGGCCGGCGGCCTGGAGCGAGCGGATCGCGGCTTCGCGGCCGGCGCCCGGTCCCTTGACGTAGACCTCGGCGGTCTTCATCCCGTGGTCCATCGCCTTGCGCGCGACCGCTTCGGCGGCCATCTGCGCGGCGAACGGCGTCGACTTCTTCGAGCCCTTGAACCCGAGGTTGCCGGCGGAGGCCCAGGCGATCGTCGAGCCGGTGTTGTCGGTGATGGTGACGATGGTGTTGTTGAAGGACGAGTGGATGTGGGCGACGCCCGCACCGACGTTCTTGAACTCGCGCTTCTTCCGGGTCTTGGTTTGCTTCTTGGCGGCCAAACGAAAGCTACTCTCTGCTGGTTTATCCTGTCCGGGCACGGCCCGGTGTCGTCGCCTCGACCGGCAACCCCCCGCGTGGCGGTTGGCTCCGACCTTTCTCTCAGCCGCTCGGCGAAAGCGGCAGGCGCGCGAACGCGCGTCGCGTCCGGCACCCGGACACAACGGCTTACTTTACCACAGCCCGGCCCCGTGGTCAAAGCCCCGCTACAGCCCGCCGGCCCGCCCCAAATGTCACCCTGAGCTTGTCGAAGGGTGAGCCACAGCCCCGGCGGCGCCTCCCTCACGCGAGGCTAAGCAAGCGACCACGAGATCCGCGCGATCCTCGACATGCGGAACGGGCGCGACCAAGGTAGCTCGCGCCCACCGAGTCAAAGCGCCGGAACCATCGCATGAACCCGGCGAGGTGCACGATCAAAGCAGCGATCATCGACCGATTCAAGCAGCCCCTCGAAATTCGAGAGGCTGCCGCTCCGTCTCCCGGCCCGGACGAGGTGCTGATCCGCGTCGAAGCATGCGGCGTTTGCCACTCCGATCTCCACATCGCCGAAGGCGATTGGAAGCAGCTGCAGAGGATCGTCAAGCTGCCGCTGATCCCCGGACACGAGGTCGTCGGGCGCGTGATCGAGCGCGGCGCGGACGTGCACGAGCTGCCGAACGGCGACCGCGTCGGTGTCGCTTGGACGCATTGGACGTGCGGCGAGTGCGAGCTCTGCCGGGAAGGCAAGGAGAACCTCTGCCCGCACCAGACGATCACCGGCGCGAGCGTCGATGGCGGTTACGCGGAGCTCGTGAAGGCCAAGGCGTCGCACGTCGTGAGGGTTCCCGCCTCGCTGACGAGCGCCGAAGCCGCGCCGCTGTTCTGCGCCGGCGTCACGGTCTACCGCGCGATGAAGAACGGCCGCATCGAACCGGGACAGCGTGTCGCGATCTTCGGGGTGGGCGGACTCGGCCATCTCGCGATTCAGCTCGCAAAGCACTTCGGCGCTCAGGTGATCGCGGTCGACGTGACCCGCGAAAAGCTGGACTTCGCGCGCTCGCTCGGGGCCGACGAGACGATCGATGCGACGGACGAGGACGGCGGAAAGCGCTTACGGCGCCTGGGAGTGCACGTGGCCGTCGTTACGTCCGCGGCGAAGGCGGCCTACGATACGGCCTTCCATGCCGTGCGCCCGAGCGGAACGCTGGTCGTCGTCGGGATGCCGGCCGAAGATCTGACCTTTCCGGCGATGAGGATGCGAGAGATCACGATCACCTCAGCCGCCACCGGGACACGCGACGATCTGCGCGAGGTGCTGGATCTGGCGGCCGCCGGCAAGATCGCATGCCGCGTCCAGACGCGCCGCCTCGACGAGGTCAACGCCGTCTTCGACGAGATGCGCGCGGGGCGCATCACCGGCCGCGTCGCACTGACGTTCTGAGGGCGCCGGTACGGACAGGCGAATGAAGCTCACTCGTCCCTCGGCTCTGTGGATCGGCACGCTCGTCGCCTTCGTGCTTCTCGCGGTGCTTGCCGCGATACGGGCCACGGACTGGAGCTACGGCGCCGACACCGGCACGTTCGTCCAAATCATCATCGACGCATTCGGCGGGATGCGGAACGGCGTCGAAGGGACGACGCACTACCGGTTCCACTGGTCGCCGGCGCTGATGCTGCTGTGGCCGTTCGTCGTGACGACGCGCAGCCTTTGGGTCCTTCAGACGATCCTCGCCGCCGCAACCGTCGCATGCGCGCCGCTGCTCGCCGCGATCGCGCGCGCCCGCGGGCTCGAGCGCGGCATCGCGGACCGCATCGGCGCGGTGGCTCTCGTCTACCCGCCGCTGGTCGCCGTCGGCTTCGCGGAGTTTCGCGACCTCGGTTTGTTGCCTGCGCTCGCGCTCGGCTGGTGGCTCGCGATCCAACGGCGCGCGTGGGCGTGGGTCGCGGTCCTCGCGCTGCTGCTCGCCGGCCTGCGCGAGGACGTCTGCATCGAGCTCGCGATCGCCGGCATCGTGGTCGCGATCGCCGGCGCGCTGCGCCGGGACAACCCCGACCGCGCGCTTATCATCGCGGGCGTCGGTTCAGCCGCGCTCGCGATCGTTTCCGATGCGATTTACGCGCTCATCGTGCTGCCGCGCGTCGGGCCTTGGCCGCCCTCGCACTTCTACGACTACCCGTTCGCACACGGGCCGGCCGCGCTGCTGCTCGCGCCGCTGTTGCACCCGCTCGCGTTCTTCGCCGCGATCCTCACCATCGGCCGGCTCACCTACCTGCTCGAAGCGCTCGTACCGCTGGCATTCCTCCCGCTGCGCTCGCGCCTCGCCTGGCTGGCGGTTCCAGGCTTCGCGATCGTGCTGCTCGCGAACAGCGGCTTGGTATGGCGGATGGGGATGCACTACGCCGCGCTCTGGATCCCGTGGCTGCTGATTGCGTTCGCGGGTGGAATCGCCACACTGCGCGCGCCGAGGCGCTGGACGACGGTCGCCTTCACGCTCTCCGCGATCGCGCTCGTTGCCTTCAGCCCGCTGCACCCGCTGCATTACCTCAAACCGTCGTATCACGACCTGCGCGACGCGCGTGCCGCGCTCAGCACCGTCCCGGCGGACGCGTCGCTGGCGACGCACGACGAATGGTACACCGCCGTCGCGGCCCGCCATCCGCGCGCGATGGTCCTCGGCACCGGTCCCTCGCCGTACGATGCGGAGTTCATCGTCTTCGCCGAGGACTACCCGAACCAGGACTTCCAGCACCGCATCCTGCCGCAGCTCCGCGCCCGGCTCGCATCAAGGCGATACAGGCAGATCGCCCGTCTCGGCAGCGTGGCCGTTTGGCGCTCGCGGTGATCGCCGCAAGGCGTCCGGGGCTGAAACGCCGGGTAACCTCGCGGGGTCAGCTATGATGCTGCCCCTCGACATTTCCCAGGAGAGATCGCTTGATCGCATGGCTCGGCACCGGCTTGCTCGGCGCCAACTTCACTCGCAAGCTGCTGGAGCGCGGTGAGACCGTCCACGTCTGGAACCGCACGCCGGAGAAGGCCCGCGCCTTGCAGGCCGACGGAGCGGTCGTCTTCGACACCGCCCACGACGCCGTGCGCGGCGCTTCGCAGATCCACGTCACGCTCAGCGATGACGCCGCGGTCGACGCGGTCCTCGATCCCCTTGCGGACACCGTTCTCCCGACCGCGTTCATCTTCGACCACACGACGACCGCGCCGACTCCTACCGGCGAGCGCGTCGACCGCTGGAAATCGCGCGGCCGCACGTTCGTCCACGCGCCGGTCTTCATGGGCCCGAAGAACGCCCGCGACGCGACCGGGCTGATGCTGCTCTCGGGCGACCCGGCGATCCGCGCGCGCGTGAAGCCGCTGCTCGCGCCGATGACCGGCAAGATCCTCGAGTTCGGCGACGACCCGTCACGCGCCGCGGCGTTCAAGCTCTTCGGCAATATGCTGCTGCTGATCGTCACCGGCGGGCTTGCGGACGTGTACAAATTCGGCCGCTCGCTCGGTGTCGATCCGAAAGACGCATTCCAGCTCTTCACCGAGTTCAATCCGGGCAACGCGATTCAGGGCCGCGGCAAGCTGATGGCGGAAGGCGACTTCACGCCGAATTTCGAGCTGACCATGGCGCGCAAAGATCTGCGCTTGATGATGGACGAAGCAGCCCGCCACGGCGAGAAGCTCGACGTCGTCCCGTGCGTCGCCTCGCTGATGGACCGCTACATCGCCGCGGGCTTCGGCAGCGACGACGCCGCCGTCGTCGGCTCCGGCCGCGCATAGACCGCGGTCTCGCCCGTGAACCCGCTCTATCTGACCGAAGGCGATGTCGCCGCGACATTCTCGATGCATGACGCGCTGACCGTCGTCGAAGACGCCGCCCGCGCGCTTGCCGAAGGCCGCGCCGAGAACAAACCGCGCCAGCGCGCGTACACGAAGTCCGCGGTGATCCAAGTCCTCGCCGCCGCGTACGACGGCCGCCTCGGCCACAAGACGTACACCGTCGCGCCGAAAGGCCGCGGCGCGCGCTTCTGGGTCCTGCTCTTCGACGAAGCCGGCCAGATGCTCGCGATGATCGAGGCCGATCGGCTCGGCCAGATCCGGACTGGCGCGGCATCCGGCGTGGCGACGCGCTACCTCGCCCGCGAAGACGCCAAGACGCTCGCGGTGATCGGCACCGGCTGGCAAGCGCGCACCCAGCTCGAAGCGTGCGTCCACGCCCGCCCGATCACGCGCGTCCTCGTCTACGGCCGCGACCCGAAACGCCGCGCCGAGTTTTGCGAGCTGATGCAAGAGAACGTCGATGCGAAGATCGAGCCGGTCGACCACCCGCGCGACGCCGTCGCCGAAGCCGACGTGATCTGCACGATGACGAGCTCCACGACGCCCGTCCTCGAAGGCGCCTGGCTACGACCCGGCACGCACCTGAATGCCGCCGGCTCCAACCGCGCGAACGCGCAAGAGATCGACGTCGAAGCAGTCACCCGCGCCGGCGTCGTCGCGGTCGAAGACATCGCCCAAGCGAAGGTCGAGTCCGGCGATCTCCGCGCCGCCAACGAAACGGCGCACTGGTCCTGGGAGCACGCCACGCGCCTCAGCGACATCGTCGCGGGGCACGCACTCGGCCGGACCTCGGACGATCAGATCACGCTCTTCGAGTCACTCGGCATCGGCCTGTGGGACGTCGCGGCCGCGAGCTTCGTGTTCGACCGCTGCATCATCGAGGGCCGCGGAACGCATCTGCCGATTCCGAGCTGAACGTCATCCGACGATCGTACCGGTCACCTCGCCGAAACCGATGCGCTTGTCGCCGCGGACCGCGCGGGCGCGCATGATGACCGTGTCGCCCTCCTCGAGGAACGCGCGCCGCTCGCCGCTCGGAAGCGTCAGCGGGTTCGCTCCGCGCGACGTCAGCTCGATCAGTGAACCTTGCGTTCCCTGATCGCCGCCGGAGATCGTACCGGTGCCGAACAGGTCGCCGGGGCGCAGGTGCGCTCCGTTCGACGTCACGTGCGCGAGCTGTTGCGCAACGGTCCAGTACATGCCGCGGAAGTTCGTGCGCGAGATCGTTGCCGGCGGGGTTCCGTCCTGCTGCATCTGCTTCGTTCGGAGCAGCATCTCGAGCTCGATGTCGTAGGCCCACGGCTCCTTGGTGCGGAGGTACGGTAGGGGCTCCGGATCTCGGTTTGGCTCGGGGACGCGGAACGGTTCCAGCGCGTCCAAGGTGACGATCCACGGGGAGATCGACGTGGCGAACGACTTGCCCAAGAACGGGCCGAGAGGCTGATACTCCCACGCTTGGATGTCGCGGGCGCTCCAGTCGTTCAGCAGCACGTAGCCGAAGACGTGATCGCGGACCGCGTCCGCGTTCACCGGTTCGCCGTGCGTGCTGCCGGCGCCGGCGATCCAGCCCATCTCGAGCTCGACGTCGAGGAGTTGCGAGGGACCGAACGCCGGCGCGTTCGTATCGGGCGGTTTGCGCTGGCCGTGCGGGCGGCGGACCGGCGTGCCGCTCACGACGACCGTTCCGGCGCGGCCGTGGTAGCCGATCGGGATGTGGCGGTAGTTGGGAAGCAGCGGTTCGGCGTTCGGGCGCAGGATGCGGCCGAGGTTCGTCGCGTGCTCGATCGACGAGTAGAAGTCGACGTAGTCGGCGACCTCGATCGGAAGATGCATCGTCACCGAATCGCGCGCGAGCGTCGCCTTGTCGACGATGCGGCGCTCCTCCGCGCTCGCGGACGGACCGAGGAGGTGTTGCAGGCGCGCACGGACCGCCGTCCAGCGCTCGCGGCCTTCGGAGAGGAATGCGTTCAGCGTCGGCGTGCCGAGCAGGGACTCCGCGTCGAGCGCGCCTTGATGGACCAGGCAGTCGACGTCGACGACCTTGTCCTCGAATGCGACGGCGGGTCGCCGCTCGTCGCTGCGCGCGTCGGTGATGATTCCGAACGGGAGATTGTCGACCCCGAAGTCACGCGGGTCGGTCACAACAAGATGCCGAGCTCGCGCAGATCGTTCACCGGCTCGTCGAAGCTGCAGCTTCCGAACGCTACGCACCGTTCGCGCGCCGCCGCGACCTGCTCCGCCTCGAGGCGAATCTCGCGCCAGCCGACGTGCATCGGGTCGACGACGAAGGCCCGCGGATCCGTCTCGCCGAGCACGTCGGTGACGCGCTCTGCGGCGATCGCGCCGGCGTGCAGCGCGGCGCCCGCGATGAACACGTTGAGAAAGCCGTGCGGTACCACGCCGCCCTCGACGCCGGCTTCCGCGCGCACCGGATGGTGCAGTCCGGCGGTCGCCTTCCACGGCACGTCGTGCGCGTGCGCGGCCGTGATGAAGCTCGCGAGGTCGGGGACGGACGGCGTCGCTCCGGGTACGGCGCCGCCGCAGCGGACCTTCGCCCCGATCGTCACGTTCGCGGGCGCGCTCGTGCGCGCCGACGCCAGGACGGTGAGCCATTCGTCGGGCGCGCTCGTCCAGCCGGCGCTGTACGACGACTCGTAGAAGAACGCGATCGGTGCGCTCGGGTAGCGGCTCACGATGTCGGCGACGATCTGATGCATCGTGTCGTCCTTCAGCGTGAAGTTCGGCAAACGCGCTTCCAGCGAGGCGACCGTGACGCCGTCGACGCCGGCGATGCGATCGATGCGGTGGAGGTCGGCGCGGACCGTATCGCCCTTGGCGCCCGATGCGCCCGAGTCGAGAACGACGCTGAGCTCGAAGGGCCCGTCCGCGGCCGTGATGGCCGCGGCGAACTCGTCGAGCCGAGAAGCGGGGACGACGAACCGGCCGGCGACCCAGGAGTAGGCGCTCTCTCGGTGCCTAGCGTGGGCGCGGATCGCGGCTCGCATCGGGAGTTCGGCCGGCGGGAAGAGGCCCGCGTCGTCGATGAGGCGTTCCAGGAGGGCGCGCTTCGCGCTGTCGGTCGAGACGGCTGTCGGCATGACGGGTCACGACTACTCAGGAAAGCGACAAGACCCTCCGGTGGCGGAGGGTCTCGCCGGTCTGGAGCTGGCGGTGGGGATTGAACCCACGCTCTCTTCGTTACCAACGAAGTGCTTTACCACTAAGCTACGCCAGCTCGTATCTCGACGCCCACCGGATGCTCTTCGACATGTTGTTCCGAGGCGGCGACAGGCGAAGATGAGCCCTGGTAGCCGTCAATTCCTTCTCCGGCAGCAGGTAAACCTTTTGCGTCCCCGGGCAGTACACTGCGAGATAATCGATCTCTCCGAAGTACGGCCGAGACGCGCCGCCGCGGTGCGCATGCGAGCTCGAGCAGCTGTACTCGATCACCGTCCCGTCCCGGCGGAGCCGGCCGGTCTTCACCTGCACGCGAAAGAGACGTTCTCCGTCGTCGACGACGAGGTCGTATCGGTGATTTTCTCCGAACGGCAGCAGAACGTGGTATCCAAGTTTCGCGAAGGCCGCGATGACGTGAGCCTCTGAGATATCGCCCACTCTCTTCGTGTTGCGCTTCGGTGAGCCGAGGTCAGGCGATTTCAACTCGTAGCGCTCCGCGAGCTCGGGCGTGAGCTCGAACTCGAATTCACCTTGTCCAAAGGCGTCTGCAACGAGTAACGAGACGCCCGGCAAAGTCACGTCGTTTTGCATACGGCGATCGTACATGAAGCCCGTGCCACCAGTGCGGCACAGTGATCAGCGCTTCTGCGAACATGGAGCGGGCGGCGGGAATCGAACCCGCGACTCTTGCTTGGAAGGCAAGGGCATTACCACTATGCAACGCCCGCGCTCGGAGTGAACCTGTTTACGAAAGCAGCGGCGCGTGTCCTGGCGACACACGCCGCTTGCTCGTCTTGGTGGGCCGGGGTGGATTCGAACCACCGTATCGCTTTCGCGAGCCGAATTTACAGTCCGGTGCCATTAACCACTCGACCACCGACCCACGCTGTTCGCGCACCCCTTCGCGGGGGACCCGCCATGATACGCGAAGCCGCCGTGGCGTTCCTACTCCGCGCCAGGGGGTTGAGACCGGCCCGAACGAACACCGCGCGCGACGCCGACGTTCCCTAGTGGTCGATGGGACGTGCCTTGTAAGCACGCTGCGAAAGCACACCGTGGGTTCGAATCCCACCGTCGGCTCTGCATCTTTCGTGTGCCTCCCGCCGGTCAGCAAACCTGTGAGCGATCCGATCGAGGTCAGACCGTTGTGGCGGCGGAGCGGCGGGCTTGCGCTCGTCTGTGAGAAGTGCCTGAACGTGCGCTTCGCGGAAGACTTCCCCGAGCACGCGGGCGACGAACGGCTCAAGCTTCGCGAGTGGCTCAAAGACCGGCTCAAAGCCGAAGGCCACTGGGGCGCGATCCGCGCGACCGGGACGACCTGTCTCGACGTCTGCGCCCCCGGCCGCGTCACGATCTTCATCGACCCCATCGGCCGCGGCGGCCAGCAGAAATGTCTCGTCTTCGACCCGCTCGAGGACCGCGAGCTCATCTATCAGACGATCGTGAGCGAGCTCGCACCGCCCGCATCGGCACACGCGCCGGCCGCTACCGCGCCCGGCGACTGACCCACAGCGCTCGAGCGCGCATGAAGAAGGCCCCGCGCGAGCGGGGCCCCTTCGTTTTCCGTCGGGCTCCTCGAAGACGTCGGCTGACGGATCAGCTACGCGTCCCTACGTCCTTTCAAGGCAGCTCGATCTCGGCCAGATTCTTCTCGATCTTGCGCTTCACGCGCTGCAGTGCGTTGTCGATCGACTTCACGTGCCGGTTCAAGTCGCGCGCCATCTCCTGGTACGACTTGCCCTCGAGATACGAGAGCAGCACCTGCGACTCGAGATCCGAAAGGTTCTCCTGAATCCGCGCCTTGATGTCTTCGGAGACCTCCTGATTGATCACGAGCTCTTCGGGATCCGAGGTCTTCTGCGACGGCATCACGTCGAGGAGCGTCCGTTCGCTGTCCTCGTCGTAGATCGGCTTGTTCAGCGAGATGTACTGGTTGAGCGGGATGTGCTTCTGCCGGGTCGCCGTCTTGATCGCGGTGATGATCTGACGGGTGATACAGAGTTCCGCGAAGGCGCGGAAGCTCGAGAGCTTGTCCGCCTTGAAATCGCGGACGGCCTTGTAGAGCCCGATCATCCCTTCCTGGATGATGTCCTCACGGTCCGCGCCGATGAGGAAGTAGCTCTTTGCCTTGATGCGGACGAAGTTCTTGTACTTGTTCAGCAAGAACTCCATCGCCAGGTTGTCGCCCGATTTCGCCGCTGAGACGAGATCTTCGTCGGGCCGCTCGTGGTAGTCGAGGGGCTCGGCGACAGGGGCTGCGATCGCCAATGTAACCTACCTTGCCGGGGACGCTCGAGCACGAAAGCGCGGGCCTGAGCCCGTCGGGGCCGTGCACGATCCTCCTAGTATAGGAGGGTCCTTCTAGGAGGTCAAGGACAAAGGACCGGGTCGCTCGGCCCTCCTCCTGTTCGGCCTGTCAGCCGCCCGAGGCACCGCTCGCTCGCGACGTGTGCCGGCTGAAAAAGTCCCACAGCGCCGCCGTCGCGTCGAGCGCGCTGCTCGGCTGGTCGAGCCCGAGCAGCCGAGCGGCGCCCGGATGCGCGATCTTCGTCCCGCCCGGCCACTGGTGTCCGGCGCCGTCGATCGTGACGAGGTCGACCTCGTCGCCGCCGTCGCATCGCGAGGTCTCCGTCGTGAGCGGCGGTCGCCGGTCGACCGCCGGCGCGCCGCAGCGGTCGATCGCGCGCCAGCGCGCGAGCGAGTCGGCGACCGAGGTGTGGTCGGTGTGCGTCACGCCCGCGCTGTTGTAGCCGCCGGCGATCGGAACGTTGTGGTCGGCGGCGCCGTGGATCGCGAGCACCGAGACCGGGCCGTGCGGTGCGGTGCACGACACCTCCAGATCGCCGGCGACCGGACCGATCGCGGCGACCGCGACCGGCGCCTCGCAGGCGAAGCGATACGCCATGATCGCGCCGTTCGACATCCCGGTCACGTAGACGCGCCGCGGATCGGCGCCGTCGCGCTGCTCCGCGTCGCGGATCACCGCGGTCAGGAACGCGACGTCGTCGATCTTCTGCTCGTACGGTCGGCCGCAGCAGCGTCCTGCGTTCCACGCGCGTCCGACACCGTCCGGATAGACCACCACGAATCCGTGCTGCGCTGCCACGGCGTCCCAGCCGTACGCGCTCTCCGCTTGCGCGCCGCTACCGAAGCCACCGTGCAGCATGATCACGAGCGGCGGATGCGCGCCCGCCGAGGCGGGATGGAACACCCGGTACGTCCGAACGATCCCGCCCGAGGTCAGCTCGCGAACTTGCGCCGCCGAGGGCGCGGCGGACTGTGCGCGCGTGCCGGTCGCGAGCGCGAGCGTCAACAGCAGCGCGGTCGCCGTCGCGACCGCCAACGATCTCAGGACCCGTGTGCGAACGTCCATGCGAACCTCCGTGCGAGCGATGGAGTGCCGGTTCGCTTCGGAAACGCGGGGTTCGCTCAGCCGCGTCGCGGCTCTCTCGAACGTCTCATCCGGCGTCGCCGTGCGCGGCGGTGCGCTGCCGGACTGCTTCGTAGAGCAGCACGCCGGCGGCGACGGACGCGTTCAGCGACTGCAGCTTGCCGCGCATCGGGATCGCGACGAGGCCGTCGCACTCGCGCTTCACCAGCGGCGCGATCCCTTCGCCCTCGGCGCCGATCACCAGCGCGACGTCGCCGTCGAGCGCGGTCGCCGTGTACGCCTTCGCGTCATCGCCGAGCGCGGCGCCGTAGACCCAGATTCCGGCTTTCTTCAGCGTCCGCACCGCCTGCGCGACGTTCGCGACGCGCGCGACCGGGACGAACGCGGTCGCACCGGCCGACGACTTCCGCACGGTCGGGTTGACGCCCGCGCTGCGCCGCTCCGGCAGGATGACCGCGGTCGCGCCCGCGCACTCGGCGGAGCGAATGATCGCCCCGACGTTGTGCGGATCGGTCACGTGGTCGAGCACGACGTAGAGCGCCGGGCGCCGGCGCTTCCCGAGCTCGATGACATCCTCAAGCGCGGCGTACTCGAACGGCTCCCCGATCGCGACGACGCCTTGGTGCGCCTTGTACGGAAACGACGCGAAGAACGCGCGGCTCTCGAACCGCACCGGCACGTTCGCGGAGCGCGCGCGCTCCAGCAGGTTGCGCAGCGCGGGATCGCGCTTGCGGTCGTCGCCGACGTGGATGTGCCGCAGCGGCTCGCCGGCAACCAGCATCTCGTCGACCGCGTGCACGCCGTAGACGACGTCGTCGAAGTCGAACCGCGGTGCTCGGCGGACCGGCGGCGCGGGACGCTGAGAGCCTACGCGCCGGCGACGGTCCACGTCGTCCCGTCCTTGGAGTCTTTCAGCGCGATCCCCTCGGCCGCGAGCGCGTCGCGCAGCCGGTCGCCGAGCGCGAAGTCCTTGTCCTTGCGCGCCTGCGCGCGCGCGTCGATCACGCGCCGGATCGCGTCCTCCGCCGAAACGACGCCGTTCAAGTGCAGCGCGTCGCCGAGCCGTTCGCGCAGCCGTTCCACGAACTCCGGATCGAGCGACGACTGCGCCTCGCGCTCGCGCTGCGCTCGAGCCTCGGCCGTGAACCGGTCGAGCGCCGCGTCCTCGAACGCCGGCCCGATCCCGAAGATTCCCGCGATCGTGCGTACGAACGCCAGCACCTCGCCGGCCGCACCGGCCTCCGCCCACCGCGCGGTGTCGGCGACCGCGACGTGCAGCTCGCCGAGTGCTTTGGCGGTATCCATGTCGTCGTCGAGCGCGCGGTACACCGCCTCCGCGTGCGCGCCGAATCCGCTCGCGTCGCCCGACCGCACCGCGGCGGACGCTTCGCGCAGCCGCAGCGCCGCCTTCTGCAGCTTCTGCAAGCTGGCGGCGGCGCCGGCGATCGACTCTTCGGTGAAGTTCATCGGCTTGCGGTAACCGGTCTGCAGGAACAGCAGCCGGATCGCGAGCGGGTCGTGACGTTTCAGCAGCTCCGTGAGCGGCTCGAAGTTGCCGAGCGACTTCGACATCTTCCGGCCTTCGTAGTTCAGCAGCCCGCCGTGAACCCACATCTCCGCCATCGGCGGATGGTCCATCAGCGGCTCGCTCTGCGCGATCTCGTTCTCGTGGTGCGGGAAGATCAGATCGAAACCGCCGCCGTGGACATCGAACGGAACGCCGAGCAAGGCGCGCGACATCGCGCTGCACTCGATGTGCCAGCCGGGGCGCCCGGAGCCCCACGGCGAGTCCCACTGCGGCTCGCCGGGCTTCGCGAACTTCCAGAGCGCGAAGTCGAGCGGGTCGTCCTTGTGCTCGTTCTCGGCGATCCGCGCGCCGATCAGCAGCTCGTCGACGTGCTTTCCGCTCAGCGCGCCGTAGCGCGGGAACCTCGCCACCCGGTAGTAGATCCCGTCGTCGGTCACGTACGCGTACCCGCGCTCGAGCAGCTCGCCGATCATCTCGACGATCTGCGGGACGTACTTCGTCGCGTACGGCTCGTGGTCGAACTCGCGCACGTTCAAGAGGCGCATCGACTCCTTGAACGCGCCGTAGAAGCGCGCGACGACGGCGTCGTACGTCGTCCCCTCGCGCTGCGCGGTCGCGATCGAACGGTCGTCTATGTCGGTCACGTTCTGCACGTACGTCACCCGGTAGCCGTTGCGCGGGTGCTCGAGATACCGCCGCAGCACGTCGAAGAACAGGAACGAGCGCGCGTGGCCGAGATGCGCCTCGGCCGAGGGCGTCAGACCGCAGACGTAGATCCGGACGTGGTTCGGCTCGAGCGGGCGCAGCGGCTCGGTCGCGTGCGTGCGGGTGTTATACAGACGAAGGGGCATTCTTCCGTTCGAGTTCGCCGAGGCGGCTCTCCAACGCTGCGATGCGATCGTTCAATTGCCCGATGAGCTGTGCGTTCGGGTCCGGCATGTCGACGCGCGGGCGCGGGTCGGCCGGCGTCGTCACCGGCTTGCCGTCCATCAGCACGACGCGCCCCGGGATCCCGACGACCGTCGCGTTCGGCGGGACGTCCTTCACCACAACCGAGTTGGCGCCGATCCGGGCGCCGTCGCCGATCGTGATCGCGCCGAGAATCGCCGCACCCGAGCCCACCGTCACATTCCTGCCGAGCGTCGGGTGGCGTTTCGTCTGCTGCAGCGAGGTGCCGCCGAGCGTCACGCCCTGATAGATCGTGCAGCCGTCGCCGACCTCGGCGGTCTCGCCGATCACCACGCCCATCCCGTGGTCGATGAAGACGCCGCGCCCGATCGTCGCGCCTGGATCGATCTCGATCCCGGTGCAGAAGCGCGCGATCGCACCGAGGACGCGCGGCACGACGGGAATCTTCGCGCGGTACAGCGAGTGCACGAAGCGGTGCGCGACGAGCGCATGGAAGCCCGGATAGGCGAGCGCGACTTCCAGCCGCCCGCCGTGCGCGGCCGGATCCTTCTCGACCGGCGCGCGCAGGTCGGCCAGGATGTCTTCGATCACCTTGAGGGCCACGTCGCTCTTACGACACCTCGGCGCCGTCGCCGGTTGCCTGCTGCGCGGGCGCCGCCGCGTGGATCGTCTCGAACGGGACGCCGCCCGGTCCGTACTTGATCGGCTCGAGGCCGCGCCCGTGGAGGATGTGCGAGCTGACCGCGCCGATGCGGATCATGATTCGGTCGTGTCCGAGTAGCGGGAAGAGCAGCGTCAGCGGCGGCCCGTCGTGCGAGCCGGTGAGCGCCATGCGAACCGCGGCGAACGCGTCGTCCTTCGCGATCCCGAACTCTTTCGCGATCTCGGGCAGATCGTGCGCGAGCGGCAAGCCGCGCAGCTCGGGCTGGTCGTCGACGTACTGTGCGACCGCGTCGAGGAAGAACAGCACCTGGCGCGTGCGCAGCCGCTCGAGCTCGAGCGCCGGGATCGTCACGGATTCTTCGCGCAGCGCCGCGATCTCCCGGATCGCTTCGCCGAGCGTGTGCAGCTCGGCGCCGAACGCGTCCAGGAACGTCTCGATCCAGCGGTGCGCCGCCTCCGGCGCGGGATCTTCGAGCAGCCCCGCGCGCTGCATCCGCTCGGCGATCAGCGCGTGATACGTCTCGCGCGGCAGCGAGCGCAGCGCGCGCGCGTTGAACGCGCGCAAACGGGCCTCGTCGAAGTGCGCGGGCGAAGCGCCGACGCGCTCGAGCGAGAACAGCGCCGCGAGCTCGTCCAGGGTGAAGCGCTCGCGCGCGGCGGGCGGCGACCACCCGAGCAGCGCGAGGTGCTCGATGACCGCCTCGGGCAGATATCCGGCGCGGCGCAGCTCACCGACCGGCGGTGCGTCGAGGATGCGCGGCGCGTGCGCGTAGCGCGGCGGCTCGTAGCCGAGCGCGCGCGCGATCATCATCTGGCGCGGCGTGTCGTCGAGGTGCTCGTCGCCGCGCAGCACGACGTCGATCCGCATCGTCGCATCGTCGACCGCCGCCGCGAGATCGTACGTCGCGCCGCCGCTCGACTTGCGCACGACGAAGTCGGCGATCGCAGCGTGCTCGAACGCAACGTCGCCCTTGATCAGATCGCGGACGACCGTCGTCCCCGGCTGCACGCGGAACCAGACGGCGCCGTCCCGCTCGTACGCCGCGCCGCCGCTGAGCAGGCGCTCGACGTGCGCGCGGTGCAGCGCGGTGCGCTCCGAGCGCCGGTACGGCCCCGCCTCGCCGCCGCGGTCCGGTCCTTCGTCCCAGTCGAGCCCGAGCCAGCGCAGATCGCGCAGCAGCGCCGCCTCGCCACTCCCGTCCGCGGCAGGCTCTTCCGCGTCGTCGACGCGCAGGACGAAGACACCGCCCGTTCGCCGTGCGAGCAGCCGGTTGAACAGCGCGGTCCGCGCGCCGCCGCACCCCAGCTCCGCCGCCGGTGAGGGGGCGAAGCGCACGCGGAGCGGACGGGCCGGATCGAGGCCGGTCAGATCAGGTCGGACTGCCTTCCTCGTCCTCTTCCTCTTCTTCGTCGTCCGGAGCGTCTTCTTCGGGCGAATCCGGACCGCCGCCGCCTCCGGGTTTACCCGGCATGCCGCTGGCGAGGATCGTGGACAGATCGTCGAGTTCAAGAAGCATACAGCGCGCGTTTCGTGTCCGGGTGCACGGAACCATGCGTCCGCGGCCGGTTCGTCGAAAACCGTGCACGGTGATCTCTTCGGGCGTCTTCTGTCGCGAGCTCGTCGGCCGGCGTGCCGAGCTGGAGCATCTCGCGGCGCGCGCGCGTCGCGGCGCGGCGCGGCGTTCCGCACTGATCGTCGTGCGCGGCGAGGCCGGCGTCGGGAAGACGCGGCTGGTGACCGAGTTCGCCGCGGCGGCCGGGCGCGACGGAACGCGCACCGTGCTCGCCACCGTGCGCGAGTACGCGAACGCGCCGTACGCGGCAATCGTCGAAGCGCTGGACGCGCTCGGCGCGAACGCGGGCCTCGCGCGCGACGTCAGCGGCGATGCGGAGGCCGACGAGAAGTCGCGGCGGTTCGCCTCGGTCGCGATGACGTTCGCCGAGATCGCGCGCGCGGAGCCGGCGGGCCTGCTGGTGATCCTCGAAGACCTGCACTGGGCGGACGGCGGGACCGTGGAGCTGCTGCGCTTCCTCGCGCGGCGCTGCGCGAACGAGCCGGTCACGTTCGTGGCCACCTACCGCGCCGTCGAAGCGCAGACCGAGTCGGAACGGATCCGCGCGCTGGCCGCGCTCGAGCGGGACGCCGAGGACACGCTCGCCCTCGAACCGCTCCCGGAAGACGACGTCGACCGGCTGCTGCGCGCGGCGCTGCTCGAGATCGACCGCAGTCTGCCCTTGCCGGCGCTCGCGCAGATCCGCGAGCTCGCCGAAGGCCGCCCCCTCTTCGCCGAAGAGCTGCTGCGCGGCGCGCTCGAGCGCCGCGAGCGCGACGGCGGCACGGTCAACGTCCCCGCGAGCATCCGGGTGACGGTCCGCGAGCGTTTCGCCTCGCTGCCGGAGCGCGACCACGACGTGCTGCTGCACGCGGCCGTCCTCGGGCGCCGGTTCTCCGCGCAGTTCGTCGCGCGGCTCACCGGGCTTCAGCCGGTCGCGGTGTTCGCCGCCCTGCGCCGCGCGCGCGATCTGCAGCTGATCGTCGAGGAACCGGACGACGACCGCGGCGACTCGTTCGCGTTCCGCCACGCGCTCACGCGCGAAGCGGTCTACGGCGAGCTGCTGCGCGCCGAGGCGCGCGTGCTGCACGCGCGCGCCGCGGAGGCGCTCGCGCACGAGGAGCCGCTCGACGTCACCGCGATCGCCGAGCACGCGTGGCGCGCGCGCGACGTCGAGCACGCGATCGCGTGGAACGAGCGCGCGGGCGATGACGCGGTGGGGCTCTTCGCCTACGCCGACGCGGCGCGCCACTACGTGCGCGCGTGCGAGACCGCGCGCGATCCGCGGCAGCGCGCCCTCCTCGGCGAAAAGGCGGCCGAAGCGTTCTACGCGACCGGCGACGTCACGAGCGCCGTCGAGCGGCTCTCCGATGCGATCGCCGCGCTCGGTGACGATCCCGATGCGACGCGTCTGGCGCTGCGCAAGGCGTACCTGCTGTTCGACCAAGGCCGCTACGACGAAAGCCTGGGCGAAGCGCTGGCAGTCGTCGGGCGGCTCGAGGACGAGGACTCGGTGATGCGCTTCGACGCCGAGACGATGACGGCCGGACTGCTCACCGCGCGCGGCCGGGCCGCCGAGGCGCTCGTCCATCTGCAGCGTGCGGACCGGCTCGCGGCGCGCGCCGAGGCGCCATCGTCGGCGCGCTTCTACGGCAACTACGGATATTGCCTCGGTATCCTGGGGCGCGCGGAGGAGGCGCGCGAGCGGTTCGCGCAGGCGCGGCGCGAAGCGCACGAACGCGGCGACACCGACGTGCTCGTGCGCGCGCTCAACAATCAGGCCAACGTCGAGCTCTCGTACGGATCGGTCGCGACGGCGCGCGACCTCTACGCCGAGGGGCTGGCCGCCGCGCAAGCGACGAAGAACCTGCGGTTCGTCGCCTGGCTCTCGCAGAACGCGGCGCTGAGCGCGCTGCTCTCCGGCGACATCGCGGCGACGAACGAGCACATCGCGCGCGCCCACAGGATCCGGCACGACGTCGGGACCGTGATGCGCTGGAACCTCGGGACGGCGCTCCGCCTCGCGACGCTGACCGGGCGAGCGGACGAGGCGCTGCGCGAACAGGCGCTCGCGACCGCGCGCGACGCGATCGCGGAGTCGGACGTGCCCGCGGCCGCGGTCCTCGCCGGTGCCGTCGCGATCGACCTCCTCCGCGCCGGGCGCGCGGAGGAGGCGAGGGCGCTCGTCACCGAGGCGCTCGCACTCGTCCGCCACGCCGATCCGCCGTACTGGCTCCACGACGCGGCGAGCCGCTGCGGCGAGCCGGAGGTCCGCGCCGCGGCGCGCGAGGCGCTCGCCGCCGTCGCCGCGCGCGAAGGCGCTTGGCCGGCGCGCGGGTTCCTCGCGATCGCCGACGCGCGCGAGGCGCAGCGACGCCGCCGCCGCGACGAGGCGGTCCGGCTCGCCGACGAGGCGGTGGCCGCGTTCCGCACGGCGGGCTGGCGGATCGCCGAGGCCTTCTCGCTCGAGCACGCCGGGCGAACCGCCGACGCCGTCGCGCTCTTCCGCAAGCTCGGCGCGAGCGGCGAGGTCCGGCGGCTGACCGAGACCGGCGATCCGACGCAGCGCCGGCGCGGCGAGTCGACGCTCACCGCGCGCGAGCGCGAGATCGCCGCCCTGCTGGTCGCGGGCCGGCCGACTCGCGCGATCGCCGAGTCGCTGGTGATCTCGGAGCGGACCGTCGAGACGCACATCGCGTCGATCTACCGGAAGCTGGGCGTCCCGAACCGCCGCGCGCTCGAGACGCTGCTCGCGGAGTCGGCGCCTACGTAGCCTACGTAGTCGCGGCGCTCAACATCGGTACCAGCCCGGATAGAGCGGCCTCCCTCGCTCCGGTACGGTTGGTCCATGAATGCTACGTCGGACAGTCGGCGCGTCGCCGGTGCACTGCGGTTCCTGGCCGAGCTCGGCTCGGTCGCCGCGGAGTGCGCCGCGACCGGGGTGTGGGACGACGAGCTCACCGCCCGCCGGCGCCAGCGCGGAGACGCGCGCGCCGAGATTCGCGAGGAGCTTCAGGTGAAAGCGCTGTGATCTGGTTTGCACCGTTCCAAGGCCTCGGCGACGAGGATCTTGCGCCGCGCTCGTCACGGCTGCGCGCGATCGCCGAGCAGCCCGTCTACCGTCCGGGCGACGGCGCGGGCGGGGACGACGCTCCGTGGCGTTCGAGCGCCTCGGCGAGCACGACCGCGAACGCGGCGATCCCCGTCCCGTCGCCCGTATAGCCCATCCCTTCGCTGGTCTTCGCCTTCACGCTGATCCGCGCGACGTCGAGACCGAGCGCGTCGGCGAGCGCGTCGCGCATCAGCGGGACGTGCGGCGCGAGGCGCGGCTCCTGAACCACGACGGTCGCGTCGACGTTCGCGATCGTCCAGCCGTGCCGCACCGCGAGCTCGTGGCACGCAGCGAGCAGCCGCAGCGAGTCGGCGTCCTTCCACTGCGGGTCGGTCTCCGGGAAGTGCGCGCCGAGATCGCCGAGCGCGCACGCGCCGAGCAGTGCATCGCAGATCGCGTGCGTCAGCGCGTCGCCGTCGCTGTGTCCGAGCGGCCCGGTCGGGTGCTCGATCCGCACGCCGCCGAGCACGAACGGCCGTCCTTCGACGAGCCGGTGCGCGTCGAACCCGTGCCCCACGCGCAGGTGCGGCGGGTGCGAGCTGGTCTCGCTAATGTTCGCGCTCCAGCGAGGCGGTGCTGCGCGGGGCGTGATGGGAGAGATGGGTCGTGAAGAGCGCGTCCTCGCCGGCGAGCGCGTGCAGGCGCGCGCCGAAGCCGCGCAGCGCGGCGCGGGTCGCATAGGCGCGGACCACCGTCGCGCTCGGGAGATCGCGGTCGATCACGTCGACGCGCGCGTCGCGCGCCTCCAGGTCGAGCAGCACGTCGTCGACCGCGCGCGGGTCGACGTAGCACTCGACGACCAGGATCTCTTCCTCGGTGTGGCCGTCCTCGCCGCGCTCGCGCAGCAGCGCCTCGGCGCGCGTCAGATCGCCCGGCAGCGTGATCTTGAAGTTGTCCGGCGAGCCCTCGACGACGACGACGTCCGCGCCGGCGCGCTCGAGCAGCGCGGCGTCGTCGGTCGCCGGCGCGTGGCCGAAGCGAACCGCGTCCGCGTGCGCGCGGCGCAGGTCGCGTGCGGTCGCGAACTGCGGCGTCTGCGCGGCCCACAGCGAGGCCCGGTCGAGCGTGCGCGTCACCTTGCCGTCCGCCTCGACGACCTTCACCGTGTCGACGACCGGCGTCGCGAGCAGCGAGGCGGTCCCGGGGCGCACCGGACGCATCCCGGCGCGGACGTCGGCGGTCCGCACCAGCGGCCGCGCGCCGTCGTGCACGAGCACCGCGGCGACATCCTGCGAGAGCGCCTCGAGGCCGTAGCGCACGCTGGTCTGCCGGTCCGGCCCGCCGCGCACGACGCGCACCGAGGCGTGGCTGACGCGCGGGTGGACGACCGCTTCGATGCGCTCGACCAGGTCGGGCTCGGTCACGACGACGAGCTCCGAGATCTCGGGCATCGCGGCGAACGCCTCGATCGACCACGCGATCATCGGTTTCCCGGCGAGCTCGACGAGCTGCTTCGGCCGCCCGAACCGCGTCCCGCGCCCCGCCGCAACAATGACTGCCCCCCAGATCATGCGCGTAATTTCGGGCGGGCGAAGATCATGCGGCCGGCGTTCGTCTGCAGCGCGCTGGTCACCGCGACGTCGACGGTGTCGCCGATCAGGCGGCGGCCGTTCTCGATCACGATCATCGTGCCGTCGTCGAGATACCCGACGCCTTGGTGCGGTTCGCGGCCCTCGCGGATCACCGCGACGCGCAGCTCTTCGCCCGGCAGCAATACCGGCTTGAGCGCGTTGGCGAGCTCGTTGATGTTCAGAACGGAGACGCCCTCCACGTGTGCGACGCGGTTGAGGTTGAAGTCGTTGGTGACCAGCTTCGCACCGCGCTCCTGCGCGAGCCGGACCAGCTTGGCATCGACCTGCGCGATGTCCTCGGGGTCGCGCTCGACGATCTCGATCGGCACGGTCTGCTGCAACGTCGACAAGAGCTCGAGGCCGCGGCGGCCGCGCGTGCGCTTCAGCGGGTCGGCGCTGTCGGCGATGAGCTGCAGCTCGCGAAGCACGAAGCGCGGCAGCAGCAGCGGGCCTTCGAGAAAGCCGCTGCGCACGATGTCGAGGACGCGGCCGTCGATGATGACCGAGGTGTCGAGGACCTTCGGCTCGCCGCCGCCGCCCGCGGTCGCGTTCGCCGGCGCGGCGATGCGGCCCAGCGCGACGCGCTGCTTCGCGCCGACGCGCGCGCCGAGGAACGCCGCGAAGATCGAGAGGACCAGGTACAGCGCGATCGCGATGTAACCGCCGGTCGGTCCCGCGAACGCGACGAACTCGAACAGGATGCTCTTCACCAGGAACGCGACGACCAGCCCGGTGACGAGGCCGATCGCACCGCCGACGAGCTCGCCCGGCGCGAGCCGGTCGATCGCCCGCTCGACCTGGTAGAGCTCGGTCTCGAAGAGCACTTGCGCCGCGGGGACGATCAGGACGCCGACGATCGCGCCGACGACCGGCGCGACGACCAGGAACGCGAGCTGCCAGAACTGGCTCGCGACGTGCAGCGAGATCAGCTTCAGATAGGCTTCGCGGCCGAGCAGGAAGCCGGTCGTCCCGAAGATCGCCGCGAAGACGAGCCGCAGGAGCGCGCCCGCGATCCCGCGGCCGGGTTCAGGCGAGGAACGCACCACAGACATCGTTCGCTACGAACCGTCCGCGCTCGGTGAGGCGCACGCGCTCGCCGTCGGCGGCGAGCATCCCCGCCGCGACCAGCTCGCCGACCACCTGCTCGTACCGCGCGCGCACATCGATGCCGTACCGTTCGCGGAAACGCGCCAGGTCGACTCCTTCGGCGGTCCGGAGCGCGAGCATGATCGCCTCGCCGACCCGCGCGGCGCCCTCGAGCCGCTCGCTCTCGCCGGGGATCGGCCGACCCGCGAGCGCCGCATCGAGGTAGGCGTCGAGGTCACGGGTGTGGGTCGAACGGACGCCGCCGAGGTACGACGCGGCGCCGACGCCGAGCCCGAGATACGGCTCATTGGCCCAGTAGAGCCGGTTGTGCTGGGACTGGAAGCCGGACTTCGCCCAGTTCGAGATCTCGTAGTGCTCGAAGCCGGCCGCGCGCAACTTCTCCATCGCGAGCCCGTAGAGCCGCGCCTCGAGCGAGTCGTCGGCGAATGCCGACGGATCGCGCGCGAACCAGGTCGCGTACGGCGTCCCTTCCTCGATCGTGAGCCCGTAGCACGAGACGTGCTCGACGCGGAGCGCGACCGCGCGGTCGAGCGAGAACGCCCATGACGCTTCGGTCTGTCCCGGTACGCCGAAGATGAGGTCGACGGAGAGGTTTTCGAACCCGGCCTCGCGCGCCGCTGCGATCGCGTTCTCCACGTCCCGCGCGGTGTGGCGGCGGCCCAGCACGCGTGCCTCACGCGGATCGAACGACTGCACGCCGATCGACAACCGGTTCACGCCGGCTGCGCGAAAGCCGGGGATGCGCGTCGCGAGCAGGGGATCGGGATTCGCCTCGGCGGTGATCTCCGCATCGTGCGGCAACCCGAACCGC
>DATHLN010000097.1:0-1687 GCA_035488115.1 Candidatus Limnocylindrales bacterium | reverse complement strand
CTCGGCGCGCTCGCGCCCGCGACGCCGCTCACCGTGCGCGTCGCGATGAATCTGCACAACGAGAGCGGGCTCGACTCGCTGATCGCCTCGCACCAGCGGATCTCGCCCGCGCAGTTCGCCGCGCAGTTCGGGCCGACGGCTAGCGACGTTCAGGCCGTGGTGAGCTACCTGCGCGGGCAGGGGTTCACCAACGTCCAGGCGAGCGGGCAGCTCGTCAGCGCCGACGGCACCGCCGCGCAGGCCGCGAAGGCGTTCAACACGACGCTCGAGTCGTTCAAGCTCAACGGCGCGAACGTGTACGTCAACACGCAGCCGGCGTTCGTTCCCACGTCCCTCGGCGGCATCGTGAGCGCGGTGCTCGGGCTCAACAACGCGGCGAAGATGACGGTCCGTCCCGCACTGCGGAACAACACGCAGTGCTTCCCGAGCGGCGGTACGCCGGCCGGGTGTCTCCCGCTGTTCGACGCGGCCGGCGTGCAGAAGTACTACGACGCCGCCTCGCTGCCGCAGCCCTCGAACGGGACGATGGCGGTGATGGCGGAAGGTGACGTCTCCGAAACGCTCAGCGATCTGCAGTTCGCGCGGACGGCGCAGGGCCTGCCGCAAGTCCCGGTGACCGTCGTGAAAGTCGGTTTGCCGAGCACGGACACCGCCGGGGTCGGCGAGTGGGATCTCGACACGCAGAGCTCGACCGGGATGGCGGGCACCATCACGATGCTGTTCATCTACGACACCACCTCGCTGACCGACTCGGACATCGCGAGCGAGTACAACCGGTGGGTGACCGACGACGTTGCGCAACTCGGGAACTCGTCGTTCGGCGAGTGCGAGTACCAAGCGTGGCTCGACGGCTCGATGAAGGTTGACGACAATCTGTTCAAGCAGGCGGCGGCACAGAGCCAGACGATGTTCGCATCGACCGGTGACACGGGATCGTCGTGCGCGCTGGCGCCGACGAACGGAGCGCCGGGCTCGGGGCCGCCGATGGTCGAGTTCCCGGCCGCCTCGCCGTACGTCGTCGGCGTCGGCGGGACGAGCGCGATCGCGAACAACGACGGCAGCTACGCGGGCGAGACCGCGTGGAACGCCGGCGGCGGCGGGATCAGCCAGTTCGAGAACTCGATGAGCTGGCAGCAGGCGGTCGCGCCGGCCAGCACCGGGCTCGCCGCGACGAACCTGCGCAGCCTGCCGGACATCGCGATGGCGGCGGATCCGAACCTCGGCGGCTACGCCGTCTACGGCCCGAACATCCCCGGCGTCGGCGCCTGCAGCAGCGGGTGCGGGATCGGCGGGACGAGCGAAGCGTCACCGCTCGCGATGGGCTCGTACGCGCGGCTGCAAGCCGCGCACGCGAACCAGCTCGGTTTCGCGGCGCCGCTGCTGTACCGCAACTATCTGGCGCACCAGAACAACGCGACGACCGTGACGGGGCCGCCACCGACGCAGGCGCTGGGCGGGTTCCACGACGTGATCACCGGCGGCAACGGCCTCTACACCGCGCTGCAGGGCTACGACTACACGACCGGGCTCGGGACGCTGGACCTCTCGGTGATGAGCTCGCAGATCGGGACGTAGTCACCTCCTCCTCGGCTGCGTCGCGCAAGGGGCGCCGGTCGTACGACCGGCGCCTCGGCGCGTCTCGAAGCGGGTAGTGAGAGCTTCGTGGGACCGATCCTGATCGGGACGA
>DATHLN010000096.1:0-6321 GCA_035488115.1 Candidatus Limnocylindrales bacterium | reverse complement strand
GCTCGGTCTGTGCGGATTGGGGCTCACCCTTCGACAGGCTCAGGGTGACATTGGTGCTGGGCGCCGATTCTTCGGCGGTCTGATGCACGAGGCGGAAGCGGCTGACGAGATCGCGCAGGCGCGCCGCGGTCGCGTCGAGCGCCGTCGCTTCGGCGCGGACGCGGGCCACGTCGTCTTCCATCCGGGCGGCGGACGCCGAGACTGCGCCCGTGTTGCGGGCGTTCTCGTCGGCGGTCGTCGCGATCGCGCCGATCGCGCGGGCGAGCTGACCGGTCTGTGAGGCCATCTCCTCGGTCGCCGACGAGTTCTGCTCGACGACCGCGTTGATCGAGTCCATCGACGCGCCGACGTTGCGCGCGCCCTCGGCCATCTCGCGCATCGCCTCGGCGATCTCGCCGACGCGGCGAACGGTCACGTCCACGGAGGCGATGATGTCGTCGAGCGCCGCGCTCGCCGCACCGACCTTCGCCGTGCCGCGATCGGCGATCGCGGCGCCCGCTTCGACGGCGCCGACCGCGTCGCGGGTGCGGCGCTGCACCTCGACGATCAGCCCGGCGATCTCCTTGGTCTCGTGCGACGCGGACTCGGCGAGCTTGCGAACCTCGTCGGCGACGACCGCGAAGCCGCGCCCGTGCTCGCCCGCGCGGGCGGCCTCGATCGCGGCGTTCAGCGCGAGCAAGTTCGTCTGGTCGGTCAGCGCGTCGATCGTCTCGACCACGCTGCCGATCTGCTGCGAGATCGCGCCGAGCTCGCGGATCTTCGCCGCCGCCTCGGCGACGCCGCGCTGGATCGCGCGCATGTCGTCGATCGTGTCGCTGACCGCCTGCGCGCCGGTCTGCGCGGTATCGTGTGCGCCGCGCCCCGCCGCGGCGAGGTCGCTGCTGATCTCCGCGACGCGCTCGACATCACCGGCCATTTGCTGCGCGTCGCCCGACGCCGCGCGCACCTGCATCGCCTGGTCGACCGCGCCGCGCGCGATCCCGTCGATCGCCGCCTCGAACTGACGCACGATGACGTTCGACGTCTCCGCCGCGGCCGAAAGATCGGTCGATCCCGCGGCCAGCTCGCGCACCGCGACGCCGACGCCGCCGACGATCTCCGCCGAGCGTGACGCCGCGCGGTCGAGCGCGGAGGCATGGTCGGCCAGTTCCGCCGAGGAGTCTTGGAGCGCGAGCACGACCTCGCACAGCGTCGCGGTCATCCGCGCGACCGCGTGCCCGAGCCGATCCCCTTCGCTCGCCGCCGCGACGCTCCGCGAGAGATCCCCGCCCGCGATCGCCTCGGCGTGGCTCGCGAGCGCGCGCTGGTAGGTGACGATCCGCCCGAACGCGCCGGCGACGCGGCCGAGCTCGTCCGGCCCGGGTCGCGTCGCGACGTCATCGACGCGCCCTTCGGCGAGCGCCTCGGCGTCGCGCGCGAGCGCCTGCGCGTTCACGGACAGCGGGCGCACGATGAACCACAGCGCGAGCAGCACCGCGACGATCGCGCCGATCGCGGTGAACAGGACCGAGTAGAACGCGCGCGCGATCGCGGCGTCGACGGCGTCGAGCGCGATCCCGTCGTAGAAGATCGCGATCGTCTCACCCAGATCGTTGCGGACGAGCGCGTAGTGGTTGACGTAGGCGCGGCCTTGGATCGTGCTCACACCGGCGAAGTCTTGCTCCTTCGCGAAAGCGGCGCGCGCGGGGCCGGTCAGCTCTTCGCCGATGCTCCGCTCATCGCCGTGGGTCAGCGTGGTGGCGATCGCGACCGGTTTCCCTTTGACGATCTGGTAGACGGCGGCGTCGGCTCCGGTGACCTGCTTGACGCGGTCGACCAGCGAGCCGTCGCCGTTCGCGACCACCGTCCCGAACGCGAGCTTGCCGTCGCGCGTGAGATGTGCCTCGCCGCTGGTCGCGGCGAACCCGCGCATCACCTCGGCGGCGGTCTCGACCCGGGCGCGCATCTCACCTTGGACCGTCTCCGCGACGTCGCGGCGCACGACCAGCAGCAGCACCGCCGCGAACGCCAGGAACACGGCGGCCGTGACCACCATGATCCGAGCCGCGCGCGAGCGCCGCCACCATTCGAACGCGCCCAAAATTCCGTCCCCCTTCCCGTAAGGCTTCGGCCGGAACGGGGCGGCGTTTGACGGGTAGACCCTCGGGGTGATCCCGTTCGGCTATCCCCCCATGGAGATGCGGGCCGTCTCCGACGTGCCCACCGGCCCGCAGTGGCAGTACGAGCCGAAGTGGGACGGCTTCCGCTGCCTGGCGTTCCGGGACGGCCGCGAGGTGGTGCTGCAGTCGAAGGCGGGGCAGCCGCTGGGGCGCTACTTCCCGGAGGTCGTCGACGCGCTGAGCCGGCTGCGGACGAAGACGTTCGTCCTCGACGGCGAGCTGGTCGTCCCCATCGCCGGCGCCCTGTCGTTCGACGCGCTGCAGCAGCGGATCCATCCGGCGGCCTCGCGCGTGACGATGCTCTCCAAGGCGACGCCGGCGTGGTATCTGGTCTTCGACCTGCTCGACGAGGACCGGCACGATCTCGTCGATCTGCCGCTGGAGGAGCGCCGCGCGCGGCTCGAGTCGTTCGCCGCGCAGCTGGACGGCGAGACGCTCCGGCTCTCGCCGGCGACGCGCGACCGCAAGGTCGTCGACGGCTGGTTCGCGCGCGTCGGCGGCGCGCTCGACGGCGTGATCGCGAAGCGCGCCGACGCCGCGTACGCGAGCGGGACGCGCGACGCCGCGGTCAAGGTGAAGCGCGTGCGCACCGCCGACTGCGTGATCGGGGGCTTCCGCTACGCGAAGGGCTCGCGCACGCAGGTGGGCTCGCTGCTGCTCGGGCTCTACGACGATGCCGGACTGCTGGACTACATCGGGTTCTGCAGCGCGTTTCCGGCCGAGGAGAAACGCGCGCTGATGGAGCGGCTGCGCCCGCACGTCGGCGAGCCGGGTTTCACCGGCGGTGCGCCGGACACCGCGCCGAGCCGCTGGGACCGCGGCCAAGACCGCGACAAGAGCTACGTGAAGCTGAAGCACGACCTCGTGCTGGAAGTCGCGTTCGACCAGGTGACGGCCGGACGCATCCGCCACGGCACGCGTCCGGTGCGCTGGCGCCTCGATAAAGCGCCGCGCCAGTGCACCGTCGAACAGCTCGCCACGCCGGACCGCGCGCTCGCGCTGCTCGAGTAGCGCAACGATGAACTGATCGCGCGCCGCCGGGGCACCGGCGACGGTGTATGGGCTCGCGCGAGGACTTCGCCGAACGGTACGAACTCCACTGGGACGCCTCGATCGACTTCGCGCTGGAACGCCAAATCGGCCTGAATTGGTGCTGGGCGGCAGTAGCGAAGGGGATCGTCGACCACTACGGCGGACCCAAGCGTCACCAATGCCAGTACGCGACGCAGTTCCTGAAACAGGAGAAGACGTGTTGCCGCAAGCGCGTCCCGGAGAAACGCTGCGACCTGGAGCACGACGTCGACTCGGTCCTGGCGCATTACGGGAATTTCGCCCCGCCGCCGTTCCGGCGGCCGATCGGGTTGGCCACGATCCGCCGCGAGCTCGAACGCGACCGCCCGGTCGTCGCGCTGCTGCGGTTTCCTACCGGGAATCACGCTGTAGCCATCACCGCGATCGACGTTGCTCACGGCATGCTCCGAGTCTGCGACCCCGGTCGCACGCCGATTCGGCACGAAGTTCATATTTCCGAACTCGCCAATGCCTACATGGACAAAGGAACGTGGTTCTATACCGTGCTGACGCGTCCGGCACCCGGCTCGGTCCGAAGGGCGACCGTCTCCTATCTGCACGATCATATGCGACGCCCTGATCTGCGCGTGGAGACGTCCCCGGTGCCACCGGGACGCAGCGCCACGCTCGATATCGACTGGTACGAGATCGACCCGTATCGACTTGCCGAAGGTACCGGACTGAACACAGCGGAGTTCGACCATCGCCGGCCATGTCGACTCGACGTCTTCGCGACCCACAACGGCGCGCTGATCATCGACAAAGACCTGACGAAGCTCCGCGACGAGATCTGGGCTCGGCTCGACCGAGGCTTCGAGGTGCGGATCGCGAGTTGCTTCGCGGCGAAGCTGTTCGCGCTGTGGTTCACCGACCCGTCGGATCCCTCGCACCGCAAGGACCACTACATCCCGATTCCGCCGCTGTACTACAACTTCGACGAAACCCGCGAGTACTCGGCGGCTGAGACGCGCCAAATCTTCAGGGACCTCGCACCAGTGATCCTCAATCACGTCGAGCATAGCCGGAAGCTCTGGGAACGCCTCGACCGCGAGACCGCGAACCAGCCGGACGACCCGACCATCTGACCGTCGGGCGAATCGGCGCTCAGGCTGCGATGCGGGGCGGCGGGGTCATCCTGAGCTCGAAGGCGAGGTCGATCTCGATCTGGCAGTCGAGGCAGCGGACCCGGTGGCCGAGGCCCGCCTCGCCGGGCTCGTCGTGGCCGGCGCCGCAGTCGGGGCAGAGGTAGGTCGACGTCTCCATGGCCCGGACGATACGGGCGCTGAGTGACACCTGGGTGGCATTGTGGGACGGGGCATCCCGCCCTAGGGACCGGACCCCGTCGCGCCGATACTCTTCAGGAATGCCGGTGGAACGGCGCTTCGAACGGGTCCTCGAGATCACGCGGGACATCTTGCGCCTGCGTGAGCTTGACCTTGCGCTGGAGTCGATCGCGCGCGGGGTCGCCGACCTCTTCGGGTTCCGGTACGTCACGATCGTCCTCGCCGACGGGACCCAGACCGGCGAGATGACCCGGCGGGTGCTCCTGGGCTACGGCGACGACGTCGCGGCGCAGCGCAAGAACGAGCGGATCGCGAAGGTCGACATCCTCGACGTGCTGGCGCCGCAGTTCGAGGTCTTCGAGAACGCCTACTACATCCCGGCGGAGCGCGAGTTCCACTGGGAACGGGCGATCTATGCGAGCGAGGCCGACCGTGACTCGCCCCGCCCGAGGCCCGAGTCCTGGCACGAGCGCGACGCGATCTGCCTGGTGCTGCGCGACCCCGACGGCGAGATGATCGGCTACCTCAGTCCCGACGGCCCCGCCGACGGCAAGATCCCGAGCCGCGAGACCCTGCGCGGCCTGCAGCTCTTCGTGAACCTGATGGGGCTGGCGCTGGCGAACGCGCAGGCGCACCGCGGCGAGGTGGAGCGGCGCCGCCTTCTCGAGGCCAACCAGGCGCGCCTTCGCCACGAGGCGACGCACGACGCGCTGACCGGGCTGCCGAACCGCACCTTCTTCCAGGAGCGGCTCGCGGCGACGCTCGAGCACGCGCGCGCACAGCGGGACCGGGTCTTCGCGGTGCTCTTCGTCGACCTCGACGAGTTCAAGTCGATCAACGACTCGCTCGGGCACATGGCCGGCGACGCGATGCTCATGGCGGTCGGCGACCGCATGCGCGCGACCGTCGCGCCGGACGACTTCATCGCGCGGATCGGCGGCGACGAGTTCGCGCTGCTGCTCTCAGACCGCCACGATCTGGGGCAAGTCGAGGACGCCGTCGAGGCGATCCAGGACGCGCTGGTCGCGCCGATGCTCATCGAAAGCCGTGCGGTCTACAACACGGCCTCGATCGGGATCGCGGTGATCGAGCCGACCGAGGAGCGGATCGAAGAGGTGCTGCGCAACGCCGACACCGCGATGTACCACGCGAAAGCGCTCGGCCGCGGCCGGCACGCGTTCTTCGACCACCACATGCACTACGAGGCTGCGCGCCGGCTGTCGCTGACGAGCGATCTGCGCGCGGCGATCGAGCAAGAGCAGTTCAGGGTCGATTACCAGCCGATCGTGCGGCTCGGCGACGCGCGGCTGGTCGGCTTCGAGGCGCTGGTGCGCTGGCGCAACCCGCAGACGGGCGACGTGCTCCCCGGCGAGTTCATCCCGTTGGCGGAAGAGGTCGGGCTCGTCGTACCGATCGGCCGCTTCGTCTTCGTCGACGCATGCCGCCGCTTAGCGGAGTGGCGCCGCCGCGCGCCGCTGCTCGACCTGCGGATGCACGTGAACCTCTCGGTCCAGGAAGTGCTGGAGCCGGACCTCGACGCGTTCGTCGCGCGCAACCTGCGCCGCTTCGGCCTCTCGTCCGACGACATCGTCTTGGAGATCACGGAGAGCGCGGTGATCCGCTCGAACACGCTCTCGCTCGGCTCGCTGGCGCGCCTGCGCGCGACCGGCGTGCACCTCTGCATCGACGACTTCGGCACCGGCTATTCATCGCTACGCTACCTGCACCAGCTGCCGTTCGACGCGATGAAGATCGACCGCTCGTTCGTCGAGAGCACCGACGGCGGCCTGGGCAGCGCGCCGATCGTG
>DATHLN010000095.1:0-5349 GCA_035488115.1 Candidatus Limnocylindrales bacterium | reverse complement strand
CGGTGTTGGCGGGAAGCCCCGCCGTCGCGCAGCAACCGCGCAGCGACCAGGGGACGAACGCGAACGGCCCGATCACGATCCTCAAGAACATGCAGCCGGAGCCGGACGGCGTCCAGGTGCAGATCAACGGCGCCCAGATCGACGATTTGAAGACCGCCGACTACGCCGACATCACCGGCGACGTCCATGCCGGTCAAAACGTGCTCACCGTGAGCTGGAGCGGGCCGCTCCAGAAGCTCAACTTCAAGGTCGCCTACGCGGCGACGCGCAACAACTTCAGGAACGTCCTCGTCGTCAACATGAACGGGTCGAACGACAACTCGCTGCACCAAGCCGGCGCGAAGACGATAAGCTTCACGATACCGCGCTGACCCGTGGACGTGCGGAGCGGCCTTCAGCCGCCCGCGCGTTTGACGGGGCGGCCGCGTTCCTGGAAGTACGCGACGATCTTGTCGCGGTGATCGCCCTGCAGCTCGACGACGCCGTTCTTCGCCGTGCCGCCGGTGCCGCAGAGACGCTTCAGGTCCTTGCCGAGCGCGTCGAGCTCCGAGGCACCGAGGCCGTGCACGACGGTCACCGCGCTGTTGCGGCGTTTCTCGCGCGCGACCCGGACGACGCCGTCGTTCGGCATCGCGCGCTGCGTCGGCTGCGTCTTGCGCGGCGCCGCGCGGCCGGTTGCCGGGAGCGGCAGGGTGCCGTCGGTCGAGTAGACGAGGACCCGCTCGTCGCGCCCGCGCTCGTCCTTCACCTCGGTTGCAACCTCGCCGCCATGCGGCCGGGTTCGGCGTGAGGTGACGGTGGTTCTGCCTGCCGCGCCTTCGACCGTGGTCGAGGAGATCGCGGCGTTCGGCCGCCTCGCCGCCTCGCGCGGCTGGGTCCCGGCGACCTCGGGAAACTTCTCGTGCCGGATCGACGCCGGACACGCCGCCGTGACTCGGAGCGGGATCGACAAGGGCGCGATCGGCCCCGGCGACGTCGCCGCGATCGCGATCGGTGAGCCGGTCCCCGCCGGGATGTCGGCCGAGACGCCGCTCCACCTCGCGCGCTACCGCACCGATCCCGCGATCAGCGCGATCTTCCACGTGCACACGGTCGCCTCGACCGTCCTCTCGCGGCTCGACGAGCGCGCGGGGGCGGTGCGGACCGACGGCTACGAGATGCACAAGGCGATCGGGCTGCGCACCCATGCCAGCGTCGTCGAGATCCCGGTGTTCGCGAACGATCAGGACACCGTCCGGCTCGCCGCCGCGATCGAAGCGCGGCTCGGCCGCGACGCCGCCGTGCCGGGATTCCTGCTCGCCGGCCACGGACTGTACGCGTGGGGCGCGACGGCAGCCGACGCGCGCCGCCACGTCGAAGGGCTGGAGTTCCTGCTGGCCTGTCACCTCGAAGAACGGAGACTGCGATGAACACGATGCTCACCTCGACGCTGCGCGTCTTCGACGAGAACGACGGCACCAAACCGCTCGTCGACACGGCCGACCGCGCCGAGATCGCGCGGCTGCTCGGTGAGCGCGGAATCGTCTTCGAGCAGTGGGAGGCGAGCGCGCCGCTCACTGCCGAGTCGGGACAGGACGAGATCCTGGCGGCGTACGCGGCCGACGTCGACCGGCTGAAGAAGACGTACGGCTACACCACCGTCGACGTGATCCGCGTCGGACCGAACACGCCGAACATCCCCGAGCTGCGGCAGAAGTTCCTCAACGAGCACACGCACACCGAGGACGAGGTGCGGTTCTTCGTCGAGGGCAGCGCGTCGTTCTACCTGCGCACCGGCGGCAAGGTCTATCAGACGATCTGCACGCGCGGCGACCTGATCGGCGTCCCCGCCAACACGACGCACTGGTTCGACATGGGCCCGGCGCCGGAGTTCGCGGCGATCCGGATGTTCGTCGACCCGTCGGGCTGGGTGGCGAACTTCACCGGCGACGATATCGCCTCGCGGTTCCCGAAGTACGAGTGAGCTGATCCGGCTCACCGCGCGCGCGGTGCTGGTCGACATCGAGGGCACGACGAGCACGATCGCGTTCGTGCACACGGTGCTGTTTCCGTACGCCGATGAGCACCTCGACGCGTACGTCGCCGCGCACCGCGATGATCCCGAGGTGGCCGAGGCGATGCGCGACGCCGCGCGGCTCGCCGGTCTCGAGGCGGGCGCGGACGACGCCGAGGTGCTGGCCCACCTCCACGCTTGGATCGCCGAAGACCGCAAAGCGACGCCGCTCAAGACGCTGCAAGGGCTGATCTGGGCCGAAGGGTACGAGCAGACCGGCCTGCGCGGCCATGTCTATCCCGACGCGGCGGCCGGCTTGCGCCGCTGGCACGACGCCGGGTTGAAGCTGTACGTCTACTCCTCGGGCTCGATCGAGGCGCAGCGCGTGCTGTTCGCGCATAGCGATCGCGGCGATCTCTCGCCGCTCTTCAGCGGTTACTTCGACACGACGACCGGGCCGAAGCGCGAAGCACGCTCGTATGCCGCGATCGCACGCGAAATCGGCGCCGAACCGGCGGAGATCGCGTTCTTGAGTGACGTCGATGCGGAGCTCGACGCCGCGCGCATTGCAGGAATGCAGACCGTGCGGCTCCTGCGGCCGGCCGACACACCGCCGGGCGCGACAACGGTGCACCCGAGCGCGGGTAGCTTCGACGACATCGAAATCACGCCGAGGTGACCGCGCTTCGGTCACGCTGAGCTTGTTGAAGCGTCCGCCGGCGATCGTGCCTCTCAGCGCCTCTCCTTGCGAACGGGGCTGAACGCCATCACGATCGATATCACGAGGTAGCCGACGCCCGAGATCACGATCGCCTCCCGCACGCCGAGATGGTCCGCGATCCAGCCGCCCGCGATTGCGCCGGGCAGCGTTCCTACCATCGCGAGCAGCCGCACCACACCGAACACCCGCCCGACGGCATCTTCCGGCAGCACGCGCATCCGCCACGAGATGATCGTGGTGAAATAGAAACCGCTCGCGACGCTGGCGAGCGCGAACGCGATCACCGCGAGCGGCATCGAATGCACCCAGGGCGGCGCCAGCCACAGCACCGCGTCGAAGAGGTTCGCGACGATCAGCGCGCGCCCGACCGGCCAGTGCGTCCGCCCGGCGAAGAAAGACCCGATCGCCGCGCCCGCCGCGAACGCGCCGAACGCGATGCCGACCGCCGCGTCCGTCGCCGTGAACGCGCGCTTGAAGAACGGGATCAGCACGACGAACCCCACCGACCCGATCGTGTTGAAGCCGAGGCTGCACAGCGTCGTGATGCGCATCGTGTGGTCGGCCATGAGCAGCCGCCAGCCCTCCGCGACGTCGGCGGCGATCTCGCGCGGCTTCGGCATCCGCCCCGGCGCATCGGGACCGAACGTCGCCACCGACGTGATCGCGAGCTGCGACCACAGATACGTGAATGCGTTGATCGCGAGCGCCGGGAGCGGACCGACGATGCCCATCAGCGCGCCCCCGAGCGGCGGCGCGGCGAGGTTCACCGTCTGCTCGGTCGCATGCAGCGCGGAGAGCCCGCCGCGGGCGCCCTCCGCGCCGAGCACGTAACGGATCGACGGCATCTGCGAAGCGGCGAACAGCGCGCCACCGACCGACAGCACCATCACGGCCGCGTACACGATGCCGATCGTGAGGTGCCCGGTCGCGAGCAGCACGCACAGTGCCGTCATCACGACGAAGCGCAGCCCGTCGCAAGCGAGCATCGTCCGCCGGCGGTCGACGCGGTCGGCGAGCGATCCGCCGATCAGGCTCACGATCGCGAACGGCATCAGCTCGAGCCCCCACGTCAGCCCGACGGCGGTCGCCGAGCCGGTCAGGCGGAAGACGAGCAGCGGGATCGCGAGCCTGCGAAGGCCGTCACCCAGATAGCTGAGCGCTTGGCCCGCGTAAAAGCGGCTGAACGCAGAAGAACGGAATGCGCTCGCGGTGCGAGCGGTCGCGGTGGCCATCGGACGGATTCCCTGAACGTGCGGAAGCGAGTGGGCTGAGGTCTGCACGATCCGCGCCGGCGAAGCGGCGCGGGGGAATCTACGAAGACATGGCCTTGCTTCGGTTGTCCCCCGGGCGGCCGAAATCCTCCGTGGCGCCCGGCGGGAACTGTTCCGGCGGTCGCGAACCGTGGCGAGTCGGTCCCGGATAGCTCAGCCGGTAGAGCAGCTGACTGTTAATCAGCGGGTCGTTGGTTCGAGTCCAACTCCGGGAGCCAAATGTAACGCCGAAAAGCCGCTCGTCGGGGCGGCTTTTCGTTTCGGTGCGACGAGTACTTCGCCGGGAAGCGGTGGAAGGAGACGGCTTGATGACCGTGCGCATGCGAGTGAGGGCCGTCGTCCTCGCAGTCTCGGTGACAGCCGCCGGATGCGCTCCGACGGATCACCGGGTCGTCTTGAACGAGTTGCGCGCCGAGCTCGCCGGACAGTACGGCGACGGCCGGGTGTGGCTTCCGATCGACGTCTCCGCTTGGCCTCGACCCGTCCTGAACGGTTCTGGACATTCATGGCAGCCGACGCGGGCTGCGAGCCGACATCGGAGAGGGGTGGACGGCTGAGCCGGCGCCGGGCCTAGGGCGAGCATGTCGGCATGCCGTCGAGCAGGGTTCATCCCTCGACCATCTAAGGCGACTGCGACCTCCGTGTTTCGGTCTGGCGGGAGAGACGAGCGGGCAACGTGATGGAGCGCCGCTTTTTTGCTCGACTTCAGTGGTTCTCAAGTGCGTGACCGTTCGGCGTGGTCGGCATGACCCACGCCTTCGAATTGGCCGCCGTCGCTTCTCGCAGCGAGTTGCAGCGAGCACTTCGCGAATCTCGCGTAGGGTCGACCTCCTATGCCGTTCTCAGCGGCATCGGACAACTCTATGAAGGCGATGTCGTGGGCGCGGTTCGTACGTTGCGGCACGCGTTGCGGAAGGCAGAAGCATCCGAGCGCTGCGAGGTCGCTGATCTGCTCGCGCCGGTCCTCGTCATGCGAGAGCGTCCGGAAGAGCGCGAGGAGATCCGAGCTCTCGCCGACGTGCTCGTAAGCGGCGGGTGGACGGCGTCCGGGTACTCATTCCACGCGATGGCCGCAGTGCAGGCAGGCGAGCGCGCCGAAGCTCGACGGCACCATGAGGCCGCGTCGGCCGCGCTCTCCGACGAAGAATCGGACATTATGCGCGGCCGCGTCCTGCAACGCCTCGCTCGCGTCTCGGCGCTGCTGCACGATTACGATCTCGCGCTGGACCTCGCCGCCGCCAGCGCCGATCTGTGCCGGCGGGCCGGTGCCTGGCGCGCCGCATCCGCGGCTTATTCGATCGCATATCACATTCATCAGAGCGTTACCGGCGACGTGTTCGAAGCCGACCGGTGCGTCCGGCTGG
>DATHLN010000094.1:0-15840 GCA_035488115.1 Candidatus Limnocylindrales bacterium | reverse complement strand
GCCGGTCTTCTCGCAGCATCGCTAAACGATAGACAAGGCGCAAGAATTTGTCATCGTGCCCGCGAGACGACGACGCGCCCGCGCCGTCGTGCGCGGCGACCAACGCTACGCCGGCGGGCCGAATCCCGATCGTTCGGCGTGCTCGTCGCCGGGCCGAAGGACGGCTCCTCCGAAGTACCGGCACGCGAGCAGCGCGATTTCGACGTCGAGCCGCCCGTCGCTGAAAGGCCGTCCCCGCAACTCCTCGGCCTTGCCGATGCGGTACTGAACGGTGTTGCGGTGCAGGTTCATCTCGTGGGCGGTCGCGGCGAAACTTCCGCCGTTGGCCAGAAAGACCCGTGCCGTTTCGCGCAGCATCGAGCCGCGCTCGTCATCGACTGCGAGCCCGGCGAGCGTCTCCGCGACCCACGCCCGTGCGCCGTCGAGGTCCGACGTGAACGCCGCGATCGAGGCGACCTCTGCGAACGTCGTAAGCCGCGAGAGGGGCGGCTTTGCCGCCGAAACGACCGCACAGGCGAGCCGAGCTTGCCGGTGCGAGCGGCGAAAACCCGGGAAGCCGTACAGCGGATCGCCGGTCGCGACGAAGATGTCGACTTCGCCGGCGTTCTCCAGGCGTGCGCGCTCGACCGATTGCCCCTCGCGCAGCGGGAGCCAGAGCCACGCCGTCGTGTCGTCGTACGGGATGAAGAGCGGAGGCTCCACGGCGCCGACAGTTTTGCCGAGCCGCTGAGCGTAGCGTTGAAGCTCGTCCAAGACGTTGCATATTGGCATGGAGCGATCACACCAGACGATAGCACCCAGATGATTGCGCCCAAGTCGATATGCGCCCAGCATGCGCTGTGCTTCGTCGACGCCGACGTCGTCCGCATGGAGCAGCGTTCGCACGTGCTGGATGAGGATCGCGCTCCGGTGCGAGAGGACCTCATCTCGGGCCCGCTGGTAGATGTCGTCCAGTTGCTCCAGAATCGTATCGACGTAGGCCGACGTCACGTTCACGATGCGTCGCGCCGAGTTCGCCTCGACATGGTCGCCGTCGCGGCCGCGGGTCAACTCTTCGATGCAGCGTTCCTGAAATCGCGCCAGCCCGACGCGGTACGCGCGCAGGAGAGACGTACTCCCGAGGTCACGCTGGGCGACCCGGCGCGCGTACGCGACGGCGGCGTTCGGTGCGACGACGCTCGGCATACCGTGCTGGAAGCCGTGCAGCACGGTGTTCACGTTCTCTTGGACGCTCGCGAAGAGAAGGGCGGCGCCCGGCTCGTCGTCCGCGAGCGCGGGCAGCGCGTCGGCGATCGCCGTACGCACGTCCCTCGCGACCTCGTCGAGCCGTTCGCTCATTCGACGGGCGACGGCCGCGAGCTCACCGTCGACCGCCCCGCTGTCGAGACGGACCAGATCCATGGGAATCCTCCCGGGCCTCCAAGAGAGTTACGCGCCGACGGGCCGACCGCCTTGCTCCATAGCGCGGCAGCGCGGTCAGCCGCCGAACGGGCGGCCCCCGACTGCGATCCGGGCGGGCACCCGCAGACCGGCCGTGGTACACTTCTTCGCTGTGAAGCCGCTTCGAATCGGCCCCCACGCCATCTGGCCCCCCATCGTGCTCGCGCCGATGTCGGGGGTGACGAACCGTACGCTGCGCGCGCTCTACAAGCCGTTCGGGTTCGGGCTCACGGTGACCGAGTTCGTTTCGTCCAACGCGCTGCAGTACGGCAGCAAGCGGACGATGGAGATGATCGACCAGCACGGCGTCGAGAAGCCCGTCTCGACGCAGCTCTGGGGGAACGATCCCGCGATCATGGCGTACGCCGCGAAGGTCGTGCGCGAGTGCGGCGCGGACATCGTCGACATCAACTTCGGCTGCCCCGCGCCGAAGGTGACGAAGACCGAGGGCGGGAGCGCGTGCCTGCGCGACGTCGACCGCTGCGAGGCGATCATGAAGGCGGTCGTCGATGCGGTCGACTGCCCGGTGACGATGAAGATGCGGCTCGGCTGGACCGAGCAGAGCATGGTCTTCGTCGAGGTCGCGAAGCGCGCGCAGGAGGTCGGCGTGCAGGCGCTGACGCTGCACGCGCGCACCGCGAAGCAGTTCTACAAGGGCAGCGCCGACTGGTCGAAGATCGCCGAGCTCAAGCGCGCCGTCGACATTCCCGTGATCGGGAACGGCGATCTCGCCGATCCGTTCGAGGCGATCCGCCGGATGCGCGAGAGCGGCGTCGACGCGGTGATGCTCGGGCGCGCGACGCTCGGCAACCCGTGGCTCGTCTCGCGGCTGCGCGCGCTGATGGAAGGCCGCGAGCCCGAAGCGACGCCTGAGGCGCCGGACCGCCTGCGCTTCGCGGTCCACCACTACCACGTGATGGTCGACGAGCTCGGCGAGGCGCGCGCGGTCCCGCAGATGCGCAAGCATCTCGGGCATTATCTCAAGGGCTTCCCCGGTGCCAGCGCGCTGCGCGAGCGGCTGATGCGGACCGAGACCGCGGCCGAGACGCTCGCCGTCCTCGAAGCGACGATCGAACAGCTCGAGTCGAACACGCCCGAGCTCGCGGTCGCGTGAGCGAGCCCAATGTCATCCTGAGCTTGTCGAAGGATGAGCCGCAGGCAGCGGACGACCTCTACGGCGCGCCGTCGCCGGCCGCGCTATACGACGAGGTGTACGAGAGCTACCGCGCCCACGTGAACCCGCCGCTTGCGCGCGTGATGAAGCTCTCCGGCTCGCCGGTCGAGGTGCGTGCCGAAGGCTGCACGATCACCGACCACAACGGCAAAACCTACCTCGACTTCGCGGGCGGCTACGGCGTCTTCACGCTCGGCCACCGCCACCCGCGCGTGATCGCGGCGGTGAAGGAACAGCTCGACCGGATCGCGCTCTCCGGGCGCACGATGTTCAACCCGCTGATGGGACGGCTCGCGAAACGGCTCGCCGAGATCGCGCCGGGCGATCTCTCGATCGCGTTCTTCGCCAACAGCGGGACCGAGGCGGTCGAAGGCGCGCTCAAACTCGCGCGTGCGGCGACGAAGCGCCCGGCGATCGTCGCGACCGACGCGGCGTTCCACGGCAAGACGCTCGGCGCGCTCTCGGCGAGCGGGCGTGATGCGTTCCGCGAGCCGTTCGCGCCGCTGCTCGCCGACGTGCGCCGCGTCCCGTTCGGCGACGCGCGCGCGCTGCGCGCGGCCGTGGACGACACGGTCGCGGCGGTGATCGTCGAGCCGATCCAGGGCGAGGGCGGCGTGAACGTCCCGCCGGACGGCTATCTGCGCGAGGTTCGCGAGATCTGTGACGAGCGCGGCGCGGTGATGATCGCCGACGAGGTGCAGACGGGTCTGGGCCGCTGCGGCGCGCTGTTCGCGTGCGACCGCGAGGGCGTCGTCCCCGACGTGATGACGCTCGCGAAGGGCCTCTCCGGCGGCGTCGTCCCGATCGGCGCGTACGTCGCGCGGCCGCCGGTGTGGAGCGCGGCGTACGCGAAGCAGCCGCTGCTGCACACCTCGACCTTCGGCGGCAACGAGCTGGCGTGCGCGGCGGCGTTGGCGGCGCTCGACGTCTTGCGCGACGAGGACCTCGTGACGAACGCGCGCGAGCGCGGCGAGCAGCTGCTGGCCGGCGCGCGCACGGCGATGGAGCGGTATCCCGCGGTGATCGCCGACGTGCGCGGTGCGGGGCTCTTGGTCGGTGTGGAATTGCGCAGCGAGGGCTACGGCGGGACGATCATCCCCGAGCTGCTGAAGCGCGGCGTCACCGCGGCCTGGACGCTGAACCAGCAGCGCGTGATCCGCCTCGAGCCGCCGCTGATCGTGACCGCCGAGCAGATCGACACGGCGGTGCGCGCGTTCGACGCCGCGGTGCGGACCGCGTTCGACAAGCTGGGGACGCTCGCATAATGCCGTACGTCGAGTGCGCGGTCGACGTCGCGGCGCCGGCCGAGACCGTCTACGCGCTGGCGAAGGAGCAGGACCGCTTCCCCGAGTTCATGCCCGACGTCGAGACCGTCGTCGTGCTGGAGCGCCATCCCGACCGTGTGATCACACGCTGGAAGACGCTGGTCGAGGAAGCGCCGATCGAGTGGACCGAAGAGGACCGCTTCGACGATGCCAACCTGCGCATCGACTACGCGCTGATCGAAGGCGACCTCGACACCTTCGAGGGCGCGTGGACGTTCGTGCAAGACGGCGAGACGACGCGCGTGGTGCTCGGCGTGGAGTACGACTTCGGCGTTCCGACGCTCGCGGAGCTGATCGGCCCGACGCTGGAGAAGAAGGTCCGCGAGAACAGCGAGATGATGCTCGCCGCGCTCAAGCGCGAAGCCGAGTCGCACGTCCCCTCGCGCTCACCGGGATGACGCTCTTCGGCATCCACCTGCTCGGTTTCGACCTGCGGACCGGCGAGAAGATCGTCCTCACCGCCGGGCTGCTGGTCTTCTTCGCGCTGCTGCGGCGGCTGGTCGCGTATGCGACGCGGGCGCGCGTCTCGGCCGCGAAGGACACCGCGGCCGAGGCCGCGGCCGCGCGCACGGTGTTCTGGACTCGCCAGGTGATTAGCCTCGTGCTGTTCGCGGCGCTGGTGCTGGGGCTGGTCTCGGTGTGGTTCGACAACGCGGCGAGCTTCGCGACCGTCGGGGCGCTGTTCACCGCCGGGATCGCGGTCGCGCTGCAGCGCGTCATCACCGCGTTCGCCGCCTACATCATCATCCTGCGCGGCTCGACGTTCTCGATCGGCGACCGCATCGTGATGGGCGCGGTGCGCGGCGACGTGATCGCTCTCGACCCCTTCCAGACGACGATCATGGAGATGGGCGAGACGATCGCCGAGCAGCCCGACGCTCCGGCGGTGTGGGTGCACGGCCGCCAGTTCACCGGCCGCATCGTCACCGTGAACAACGGCGTGATCTTCGACCAGCCGGTCTACAACTACACGCGTGATTTCCCGTACGTCTGGGACGAGATCATGCTGCCGATTCCGTACGACGGCGACGACGCGCGCGCCGAGCGCATCATGCTCGATGCCGTCGCGCGCCACGCCGTCCGCGCCGACGAGTTCCGGGCCGACGACCGCGTCCGCCTCCATGAGCGCTACGGCCTCGACGTCGACGATCTCGTCCCGCGCGCGTTCTACCAGCTCACCGACAACTGGGTCGCGATCTCGGTGCGCTTTCTCGTCCGCGACCACGGCGCACGCACCGCCAAGGACGCGATCTTCCGCGACATCCTGACAGCCTTCCGCGCCGAAAAGATCTCGGTGGCGTCCGGCACGTATGCCATCGTCCAAGTGCCGCCCATCAAAGTCGAACACGGCCCGCTCAAAGCCGGTGCAGCGGCGACCGACGCGACACGGCCGCATCACGGCTGAGCGGCAGACTGCGCGGTCGTAAAACGGCTATTCCATAATCTCGGGGGCGATGACTGACGGACCGGCGGTCGGGGCGCGGTAGGCGCTGAACGGTGCGGCGCCGGTTTGCGCGCGCTGCGGGATCGCGGCGTGGAGGAGCTCGATCGTGGTGAGGATCTCTTCGGCATACTCCGCATCGTCGAGTCGTGCGGCGTCGAGCGTGATGGAGTGGACCGGGAAGCCGGATTGCTCGAGCCGATCCAGCGCGGCGGTCGCGTTCTTCGCGCGCGTGGCGAAGGTGCGGATGCGGTTGAGCGCGTCTTCGAGGCGGACGACTTCGGTGCGGTAGTCGGCGTACTTCTTGATCTCCGCCTGAGCGGCGTCGCGGATCCCGGGCCACTGCGTCTCGCGAAAGCGCGCGATCTCTTCGTTGCCGCGCTCGGTGAAGCGACGCTTGCGCGCGGCGACGATTTTCTTTTCCTCTTCGTCGGCGCTGCGGGCGCCCTTCGCGCGCGCTCGCGCGAGCGCGGCGTGCTCCTGGGGCGTGTACTCCGTCATCAGCATGACGCGGTCGCTGATCCCCGACACTTGCTCGCGCCAGACGTCTTCGATCGACGGCGGCTCGTTCAGCGCGCCGAGCTGCGCGCGGCGCGCCGCGAGCCGGTCGCGCCGCTGGTCCAGCGAGGTGCGCAATTGCTTGAGCGCCTCGCGCAGCGTCGCGATCCAGCTGGCCTCGCCCGGCGTCTGATCGTCGAAGCGCAGGTCGATCCCGAGACCGAGCGGCTGCACGGCGACTAGCCGCCACTCGTCCTTCGCCGGCGCGGGGAGCACGCGCACGCGGCTGCCGACCGCCGGCGCGCCCCCGGTCAGCCGGAAGACGATCATCGTGTCGCCGGTGTCGACGCCGGCGAGCGTGGTCGACGGCTCGAGCTCGCGCACCCAGGTCAGCTGCCCGGAGTACGCCGCCTCCGGCGACCAGATCGGCTCGTCGACGTCGGGATAGCGGCGGTTCCACAGGACGGCCCACAGGGCGTCGTGCGCCGCGTTCGCGACGGCGCGCTCCCTGGTGACGGACTCCAGGACCGCGCGCACGCTCGAGCGGCGATACCGGGGGGTCACGGCGGAACCGACCCGACCCCCGCGAGCGGCGCCCGTATGCTAATCGGGTTTCGCGAACGCGACGATCGTGTTCTCGGCACGGCAGTTCGTCCAGAACCGCGTCCCGTCCCAGCCGAGGCTGCGCGCGGCGAAGCCGATCGAGGCCAGCTCGTGGACCTCGGGCTGTTCCTTGCGCGCGTCCATGCACAGCAGCCGGTAGTCGTCGCTCTCGCGGCTCTCGGTCGTCACGAGGTAGAACCGGCCCGCGACGATCACCATCCCGGTGATCTGGCGCGGGACCGGGATCGAGCGCAGCACCGTCCCCGCCTCGTCGAGCTCGAGGATCACTTGATTGTCGCGCTGGCTGAGGTACAGCCGGTCGCCGTCGTACGCGAGGAACGAGCCGGTCGAGTCCGGGCAGCGCACGCGGTCGGACTTCTTGAAGTCCTTGCCCATGATGTAGCGGCAGATGAACCGGTCGTCGTTCTCGTCGCCGATCACCACCCGCAGCGCGTCGCCTGTCACCGTGAGCCCGTATGGCCTGCCCGGCGCGACGGCCTCTTCAAACACGCGGCCTTGTTGAGCAACAAGGCCGTAGATTCTGTTTGTCTCGAAGGAAGCGATCCACAGGTCCGGACCGTCACACGCGAGCCCCATCGGGGAGGGGCAGGGGGCGGGGATGCGGACGAGCTCCTCGATGGTCGAGAGCGTCTGATTCATGTGCGCGTCCCTTTCCCGCATCGGGGCGCGGGCTCCCGGCGGCCGACGGCGAAAATGCGGCGCCGGATGGCCAAGTTCTGCTTCGTGATCCACCCCCTCTCGTTCGAGGACGTCGTGCGCTACGAGCCCGGCGCGAAGGGTAAGGGCAAGCCGATCATCGCGAAGATCCTCGAGTGGATGCCCGCCTGGGCGGCCGCACATGTGACCGGCGTCCGCGCGCTCGACGGCCGCGAGACCGAGGGCTGGTTCGTCGCGGCGCCGCTGCTCCCGCAGCAGATGCTCGACTTCCCGCGCGAGCGCGTCTACGACCGCATCCTCAAGGCCATCGAGATCGGCGCGGGGCTCGGCGCCGAGGTCGCCGGCCTCGGCGCGTTCACCGGCGTCGTCGGCGACGGCGGCGTGACGATCGCCGAGCGCGCGCCGATCCCGGTGACGACCGGCAACTCGCTCACGATCGCGGCCGGAGTGCGCAGTCTTTTCCGGGGCGCCGGCGAGATGGGGATCGACGCTTCGCGCGCGACCGCAGTCGTCGTCGGTGCGACGGGCTCGATCGGCGGCGCCTGCGTCGAGCTGATCGCGCCGCACGTCGGCCACGTTATCCTGGTCGCGCGCAACGAGACGCGGCTGCGCAAGTTCCACGAAGGCGTGCGGGAGCGGCTGCCGTGCGAATCGTCGTACACGACCGACATCAGCGCGGCGGTGCGGCGCGCCGATCTCGTGCTGACCGCGACGTCGTCGACGCAGGACGTCATCGAGCCGGAGGATCTGCGCACCGGCGCGGTCGTCTGCGAGCTGTCGCTCCCGCACGACGTCAGCCGGCGCGTCGCCGTGGAGCGGCCTGACGTGCTCGTGCTCGAAGGCGGGAACATGCGCGTGCCGGGCGACATGCACTGGTGGCGCGTGCGCGAGCCGGGCGAGGAGTTCGACATGGGGCTGCCGCGCGGCACGGCGCTCGCGTGCATGTCGGAGACGATGGTGCTCGCGCTCGAGAACCGCTGCGAGCCGTACACGCTCGGCCGCGGGATCGACGTCGCGAAAGTGCGCGAGATCGACGAGCTCGCCGCGCGCGCGGGCTTCGAGCTGGCCGACATGCGCGCGTTCGACTTGCCGATCACCCGCGAGCAGATCGCCCGCACCCGGGCCGCGGCGGAGCAGCGCCGCGCGGCGTCCGCATGAACGTCCGTCCGCACGTCTACGAGACGCGGCTGCGCTGGGCCGGTCCGGCGAAGGGCGCGACGACCTCGTACAAGAGCTATTCGCGCGAGTACACCATCGAAGCGGATGGAAAGCCGCCGCTGCGCGCATCGGCGGACCCGCATTTCCTGGGCGACCGCGCGCTGTACAATCCCGAGGATCTGCTGGTCGCCTCGCTCTCGGCGTGCCACATGCTCTCGTACCTCGCGGAATGCGCGCGCGCCGGGATCGAAGTCGTCGCCTACGAGGACGACGCGCACGGCGAGATGACGCTGATCGACGGCGCGATCCGCTTCCGCGAGGTAGTGCTGCATCCGAAGGTCGTCGTAGCCGGCGCCACGCGGGTCGACGAAGCGAACGCGCTGCACGAGCGCGCGCACGCCGTCTGTTTCATCGCCAACAGCGTGAACTTCCCGGTGCGCAACGTCGCCGCCGTGAGCGCCGTTCAAGCTTCTCCTTCACGCATCGGCTCCTCATGACAAGGGGTGAGGAAAGAGCGACGGGCACCGCGTTCGGTGAACGCGATGCCCGTGGTGGTGTGAGAAAGCAGCCTCGACCGGGCCACCTTAGCACACCGAAACCGGCTTTGCAACGCCGGGCTGGAGCGGGCGGGAATCGAACCCGCACGGGAAAGGGTCGCTCGTGAAGAAGGTCGTCTCGGTCTCGCTCGGGTCGTCGTCGCGGGATCATCGCGCGGAGGTCGATCTGCTCGGCGAGCGGTTCGACATCTCGCGGATCGGCACCGACGGCTCGATCGACAAAGCGATCGCGAAGCTCAAGGAGCTCGACGGCACGGTGGACGCGATCGGGCTCGGCGGGATCGACGTCTACCTGTACGCCGGCAACGACCGCTACGCGCTGCGCGACGGGCTGCGGCTGCTCGACGCGGTGAAGACGACGCCGGTCGTCGACGGCAGCGGCTTGAAGAACACCCTCGAGCGCAACGCGATCGCGTTCATGCAGACCGCGCTCGGGTTCGAGCTGCGCGGGAAGCGCGTGCTGATGGTGAGCGCGCTCGACCGGTTCGGGATGGCGCAGGCGCTCGTGCAGGCCGGCGCCGACGTCGTGTTCGGCGACTTCATCTTCGCGCTGGACCTCGACCGGCCGGTCCGCGGCCTCGACGAGTTCGAGGAGATGGCGCGCAAGTATCTCCCCGACGCGTGCAAGCTCCCGTTCCAGTTCTTCTACCCGACCGGGAAGAAACAAGACCGCCCGCCGCAGCCGAAATATCCCGAATACTACGAAGACGCGGAGATCATCGCCGGCGACTACCACTTCATGCGGCAGTTCATGCCCGATCGGCTCGACGGAAAGACCATCCTCACCAACACCGTGACCGCCAAGGACGTCGACTTCCTGCGCGAGCGCGGGATCGCGCGGCTCGTCACGACGACGCCGGATTTCGGCGGCCGCTCGTTCGGGACGAACGTCGTCGAGGCCGCGATGATCGCGCTGCTCGGGAAGAGATGGGCCGACGTCACGGACGAGGATTATCGCGGCCTGCTGCAGCGGCTCGACCTCAAGCCGCGCGTGATCGAGTTCACGGCCGCGTAGACCGTTGGGCCTGATCGCGAACCTGTTCGCGCGGCAGGCGCACGACCGCGAGCGCCTGCCGAACGAGGGCGTCCCGCTGCGCCGCGTCCTGGGCGTCGGCGGGCTCGTCGCGGTCGGGCTCGGGACGATGCTCGGCGGGATCTTCACGACCGTCGGGTCCGGCGCGAACGCCGCCGGCCCGGGCGTGATCGCGTCGTTCGGCCTCGCGGGGCTGACCTGTTTCTTCGTCGCGCTCTGCTACGCGGAGCTCGCCTCGATGGTCCCGATCGCGGGGAGCGCCTACACGTACGCGTACGCCGCGCTCGGCGAGGTCGTCGCGTGGATCATCGGCTGGGACCTCATCCTCGAATACGGGATCAGCGTTGCGCCGCTCTCGGCGACGCTCTCCGGCGCGCTGCAGCAGCTGCTCGCGCGCATCGGAATCGCGCTGCCCGCGTGGGCGCAGCAAGGGAACGTCGTCGTCACTTGGCACGGGATCGACGCCGCGCATTCGCAGGTCGACGTCATCGCGGCTGCTGCGGTGATCGCGCTCTCCGTCGTGCTCGCGATCGGAATCCGCGAGTCCGCGGCGACGAACCTGATCCTCGTGATCGTGCAGATCGTCGCGATCGGCGTGTTCGTGCTGGCCCTCGGCGGCGCGATCCATCCCGCAGCGTACGTGCCGTTCGCCCCGCTCGGCGGCCACGGGATCGTGATCGGCGCGGCGCTGGTGTTCTTCGCGTACATCGGATTCGACACGGTGACCGTCGCGAGCGAGGAGGCGCGCAACCCGGTCCGCGACGTGCCGCGGGCGATCGTGCTGTCGCTGATCGTCGGCGCCGTGCTGTTCATCGCGGCCGCCGCCGTCACCGTCGGCGTCGTCCGGTGGGACAAGGTCGCCGCGGCGTCCGGGATGGTCGACGCGGTGATGAAGAACGGCAACGCGGGTTGGCTGTTCGGTCTCGTCCTCGTCGGGACGGTGACCGGTGCGGCCGCATCGATGCTGACCTCGCTGCTCGGGCAGATCCGCATCTTCTACGTGATGTCGCGCGACCGTATGATCCCGCCCGCCTTCGGCCGCGTCAACGCGCGGACGCGAACGCCGGTGACGATCACGCTGCTCACCGGCGCGGTCGTCGCGCTCTTCGCCGCCGGTCTGCCGCTGGGCGTGCTGCTCGAGTTCGTCAACATCGGGACGCTCTCGGCGTTCATCATCGTGTGCGCCGGCGTGATGGCGCTGCGCTTCGCGCGCCCCGACGCGCCGCGCCCGTTCCGCGTCCCGTTCGGTCCGGTGCTGGTCCCGGTGATCGGGATCGCGCTGTGCACGTGGCTGACCATCGAAGGGCTCAAGCCGGTCACGTGGCTGCGCTTCCTGATCTGGTTCGCGATCGGGATCGGCGTGTACGCGCTCTACGGCTACCGGAACTCGCTGCTGCGCAAGGCGCGATGAGCGCCGACACGCCGGCGGCGAGCCCCTCGGGCGCAAGCGCGCACCTTCGCCGCGTCCTCGGCCTGCGCGATCTCGTCGTCGTCGCCGGCGCCTCGATGGGACCGGCGTTCTCGCTCGCCACGACGCTCGCGGCGATGCTGGCGGCGACCGGGCGCTGGACCTGGCTCGCGCTCGTGATCGTCACCGTCCTGATGGCCATGATCGCGGCGGGCTACAAACGGCTCGGCGAGCGCATGCGCGACGCCGGGTCGTCGTACGCGTGGATCCGCGCGGCGTTCGGCCCCGAGGCCGGCGCGTACGGCGCCTGGGTTCTGCTCGTTGCGAGCCTCTTTGCGATCCTCGCGACGGCGCTGCCCGCCGGAACGTACACGCTCGACCTGATCGCGCCGGCGCTCGCGCAGAACGGCGCGGCGGTCGCGCTGGTCGCGTCCGCCTGGATCGTCGGAACCGCCCTGCTGCTCTGGTACGGTCTGCGCCCCACGACCAACCTCGCGCTCGTGCTGTTCGCCGCCGAGGTGCTGGTGCTGGCGGGCGCGGCGTTCGGCTCGGCGGGGCGACCGCGCCCGGAGGCCGTCGCGTTCTCCGGCGGCTTCCCGACCTGGACGGGGATGGCGTCGGCGATCGTCCTCGGCGTCTGGATGGTCGACGGCTGGGAAGCGTGCGCGTCGACGGCGGAAGAGGCGGACGGCGCACCGTCGGCGCCGGGGTTCGGCGCGCTGGTCGGCTTGGCGATGAACGCCGCGCTGCTGCTGGGCGCGACCTGGGCCTTCACCCGCATCGGCGATGCGCGCGGCTTCGCCGACCACGAGAGCGACGCGCTCGCGTACGTCGGCGGCCTGCTCGGCGGCCTGTGGCCGAGGCTGCTGGTCGTCACGGTCCTCGTCTCGCTGGCCGCCTCGCTGCAAGCGACGCTCGTCTATCTTTCGAGGAGCGTCTACGCGATGGGCCGCGACGGCCTGCTCCCGCGCGCGCTCGGCGAGCTGGACCGGCGGGCGCAGCCCGCGTGGGCAGTCGGCGTGATCACGGCCATCTCGCTGGCGTTCGCGCTGGTGACGGCGCTCTCGCCGGCGGCGCGCGAGACCTTCGACCACGTCCTTCAGGGGACCGCATGGTTCACCGGCGCCCTGTTCGTGATGACGGCCGCCGCGGCGGTGCGCATCTTCGCGCAGGAAGGAACCGCCCGCTGGTCGGGGGCCGTTCTCCCGGGGGCGGCGGCGGCCGTCCTGGTCCTCTTGCTGGCGTCCAAATTGGACGATGGATGGACCAGGGGTTTCGTCATCGCCTCAGCAATCATCGGGCTTCCCCTGGCGCTCTGGCGTGGCCGCGTGGTGCGCGGCGGCGTATCGGCCGGGGCAGGACCATGACCGGGAGTCGCTTTTGAACGACAAAGAAATCGTTTTGACCCGCGACGGGCTGAAGAAGCTCGAGGACGAGCTCGACGAGCTCAAGTCGGTGCACCGCCGCGAGGTCAACGAACGCATCCGTCAGGCCAAAGAGTTCGGCGACATCTCGGAAAACGCCGAGTACGAGGACGCGAAGCAAGAGCAGGCGTTCGTCGAGGGGCGCATCCTGAAGCTCGAGGCGATGATCCGCAACGCGCGCGTGATCGACGCTTCCGACTACGTCGCGGACGAAGTGCATCTGGGCGCGACGATCAAGGTCAAAGAGACCAGCTCCGGCACCTCGCACGAGTTCACGATCGTCGGCTCCGCCGAAGCGGATCCGAAGAACGCGCGGCTCTCGAACGAGTCGCCGCTCGGGCGCGCGCTGATGGGCCGCAAGAAGGGCGAGACGGTCGACGTCACCACGCCGCGCGGCCAGATGAAGTACAAGATCGAGTCGATCAACAAGGACCCGAAGAAAACCAAGAAAGCCTCGTAACGGCGCGATGCCCGATCTCGTAGCAGCGCGCCGCGCCAGGCTGGCCGCGTTGCGCGAGCGCGGCGTGGACCCGTTCGCCGCGACCCGGTACGACGTCAGCGCGCACGCGGCGGAGCTTGCCGCAACGTACGCGACGCTCGCCGAGCAGGGCCGCGCCGAGGACGAGAGCTGGTCGCTCGCCGGGCGGATCATGGCGGTGCGCGGTCAGGGCAAGGTGATCTTCTTCGACCTGCACGACCGCACCGGGCGCTTCCAGCTCTTCGTCCGCGCGAACGACGTCGGCGAGGAGGCGTTCGCGCTCGCGAAGGAGATCGAGCGCGGCGACATCGTGGGCGCGACCGGCTTCGTCTTCCGCACGAAGGCCGGCGACCTCTCGCTCTACGTGCGCTCGTTCGAGCTGCTCGGCACCTCGCTGCAGCCGCTCCCCGACAAGTGGCACGGGCTGCAGGACGTCGAGAAGCGCTACCGCCGCCGCTACGTCGACCTGATCGTGAACCCGCACGTGCGCGACGTGATGTTCCTGCGCTCGAAGATCGTCGCCGAGATGCGCCGCTTCATCGACGCGCGCGGGTTCTCCGAAGTCGAGACGCCGGTGCTGCTGAATCTCGCCGGCGGCGCGTCCGCGCGCCCGTTCGTCACCCGCTCCAACGCGCTGGACATCGAGCTGAAGCTGCGCATCGCGACCGAGCTCTACCTCAAGCGGCTGATCGTCGGCGGGATGGAGCGCGTCTACGAGATCGGCCGCACGTTCCGCAACGAGGGGATCGACCGCACCCACAACCCCGAGTTCACCATGCTCGAGCTCTACGCCGCGTACTGGGACGTGCGCGACATGATGGAGTTCAACGAGGAGCTGATGGCGCATCTCGCACGGACGGTGCACGGGAGCGAGACGTTCATGCACGGCGAGGACGCGCTCTCGTTCGCGACGCCTTTCCGGCGGATCGGCTACTTGGAGGCGTTCAAGGAGTACGGCGGCCTCGAGCGCGAGCAGCTGCTCGATCCGGCGGCGGCGTTCGCGCTGCTGCGCGACTACGGGATCCCCGAGTCGCCGACGCACGCGCACGCGCTCGACAAGCTCTTCGAGCGCATCGTCGAGCCCGAGCTGCTGCAGCCGACCTTCGTCTACGGCTATCCGGTCGTGCTCTCGCCGCTCGCCAAGCGGATGCGAGACGATCCCGAGCTCACCGAGCGCTACGAGCTCTTCGCGGCGCACATGGAGATCTCGAACGCGTTCACCGAGCTCAACGACCCCGACGACCAGCGCCGCCGCTTCGAGCTGCAGGTCGCCGAGAAGGCGGCCGGCGACGAAGAGGTCCCGCCGCCCGACTGGGACTTCGTCACCGCGCTCGAGTACGGGATGCCGCCCACCGCCGGCATCGGGATCGGCGTCGACCGCTTGGTCATGATGCTGACGAACAACGCCTCGATCCGCGACGTGCTGCTGTTCCCGCTCCAGCGCCCCCTGCCCACCGACGCGCGCGACGAGGACGAGGAACCGGCGCCGGCGTGACGTGGTCGATCGCCGGCGTCGTCCGGGACGAAGATCTGGTCGCGCCCGGCGAGACCGTGCGGTGGAGCGGGACGCCGCCGAGCGGGATCGTGTTCCGCGGCAGCGACGCGCTCCTCGTGCCGTTCTCACTGTTGTGGGGCGGTTTCGCGATCTTCTGGGAGTCCATGGCAGTTCGGACGGGCGTCCCGTTCATGATCGTCTGGGGGATTCCGTTCGTCGCCGCCGGGCTCTACATGATCGCCGGTCGCTTCGTGTGGGACGCGTACGTGCGCTCGCGAACGCGGTATCTCGTCACCGACCGCGCCGCGTACGTCGTCACGCGCGGAATCGGAGGTGCAACCCGCCGCTTCAGCGGCCCGACGCTCGGGGATGTTCGCATCGACCGCCGCGGCGACGGTACGGGGACGCTGTTGTTCGGTCCGTACGTGCCCTTCAGAATGAGCCAGCGTGGCATGATGTGGCAGGGGACGCCGCCCGACGGGTTCGAGCGCGTTCACGACGTCCAGGGCGCGTACGACGCCGTGCTCGCCGCCGCGCGTGCCTGACGAGCGGCACGGCGCAACTTCGTCCGCGCGCATCCGGTCGAACCGTTCGTCATGCTGAAACGAGACCTGACCACATCGTATCCCCGCTCGGTCCGCGAGAAGTATCTCGGCGTCGTCCAGCTCGGGCGCGCCGTCGACAAGGGGATCGCGCTCGCCGGCGGCCTCAACGGCGAGTACAACTTCGACTGCCCGATGGACAAGGGCGTGTTCGGCTTCCTCGGCGTCGAGGGCGACGCGCTGCTCGGCGCGATCAAAGGCGCGCAGAGCGAGTCCGAGATCGAAGCCTACCTGAAGCCGTTCGTCGCGAAGAAGTCCCCGCACGAGATCGAGGCGTTCAACGCCGAGTTCCTCGGGCACGGTCCGGCGCCCGGCTCGCCCGCCGAGGCGTACTTCCTCGAGTTGCGCGGCGAGGTTGCGCCCGACCGCACCGACGTGACGACGTGGCCCGATCTGCTCGATCTCGACGAGAAGCGCGAAGTTCCGCGGCGCGTCGCCGCTTGATAAGCGGAAGTAAGAAATAACTCAGACCGGGCCAAGAAAACGAGGCCGCCGTGAGGCGGCCTCGCCCTTTCTGGCAGCGGCC
>DATHLN010000093.1:0-10927 GCA_035488115.1 Candidatus Limnocylindrales bacterium | reverse complement strand
GCCGTACAAGTCGGCGCGTGCCGGCGTCATGCACGCGTGCGGGCACGACGGGCACGTCTCGATCCTGCTCGCCGCCGCGCGAGCGCTGGCGGCGCGGCGGGCCGAGGTTCCCGGGACGCTCGTGTTTTGCTTTCAGCCCGGTGAAGAGGGCCACGCCGGCGCGAAGAAGATGATCGACGACGGCGCGCTCGAGGGCCCGCACGTCGACCGCACCTTCGCGCTGCATCTCTACAGCGGCCTCGACGTCGGGAAGATCGGCGTGCGCGACGGCGCGTTCTTCGCCTCGGCCGACGAGTTCGATCTGACGATCCGCGGCAAAGGCGGGCACGGCGCGATGCCGCAGCTCGCGGTCGATCCGGTCGCGGCCGGCGCCTACGTCGTGACGATGCTGCAGACGATCGTCTCGCGCGAGATCGCGCCGAAGGATCCCGCGGTGGTCACCGTCGGGCAGTTCACCAGCGGGACGACCTTCAACGTGATCCCCGACGAAGCGAAGATGAAGGGAACGGTGCGCGCGTTCGACGCCGAGGTCCGCAAGTCGCTCCCCGAGCGGATGCGCCGCATCCTCGAGGGGCTCTCGACGGCGCTGCGGTTCGAGTACGACTTCGACTATCACTGGTCGTACCCGCCCACCGTCAATGCTCGTGAAATCAACGACGTCGTGCGCGCGGTCGGCCGCGCCGAGCTCGGCGCGCAGAACGTCGTCGAGCACGACATCGTCATGTGGGCCGAGGACATGTCGTTCATGCAGAACGAGCGCCCCGGCGCGTACTTCATCGTCGGCGCGCGCGGCGGCCTCGACACCTCGTTCCCGCACCACAACGCCCGCTTCGACATCGACGAGCGCGCGCTCGACGTCGGCTACCGGATGATGGTCGCGCTCGGCCTCACGCCATAATGTCATGCTGAGCTCAGCCTGTCCTGAGCCTGTCGAAGGATCGAAGCATGAGAGACGATGCTGACGCTCGAGACCGTCTCTCACCCTTCGACAAGCTCAGGGTGACGGGCGCGGTTTTTTCTCAGCGGACTCTCATCCTGGACCTGAACCGTTCCCAGCCGGCGAGCGTACCGTCGGTAGAACCCGCCAAGGAGTGATTTCGTGTACGCACCCCTGCCGCAGCCCGTATCCGCGCCGGTCGTCGTTCGTCTGATCGGCGTGCTCGACGCCGATCTCGTCGCCGCGTTCGGTGCGCTCGAGCGCGGCCTCGCCGGCGCCCGGAACGCCGCCGTCATCGTGGATGTCCGCGACGTCGACGTTCTCGGCGAGACCGAGATGGACGCGCTGGCGACCACGATCGGAGCCGCTCGGCGCGAAGGCCGAGACGTCCGGCTCGAGGCCCGCTCGCTGCACTGGCGCCGCGCCGCGAAGAAACATCTCTCCGCGCAGCCGCCGGTCGGCGCGGAGCTGAGGTCCGCGGTGCGGCGCACGGTGATCCTCGCGCATAGCCACAACGCCAAACGCAAGCGCCGCTGATTCGCCATTCGGCCCTGACCGTACACCGTTTGTCGAATGACACGGTGAGCCGGTTGGCCGTATCGTCGATGGTCAGATGCGGCAGGACGGAGTCGAGCACGACGCCTGCGGAGTCGGGTTCCTAGCGGATCTCGCGCACCGCGCGCCCAGCCACGAGGTCGTCCGCCTCGCCCTCGCGGCAGTCGGCGCGATGGAGCACCGCGGGGCCCGCGCCGCGGACGGCCGGACCGGCGACGGCGCCGGGATCCTCCTCGAGACGCCGCGCGCGATCTTCCAGCGCTACCTCGCCGACGTGCACGTCCGCGTCCCCGAGCAACACCTCGCGGCCGTGTGCGTCTTCCTCCCGGTCGACGAGGACCTCGCCGCCTCGATGCGCGCGAAGATCGAGCACGCGATCCGGGGCGAGAGCGTCAAGCCGATGCGCTGGCGCGTCCCGCCGGTCGACCGCGACGTCCTCGGGAAGCACGCCGCCGCCAGCGCGCCGACGTACGAGCAGCTGCTGGTCGACGTCGGACCGGGGAACGCGCGCGAGCGGATGCGCGCGGTGCGGCGCGCCGTGATCCGCACGCTGCGCGACGCCGGCGACGTCGCGACCCTGGTCAGCGCTTCGACGACGAAGGTCGTCTACAAGGCGCTGCTCTCGTCGAGCGAGCTCGGCGCGTACTTCGCCGACCTGCGCGATCCGCTGTGCGCGTCGCGCTACGCGGTGTTCCACCAGCGCTTCAGCACCAATACGTCGCCGAGCTGGCGGCTCGTGCAGCCGTTCGGCACGATCGCGCACAACGGCGAGATCGACACGATCACCGGGAACCGCGCCTGGATGCGCGCGCGCGGCGTTCTCTCGCCGGGCGGCGCGAGCGACTCGCTGGAGTTCGACGTCGCGCTCGACGCGATGGTCGGCGCCGGCTACCGCGTCGACGAGGCGGTCGATCTGATGCTCTCGCCCGCGATCGACGGCGACGAGCGCCTGCGCGCGTATTACGACGCGCACATCCCGACCGTCGAGCCGTGGGACGGTCCGGCGGCGATCGTCTTCGCCGAAGGCGACCGGGTCGGCGCCGCGCTCGACCGCAGCGGGTTCCGACCGCTGCGCTGGTGCCGCACCGAGTCGGGGAAAGTGCTCGCGGCTTCGGAAGCCGGCGTGATCGACTTCGGCGACGACCCGATCGTCGAGCGCGGCCGGCTCGGCCCCGGCGAACGCATCCTCGTGCGCTTCGCGACCGGCGAGCTCATCCGGCCGGACGAGTTTCGCGCGCTGCGCCGGCAGAACGCCGACTTCACCAAGATTGTCGCATCCTGGCACTTCGAGATGCCGCCGGAACGCCCGCCGGCGCCCGAGCCCGCGCAACTGAGATGCGATCTGGTGCGCTTCGGCTACACCGCGGACGAGCTGAAGCAAGTCGTCTCGCCGCTCGCCGGCGGGAACGAGCCGATGTGGTCGATGGGCGACGACGCGGCGCCCGCGTTCCTCGAGCGCCGTCTGCCGGTGACCGAGTATCTGCGGCAGCGCTTCGCGCAGGTGACGAACCCGCCGATCGACGCGCTGCGCGAGGGGTTCGTCTTCGACATGCGCGCGTGGGTCGGGAGCGGCGACACGAACGGCGACGTGCCGGCGCCCGGCAGCATCGTCTCGATCGACACCGCGCTGCTCGGCGAAGGCGCGTTCGACTCGCTGCGCTTCGACACGCGGCTCGAGGAGCACCGCATCGCTCTGGACTGTGGCGCGACGCGGTTGCGCGCGCGGATCGCCGCGATCTGCGACGAGGCCGAGCACGCCGTGCGCGACGGCAAGACGTATCTGGTGCTCGACGACCGCAACGCGGTGCTGCCGGTTCCGGCGGTGCTCGCTGCGGGCGCGGTGCACCAGCGGCTCACCGCGGCGGGGCTGCGCATGCAGGCGTCGATCGCGGCCTGCGACGGGTTCGCGCGCGACGCGCACGGCTGCGCCGCGGTGATCGCCGCGGGCGCCAACGTGATGACGCCGTGGCTCGCGGCGCGCGCCGCGGTCGCCGAGACCGGCTCGGCGAGCGTGCTCCTCGAGACGCTGCGCACCGGTTTGGTGAAGGTGCTGGCGAAGCTCGGCATCTGCACGCTGCGCTCGTACGTCGGAGCGCAGACGTTCGAGACGCTCGGGCTGCACGAAGAGATCGTGCAGACGTGCTTCCCCGGGATGGCGACGCACGTCCAGACGCTGACGTTCGAGCACATCGAAGAAGACCTGCGCGCGTGGGATGCGCTCGCCCGCGAGGGCGCTGAGCCGCCGCAGCGCGGATTGTTCCGCTACCGCCGCGACGGCGTGAAGCGCCATTTCGATCCGCCGCTGCTGAAGAATCTGCGCAAGACGATCGTCGCGCGCGACGAGGCGGCGTTCCTCGCGCTCTCCGACCAGCTCGAGCAGCGCGAGACGATCGCGCTGCGCGATCTCGTCGAGCCCGTCCCGATCGGCGACCCGCTCGCGCTCGGCGACGTCGAGTCCGAGGACGCGATCGCGGCGCGGTTCGTGACGGCCGCGATGTCGCTCGGCGCGCTCGGCCCGGAGGCGCACGAGGCGGTCGCGCTCGGCGCGAAGCTGGCCGGCGCGCGCAGCAACGGCGGCGAGGGCGGCGAGGATCCGGCGCGCACGCTCAACGCGATCAAGCAAGTCGCCTCGGCGCGCTTCGGTGTCGCGCCCGAGTACCTGGCGACCGCGGAAGAGCTCGAGATCAAGATAGCGCAGGGCGCGAAGCCGGGTGAGGGCGGTCAGATCCCCGGCTTCAAGGTGACGGAAGAGATCGCGGCGCTGCGCGGCGCGGTGAAGGGCCAGTCGCTCGTCTCGCCGCCGCCGCACCACGACATCTACTCGATCGAAGATCTCGCGCAGCTGATCTACGACCTGCGCCGCGCGAACGCGAAGGCGACGATCGCGGTGAAGCTCGTCGCGCAGTCGGGGATCGGCTACGTCGCGAGCGGCGTCGCGAAAGCGCGCGCCGACGTCGTGCACGTCGCGGGCCACGACGGCGGGACGGGCGCATCGCCGCTCGGCTCGATCAAGCACGCAGGTCTGCCGTGGGAGCTCGGCCTCGTGGAGACGCACCACACGCTGGTGACGAACGGCCTGCGCGGGCGGGTGAAGCTGCGCGTCGACGGCGGCTTCAAGACGGGGCGCGACGTGATCCTTGCCGCGATGCTCGGCGCCGACATGTTCGGCTTCGGCACCGCGCTGCTGATCGCGCTCGGCTGCATCTACGCGCACCAATGCCATCTGAACACGTGCCCGGTCGGGATCGCGACGCAGGACGCGGTGCTGCGCGGGAAGTTCCCCGGAACGGCGGAAGACGCCGCGACGTTCCTGCGCTTCGTCGCGCGCGACGTGCGGCGCCGCCTCGCCGCGCTCGGCGCGCGCTCGCTCGAAGAGATTCGCGGCCGCGGCGATCTGGTGCGGCCGCGCTACGACCGCAGCGCCGGCGTCGACCTGGACGAGCTGCTGCGCCTCCCCGACACGCGCGCGCCGAAAGATTTTGCGCCGCTCGACCGAGCGCATCTCGACGACGAAGCGGTTCCCGGCGAGACGCAGCGGATCACGCCGGCCGATCGCGCCGTCGCGGCGCGGATCGCGTACGACGTCACGCTGCGCCGCGCGCGCGGCGAGGATGTCGCGCCGGCGACGTACCGCTACCAGGGCAGTGCGGGACAGAGCTTCGGCGCCTTCCTCGCCTCCGGGCTGACGCTGGAGCTCGACGGTGAAGCGAACGACGGTGCCGGCAAAGGGATGAGCGGCGGAACGCTGATCGTCCGCGGCGCCGGGACTGCCGACGAGCCCGCGATCGGCAACGCGTGCTTCTATGGTGCGCGCGGCGGCGAAGCGTTCGTGCGCGGCGCCGCCGGCGAGCGGCTCGCAGTCCGCAACAGCGGCGCGACGGTCCTCGTCGAAGGCGCGGGCGACCACGCGTGCGAGTACATGACGAAGGGCACCGTGGCGATCCTCGGCTCGACGGGCCGAAACCTCGCGAGCGGGATGACCGGCGGCGAGCTGTTCGTCCTGCGCGAGGACGCCGTGCGCGTCGGCCCCACCCCGCTCATCGCGCACGAGCTCGACGACGACGCGCGCGAACGCCTTTGCAATCTCGTCGAACGCCACGCGCGCGCAACGGACTCGCCACGCGCGCACGAGCTACTGCGTGAGCCCCGCGCGCTCGACGCCTTCGTGCGGTTGGCGGTTCCGGCGCCACGAGCGGCGGCACTCACCGCAATTTCGTAGCTATGTCCTTGAAAGGGCTTGTGCCTGGCTCGTTCTTCGTGGTAATCTTGAGCTACAGTATACCGACGCGGGAGTTCTGTAATGCTGTATCGTGTTCTTGCGACGGCGTTCTTCTTATCGCAAGTCGCACTTGCTGGGTGTGGGCCGAGTGGCTTACGTCGATTTTCCACCGGCGATCGACCGTGATGGGACGCATCATCATGTCGCGATGAAGGTCGGTAGCAGGTTGTACTTTCGGCCGCAGCTCGTGATTCGTCAACTTATCCGAAGCCGCGCGGCCGGTGTCGTGGAGCAAGCAATCCTGGTCGATGCCGCTTCGACGATCACGCGGCTTGGCGGCGAGACCCTGGTGGTTGAGCCGGACGGGTCGAAATGGCACCCGTCGCCGATCGCGACGGTCGAGCGCAGTGCGCGGGCATACAAGTATGTCGTCGTCGATCCGGAGTCGCCGATGCCCGACTATTTCCGGTCCGCGCGGCCGGATGTGTATGTCCGCTGATCTCTACGTCTTGGTCGCGGCCGTGACCATCCTTTCGACGGTGGCGTCGTCTGAGCCGCAGGCGAGAGAGACTTGCAGGCCGCAGATCCGATTTGTTGATTTTCCGAGCCGCATCGATCCGCTCGGCGAACACAGACACGTTCCGCTCGAAGTGGGCAGTCGGGTATATGTTCGTCGGAGCATTCGCATCCGCGAATTCTCGGCGACTCCGCATGGCGGCACGTTCGAGCAAACGGAAGCCGTAGACGCGGAGTCCCGGATCACGCGCTGCGCGACTGAGACGGTTGTCGTCGAACCCAGCGGCGCCGTGCGTCACTTCGCGGCCGACGCTGTCATCGACCGGTCCGAGCCGGCACGCAACTACATGATCGTCGTCATCCCGCCCGACCGGCTGATTCCGGCGTACCTCCGCAAGACCAAACCGGACATAATAGTCCGCTGACGCCTCGCCCCGTTCGAGGCGGCCGGCCGCTAGCGCAACGACTGGCCGCGCTCGCGGCTTCGCAGACGATCAGAGCGGCGTCGAGCTACCCGGTGTTCCCGTTCCCGAGGCGGTCCCCGGCGGGGGCGCCGAGCCCGGCGTGCCGGCCTCGGGAGTCACGGGTCCGGTGCCGGCGCCCGCGCCGGTCGCCGTTCCGCCGGCGCCGACTTTCTGCGTCGCGGACTGGACCGCGCTGACCGTCGCGTCGGCCGCCTTCTTCGCCTGCTCGGCGAAGGTCGAGAGGTGCGTCTGCGCCTGCGCCGCGCCGGCTTCGAGGACCGTCTTGCCGGTCGCGATGAACGCACCCGCGTGCTCCATCGCCGCGTTCGCCTGCTGCTGCGCGGCGGCGGTCATGTTCGGGGTCTGCTCGATGATCGTCTTCTGCAGCTCGTGGGCCTTCGCGACGCCCTCTTGGACGAGCGGCTTGGCCTGTTCGTAGCCTTTTGCGGCCGCGTCGGCGGCGATCTTCTGAAGCTGTTTCGCCTGCTCGAGCGCTCGGCTCAAGAATGAAGAATCCATAGCGGGCAGTTGTTCTCCTAAGGCGCCAAGTCCCCGCCGTGGACGGTCAAGACCCAGCGCAGCGCGCGTGCGTACTGGTCGAGCTCCCGTACCGTCCGGCGCAGCCAGCGGAACGCGGGGTCGGACCGCTCCTCGCTACCGGCGCCGGACTCGACCTGTTTCACGTAGGCGCGGATCGCGGCGAGCTGGTCCTCGATCCCGTCCCAGCGCGCGCGCAGCGTCGCCTCGGACGCGTCGGGCAGCCGCTCCAGCACCGGCGGCGCCGGCCGCCCCGCGAACCGCATGCTGAACTCCAGCCGCGCCAGCGCGTAGTCGCCGCTGCCGCGGATGAAGCTCGCGAGCAGGTTGACGAGGCGCGGGTTCACGGAGCGCCAATCAGGGGGAGCGTGGCAGAGCGTCGGTACGTCATCGTCGGCAACGGATTCGCGGGGACCACCTGCGCGGAGCAGCTCCGCAAGGCGGATCCTGCATGTTCCATCGTCCTTTTCGCCGACGAACCGTACTGTCTCTACAACCGCATCGCGCTCCCGCCGCTGCTGCGCAGGCAGGTCACCGAGCAGAAGGTGATCATGCGCGACGTCGCCTGGCACGAGAAGCTGAACATCGAGCTGCACCTCTCGACGCGCGTCGACAAGGTGAACGTCGCCGAGAAGACCGTCGTGGCGAACGGCAGCGAATATCCTTGGGATGCGCTGCTGATCGCGACCGGCGGGCGGCCGAATCCGTCGACGGCTCCCGGCTCCGAGGGCGCGGGCAACGTCTACAACTTTCAGTACATGAGCGACACGCTCGCGATCTCGCACGCGCTCGAGACGGCCAAGGTCGGCGTCGCGGTCGGCGGTTCGTTCATCGCCTACGAGCTGGCCGAAGCGTTCGTCTCGCGCGGCGTCGAGACGCACTGGCTGATCCGCGGGCCGCGCTTTTTGCGCCGCATGTTGGACGAAGCGGCGGGCGAGCTGCTGCACGACGCGGCGCGCGCCGACGGCGTGCACCTGCACTTCGGTCAGGAAGTTCGCGAGATGATCCGCTCGAACGGTGCGGTGACGAAAGTCGTGACGACCGGCGGCGACACGATCGACGCCGATCTGGTCGGGATAGGGCTGGGTTTGACGATCAACATGGAGCTCTGCGAAGGGACCGGGATCGAGACGCGCACCGGGATCGTCACCGACGAGCACCTCGAGACCGCGGTGCCGGGGATCTTCGCGGCCGGCGACGCGGCCGAGTTCTACGACCCGATCGCCGAGCAGCACTATCGCATGGGGACCTGGAACAGCGCCGGCGCGCACGGCAAACTCGCCGCGCACAACATGGCCGCGTACGCGAACGGCGGTGAGCGCAAGAAGTTCGACACCGTCCCAGAGTACAGCTCGCTGGTCTTCAGCGGGCAGACGATCACGCAGTTCGGGCTTTCGCCGGAATACCGGGACGACATCGAAACCGAGATGCACGTCGACAAGGACAAGGGCTGGTACCGCGCGCTCTATTTCCTCGACGACCGCTTCGTCGGGGCGGTCCTGATCGGCAAGGGCAATCGGGCTGGGAAACGGCGCTACCTCGAGGCGATCAAGACCAAGGCCCGCTTCCCGAAGCCCGATCGCCGAGAGCTCCTGACCTGGACCGCGGAATAGGACCGCGGCCCTCTTGAATATCGAACGTATGTTCGATATAGTGATGCTCCCATGCAGCATCACCCGAGCCCGGGGTCGGGGTGGTGACCGTCGGTGTTCGGCTGCCCTGCTTCCGGCTCGCGGCCTCGCTGCGGCACGCCGTCGACCCTGACGCTCCCGCGTACCTGATCGAGCGCTTCGGCCGAAGGCGCGTGCTCGAGGCGACCGCGGCCGCCGAAATGCGCGGCGTCCGGCCCGGGATGACGATGCGCGAGGCCGTCCGCGCGGCGCCGCGCGCCGCCGTCGCCGTCGATGACCCGGTCCGTGCGGCTCGCGACTGGCGCCGTGTGCTGGACCAGCTCGCGCGGCTGCCCGCGCCGGTCGACGACGGCGGGCCCGGGCTGGCGTTCGTCCGGATTCCGCGCGGCGACTCCGCAGCGCGTTGGTTCGCGATGGTCCACGACGTCATAGAGCCCTTCGCCCTGCGCCCGCGGTGCGGCGCCGGCGCGACCAAGCTCATAGCGTTCGTGGCGACGCACCGCGGCGGCGACGCTGTGTGCCGGCCGGGCGCGGAAGCGACGTTCCTGGCTGACGCGCCGTTGGAACTGGTCTGCGTCGATCCCGACGTGATGTTGCGGCTGCGGCTGATCGGTGCGCGCACCTTCGGCGAGCTCGCCGCGCTACCGATGCACCAGCTGCTGCGTTTCAATGCCGACGTGCTGGCCTGGTACGACCTCGCGCGTGGCGACGTCGCCGCCGCTCACCGCGCGCTTACCCTAGGTCACCCTGAGCCTGTCGAAGGGTGAGAGCGCATCGCGCCCCTCGTGCACGAGATCCTGTCATGCTTCGACAAGCTCAGCATGACATTACGGTTACGGTGCCTGCACCGCGTCCGCGTAGAGCGCGAACAACGCGCTGTGGTCGCGATCGCCGTCGCCGCGGGCGATCAGCGCGTCGAAGCGTTCGCGGACGAGCTTGGCCGCAGCGAGGTCGAGATCGTGCTCGTCGCCGGCGTTCGCGGCGATGTTCATGTCCTTGCGGTGCAGCTTCGACTTGAAGCCGGGGTTGAACGTGCGGTCGATCATGCGCTGGCCGTGCACTTCGAGGATCTTGCTCTGCGCGAAGCCGCCGAGCAGCGCGGCGCGCACCTTCGCGGGGTCGACGCCGGAGGCTTCGGCGAGCGCGAGCGCTTCGGCGACGGCTTCGATCGTCACGCCGACGACGATCTGATTGCATGCCTTCGTGACCTGTCCGGCGCCCAGCTCGCCGACGTGCACGATGTTCTTCCCGAGCACCTCGAAGATCGGCTTCGCGCGCGCGAACGCCGCTTCGCCGCCGCCGACCATGATCGACAGCGCCGCGTCGATCGCGCCCTTTTCGCCGCCGCTCACCGGCGCGTCGAGTGGCTCGACGCCTTTGCGCGCGAGCTCTTCGGCGACGTGTTTCGTGGTCGCAGGCGCGATCGTGCTCATGTCGATCCACAGCGCGCCATTCCTCGCTCCGGCGGCGATTCCGTCGTCGCCCAGCGCGACGGCTTCGACGTCCGGCGAGTCGGGCAGCATCGTGATTACCACGTCGCTGCGCGCGGCGACGTCGCGCGGCGTCGTGCCGGCATGCGCACCGAGCGCGACCAGCTCGTCGACGGGGCCGCGCGAGCGGTTCAGCACCACGAGCGGATAGCCGGCGGCGAGGAGATTCTTCGCCATCGGCTTGCCCATGATGCCGAGTCCGATGAAGCCGATCACGGGTTTGCGCTGCGCATCTGCGGACATGTCAGGTTCTTGCGACCTCGTGCGGGCGAAAGGCGTCGAGCCAGACGAACGTCTGCGGGACGGGGAACGAGGGGCGGTACTCCGCGCCGATCCAGCCGTCGTATCCGACCTCGTCGAAGACCGGCAGGATCCGTTCCCACGCGAGCTCGCCCGTTCCCGGTTCGTTGCGCCCCGGGCTGTCGGCGATCTGCACGTGACCGATCCGCGCGGCGTGCGCGCGGATCGTCGCGATGATGTTTCCTTCGGCGCGCTGCGCGTGGTAGACGTCGAACTGCAGCTCGAAGTTCGGTGCTCCGACCTCGTCGATCAGCGCGAACGCCTCAGCCGTCGTGCCG
>DATHLN010000092.1:0-22771 GCA_035488115.1 Candidatus Limnocylindrales bacterium | reverse complement strand
AGAAGATCAAGGTCATCAAGGCCGTTCGCGAAGTCACCTCGCTCGGGCTCACCGAGGCGAAGGCGTTCGTTGAGAGCGCTCCCAAGCCGGTCAAGGAAGGCATCCCGAAAGACGAAGCCGAGGCTATCGCCAAGAAGCTTCAGGAAGCCGGCGCGAAAGTCAGCGTCAAGTAAGCCCTCGTTTGCTAGTAAAAAAGGCCGCACCGAACGGTGCGGTCTTTTTCGATTTCCGTCGGAAGGTCATCTTGGCCAACGAGGTAGACGTCGTATCCCTCCCGAAGGCTCGGACCGTGACGTCCAAGCCTGGGCTCAACGCGGAGCCGGGAGGTTGTGATGGTCCGGTTCATCACGAGCATCGTCGCCGCTGGGGTACTGCTTAGCGCGCGAGTCAATGCGCAAACTCCTTCTCCGGCGCCGCCGACGCTCACGGTCGCAGCTCCGGCGGCGGTTTCCGGTGCGTTCTCTAAATTGAACGCGAATTCGAAGGCTTTGAGCGCTGCGTCGCCACAGTCGCGGAAAGACTTCAGCTCCTTGGTCAAAGTCCAAGCAGCTCTCAAGAAGCGCGTCGAGAATGTACCCGTTAGTGACGAGTACGCGGATTCACTAGCGCGGGACGCGAACGCGCTAGCGCGTGCGAAACAGTCGGCCACGACCGCTGGAAGAATTGCAGCCACTCGCCCTGCGGAGCGAGATCTCAATGCAAAGTACAATCAGGCGAGCAAGCTCGACGCAACGACGATCGGTGAGTATGGCGACACGGTGATGGTAACCGTGAAGACGATGGCGAAGGGAACGGAGGTTGGCGGCTATTTCGTCTTGGCAAATTACTGGCTAGATGTGGATAAGGCGGAGCCCAGCTTCATCTTTGGAGACCCGACGCCGTGTCATAGGGAAATGACGCCTGGCTTCTATTACTTCTGGGTCAATATTCCAGGGAAGCATCGCGTCCTCATCGAGCGTGAGATCAGTGGAACTAGCATCCCGCCATCGCAGACCATCTATCTCGAAGTCGGCTAGACTAATGAAGGGAGGGCAAAATGGTCCCCGTACGGGGATTTTCGGGAAGTCGCTGGACGCCTGGAGCATAGCAGTCGCAGCCGCCGGTCTGGTCGGTGCAGAACTGGCTGCATTCTTGCTTCCACCTCCATTCGATCTCGGCCCGAACGATATGCTACCGAAGTTCGGCAAGTTCTTCGTAGCGGTCGTAATTGCGGTTATCCTCGCGCCATTTTTGCGATACTCGTCTCGAAGGCACACTGCGCGCTGGGCTGTGCTCTCCGTCGCTACGCTGGTCGCGAGCGCCGTCGTCTTCTACTGGTATCTCTCGTTAGGTGCTCATTTCGTCCGCGAACATAAACGTGCTGACGGCTCAGTTATGCGATATGTGATCGGTGCTTCGTATTCTGCCACTGGCGCACTTATCTACGAGCGGTTGAAAAAGGTGAGGAACGGCCCCCCAAGTGCGGAGGACATGATAAAACACGCCTCGGGGACTACGTTCGACGACCGCCGGTATTCGATTTGGGATCGGGATGACGTCGCCACGGTGCAACTACGGCTCGGTTACATCTACGTCGGCTTGTTCGTGCTCTTCGGCGCACTGATCATTATGGCCGGGCAGACGTTACGCTCAGCAAGTGCGTAACGGTCAAAGCGGCGTGTTCGATCCGCATTTCACGATTTTTTCAGTGCCTCAAGCTCGTCGAGCGTGCGGGGCCAGTCGGAGCCGAGCAGGCGCGAGAGGCTGCGGTCGGCGAGAATCGTCCCCTCGGTCTGACACCCGGGGCAGTAGTTGGTTTCGTTGTCGGCGTAGCGGATGCGCTGGATCGGCGCCCCGCACGCCGGGCACGGCTTGCCGTAGCGGCCGTGGACGGCCATGTCGTCGCGGAACGCGGTGACTTTTTCCGGGAACGCCGCATCCGCTTCGTCGCGGAGGCGGTCGATCCAGAGCCGGAGCGTCTCGCGCGTCGCGGCGAAGAGGCGTTTCCATTGGGATTCGTCGAGCGCGCGCGTCAGTTTGACGGGCGAGAGGCGTCCCGCGTGGAGGATCTCGTCGGAGTAGGCGTTCCCGATCCCGCTCAGGATGCGCGGGTCGGTCAGCGCGCGCTTCAGCGTCCGGTTCTCCGCGGTGAGCGCGGTACGGAAGGCGTCGAGATCGCTCGCGAACACGTCGATTCCGCCCGGATCGAGCGCCTGCAACGCCGTTTCGCCGTGAACGAGGTGCAGTGAGGCGCGGCGCTTCGAGCCGGCCTCGGTGAGGACGAGCGACCCGTCGGCGAAGTCGAACGCAGCCAGCGCGTTCCGTCCGGCGAGCTTCGCGTCCGGCAGTCGCCAGTGGAGGCGGCCCGCGATCATCAGATGCAGCACCAGCCAGAGATCGTCGTCGAGCCCGATCGCGATCCGTTTGCCAATCCGTCGCAGCTCGCGCACGGTCTTACCTTCGGCATCGGCGATCGGCGGTTCGGCGGTGCGGAGCAGAAACGGGTTCGCGAGCCGGAGGCGCAGAAGCGGCCGGCCGACGATGCGCGGCTCCAGCGCGGAGATGTAGGCGGCGATATCCGGCAGCTCGGGCATCAGCCGTGAATCACGTGCTCGAGACCGGAATGCGGATCGTCGGGTTACCTCACTCGCGTTATCGAGATGATTTTGATTGGCGGCGTGAGTGATTCGCCGGCCGAGGGCGCGGTATGGATCTTGTGAACGACGTCCATCCCGCGAATGACCTTGCCGAACGCGGCGTAGCCGGGGCCGAGCGGGCCGCCGGCGTCGAGGAACCGATCGTCGCCGATATCGATGAAGAACTCGGTCGTCGCGGAGTTCGGGTCGGCGGTGCGCGCCATCGCGATCGTACCGTCCACGTTGTGCAAGCCGGTCCTCGACGTGGGCTCAAGGGGAATCGGATGGATCATCGGGTTCGGAGCCTGCGGGTTCAAGCCGCCTTGGATGACTTCGATGCTGGCTCGCGGCTCAGTCGCGCGACGCACCGTGCGGTAGAACGTCGCGTTGTCGTACGTATGACTGTCGACGTAGTGCAGGAAGTTCGCCACGGTGACCGGGGCGCGGCGCGCCTCGACGCGAACGACGATCGTGCCGAGCGACGTGCGGATCGCGACGTCCGTCGTCGCAGGTCCGGCCGATGCGGCGAGCGGTGTCGCGGCGACGAGTGCGATCAGTCCGAAAAGAGTCGTACGGCGAAGCATATGGTGCGGAGTTCGCGAGACGGCGGCGTCGTCCCGCGCACGCGGGACCTATGTGCGGGTACATCGCATCCATGAGCAACGACGAACGGGACACCGCGGCTGCTGGTAATGACCGTGCGGACCGCACGGACACAAAACCGGCCGGCGCCGGCGGCGCGAGCGGCTACGACGGCGGCGGCTTGAGCAACACCGGCGAGTTCACCGGCGCGGGCGGCGGTCCGGGGACCGCGGCCGCCGCGAACGCGCCGCACGACCGTCCTCAGGCCGGGTCGCCCGCGCCTGAAGACGTTCGTTCAGACGCGCCGTAGCTACCAGATCTGGCAACGCGCGGCGCGGACCATCTTGTCGCCTGCGGCGCAGTGGAAGGCCGCTTGGAACTCCGGCATGTTGGAGAGCGTGCCGAGGACGCGGTACTTGTCCCACGGGTGCTCGTTGGTCAGCGCGATCTGGCGGATCATGCCCTCGGTCCCGATCGAGCGCCACACCTGCGCGTACGCGAGGAAGAAGCGCTGCTCCGGCGTGTAGCCGTCGATCGACTTGTGCGACTTCGCCTCGGCGGTGCGCTCGAACGCCTTGTACGCGATCGTGAGACCGCCGAGGTCGGCGATCGCCTCGCCCTGCACCAGGCGGCCGTTCTCGTGCGTTCCCGCCACCGGCTCGAACGCGTCGAACTCATCGACGATGCACTGCGCGCGCGTCTTGAACGCCGCCGCGTCGCTAGGCGTCCACCAGTCGCGCAGATTGCCCTGCGCGTCGAACTGGCGGCCCTGGTCGTCGAAGCCATGCGTCATCTCGTGGCCGATCACCGCGCCGATCGCGCCGTAGTTCACCGCGTCGTCGGCCGTCGCGTTGAAGAACGGCGGCTCGAGGATCCCGGCCGGGAAGACGATCTCGTTGTTCGAGGGGTTGTAGTACGCATTCACGGTCGGCGGGGTCATCCCCCAGCGGCCGCGGTCGGTCGCCGTGCCGATGCGCGCGATGTTGCGGGCGTCGTTCCAACGGCGCACGGCGATCACGTCGGACGCGTACGGCGCGCCGTTCGGGATCTGCAGCGTGGAGTAGTCTTCCCACCTGTCGGGGTAGCCGATCTTCTTCGTGAACGCGGCGAGCTTCACGACGGCCTGCTGCTTCGTCTGCGGGCTCATCCACGAGAGCGTCCCGATGTCGTCATGCAGCGTCGCTTGCAGGTTGTTCACCAGCTCTTGCGCGCGCGCTTTCGCTGACGCGGGGAACGCGGTGCTCACGTACGCCTTGCCGAGTACATCGCGCAGCGCGGCGTCGGTTGCCGCGGTGCAGCGCTGCCAGGGTGGGAGCTGTTCCTTCACGCCGAGCAGGACGCCGCTGCGGAAGCCGAAGCCGGCGTCCTCGAAGCGCTTCGGAAGGCTGCCGCTGTAGTCGTCGGCGACGTGGAAGCGCAGGTACGCCTTCCAGGTGTCGATCGGCGTGGTCGCCAGCAGCTCGTCGTACGAGGTGACAAAGGAGGGGACCGTGAGATTCACCGTGTCGAACGCCGGCGCGCCGAACGAGCTGAAGAAGCTCTTCCACGGAACGTGCGGTGCGATCGTCGCGAGCTGCGCGACCGGCGTCGGGTTGTAGAGCTTGTACGGGTCGCGCAGGTCGGCGCGCTTCGGCGTCGCCTTCGCGATCGCGGTCTCGAGCGCTATCACGGCGGTCGCCTCGGCGTTCGCCTTCGCCTCGTCGTCGCCGAGGTTGCGCAGCTGGGTCGCGACGTAGTCGTGATACGCGGTGCGGATCGTCCCGAAGCGCTCGCCCTCGTTGAAGTAGTAGTCGCGGTCCGGCAGCCCGAGGCCGCCGAGCCCGATTGCGGCGATCTGCTTCGAGGAGTTCTTCGTGTCGGCGCGCGAGCCGAGCCGCAAGCCGGCGTCGACGCCGCTGCGCTCGAGCGTCGCGATCGTCGTCGTCAGCGACGGAACGTCGTGCGCCGCGGCGACCGCGTCGAGCAGCGGCGCGACGGGCGTCGTGCCGGCCTTCTCGATCGCGTCCGTGTCCATGCAGGCGCGGTAGTAGGAGCCCAGCTTCTGCGCGTCGCTGCCCGCCGGTGCGTTCGCGATCTTGGCGTCGTCCTCGAGGATCGTGTGAAGCACGTCGCGGTTGTGCTGCGCGAGCTCGTCGAAGCCGCCCCAGCGCGCGCGGCCTGGCGGCAGCGTGTGCGACTTCGTCCAGCCGCCGGTCGCAAATTGGTAGAAGTCGTCGCACGGCTTGCAGGTCGGATCGAAGTTCGCCTTGTCGAGCGCAGGAACGTTCGCACTCGGCGTACCCGCGGCGCGCGCGGCGTTGGTGAGGCTCGGCAGCGAGGTCGCGATGAGCGCGGTCAGCGCCGCGACGCCGAGCGCGCGGACGACGAGTCTTGCGGGATGCATCACCAGATCTGGCACCGGTCCTTTCGCACCATGGCGTCGGTCGCCGCGCACTTGAATGCGGCCTGGAATTCGGGCATGTTCGAGAGCGTGCCGATCACGCGCAGCCGGTCGTTCGGATGCGGGTCGAGCGTCGCCAGCTGACGGGTGTACGCCTCGTTCTGCAGCGAGCGCCACACCTGTGCGTAGGAGAGGAAGAAGCGCTGCTCCGGCGTGTACCCGTCGATGAGCTTGTGGGCCTTGTATTCGGGCGTCCGCTGGAATGCTTTGAACGCGATCGTCGTCCCGCCGAGGTCCGCGATCGCCTCACCCTGCACCAGCTTACCGTTCATGTGCACGCCCGGCAGCGACTCCAGGCCGTTGTACTCGTCGACGATGCACTGCGCGCGCTTGCTGAAGTTCGTCGCGTCCTGCGGCGTCCACCAGTCGGCGAGGTTCCCGTGCTCGTCGAACTGCCGGCCCTGGTCGTCGAACCCGTGCGTCATCTCGTGCCCGATCACCGCACCGATCGCACCGTAGTTCACCGCGTCGTCGGCGTTCGCGTTGAAGAACGGCGGCTCGAGGATCCCGGCCGGGAAGACGATCTCGTTGTTGGTCGGGTTGTAGTACGCGTTGACGGTCGGCGGCGTCATCCCCCACAGCGTGCGGTCCGTCGGCTTTCCGATGCGTTCCATCGAGCGCGCGTGGTTCCATTCGCGAACATGCTCCACGACCGAGGCGTACGGCGTGCCGTCGGCGATCGTGAGCGTCGAGTAGTCGACCCACTTGTCGGGATAGCCGATCTTCTTCGTGAACGCGGCGAGCTTCTCGGCGGCGCGCTTTTTCGTCTGCGGGCCCATCCAGTCCAGCGTGCCGATGTCGTCGTGGAGGACCGACTGCAGATTGTCGACGAGCTCCTTGGCGCGCGTCTTCGCCGCGGGCGGGAAGTTCTGCGCGACGAAGGCCTTGCCGAGCGGTGTGCGCAGCGACGCGTCGGCCGCCGAGGTGCAGCGCTGCCAGCGCGGGAGCTGCTCCTTCACGCCGTACAGCACGCCGCTGCGAAAGTTGAAGCTCGTGTCGGCGAAACGCTTCGGCAGCGCGTTCGCGTACGAGTCGACGACGTGGAAGCGCAGGTAGGTCTTCCAAGTGGCGAGCGGTGTCGCGGTGAGCTGCGCGTCGTACGCGGTCACGAACGCCGGGACGCCGACGTCGACCGAGCTGAACGCCGGCGCGCCGAACTGCGCGAAGAACGTCTTCCACGGGATGTGCGGGCCCATCGCCGGCAGCGCGGAGAGCGCGGTCGGGTGGTACGTCGCCTTCGGGTCGCGGAGCTCGACGCGCGTCGGCATCGACTTCGCGAGCGCGGTCTCCAGCGCGAGGATCTGATCGGCTTCGGTCGCGGCGGTCGCCGACGCGTCGCCGAGATTCGCCAGCTGCGCCGCGACGTAGTCATGGTATGCCGAGCGGATCTTCGCGGTCCGCTCGTCCGTCTTGAGGTAGTAGTCGCGGTCGGGGAGGCCGAGCCCGCCGAGCCCGAGCCCGGCGATCGTCTTCGAAGAGTCCTTCGTGTCCGGCTCCGACGAGAAGTCCAGGCCGTCGTTGACGCCCGCGACCTGCAGCTTCGCGATCGCGCTCGCCAGCGAGGCGGTGTCGGAGACGGCCGCAGCCTCGCGCAAGAGCGGATCGATCGGCGCGGTTCCCGTCTTCTCGATCGCCGCTTCATCCATGCACGCGCGGTAGAACGCACCCATCTTTTGGGTGTCGCTCCCGGCCGGCGCGTTCGAGGTTTTCGCGGCGTCCTCGAGGATCGTGTGGAGCGCGTTGCGGTTCCGCTCCGCCAGCTCGTCGAAGTTCCCCCAGCTCGGATGACCGGCGGGGATCGTCGTCTTCTTGCGCCATCCGCCGGTCGCGAACTGGTAGAAGTCGTCGCACGGCTTGCAGGTCGGGTCGATGTTGCCTGGGTCGAACGCCGGTGCGTCCGCGGAAGCGGGCGCGCCGGCCGCGCGCGCGGCGAGCGTGGGAAGCGAGGTCGCGACGAGCGCGCTCAGTGCGACAGCACCCAGCGCGCGAACCGTAAAGCGGATCGGATGCAACGAGAGTCTCCGTAAGAATTAGGAAAGCCCGGGGTCTCCGGGCTTTCACGCAGGCGGGACTCGCGCCTTCCGGCCCAGGCAGGGCCTACCGGCGCAGGCGCTCAGAACTTGTAGCCGGATCCCGGCGGGAACATGCCTTTCGGCTTCTTGGTCACTGGGCGGTACGCCGCGGTGTGCGTTCCGCTCCGCATGCTCGTCGCCGAGCGCGGATTCTGGCCGAGCGGGGTCGCGCTCGCGATGTTCGGCGAGTACCGCCCGAACAGCGCCGGGTCGCTCGCGAACTCGCGCCGGAGATCGTCGATCCGGTGCTGGTCGGTCGGGTGGTCGGAGAGCATCTCCATCTGGCCGCCGGTGTCGGCCTTCTCGAACTGCTGGAAGAGCCACACGAGGCCCCACGGGTTGCTGCCCGCCTCGGCGCACGTTTGCGCCCCCTTGTGGTCGGCCGCGCTCTCGACCTCGCGCGAGAACCCTTGCGTCTGGAGCGTGAAGAGGATGTTCGCCGCGTTGCCGATCGTGTTCGAGGCGCGGCCGCCGGTCAGCACGTTGGCGAGGATGTCGGCGACCGTGTACGTCGTGGCGACCCGCTGCTGCTTCTTGTAGAGGTTCAGCACGTCGTGGTGGATCGTATGCGAGGTCTCGTGACACAGCACGCCGGCGAGCTCTTCGCGGTTCTGCGCGAAGCGCATCAGGGCGTCGGTGACGTAGACGTTTCCGCCCGGTACCGCGAACGCGTTGGGCGCCGACTCGTGCACGAGGATGAACTGAAACGGATGGACGGGGTACTGCGGGTCCGCGACGCGCTTGATCTGCTGGGCGATCGGATTCAGAACCGCGTAGTACGGCGAATTCTGAATGATCTCGCCTTTTTGCTGTAGCGCTTGGTACTCTTGCTGACCGATCTGCATCTCGATCTGTGCGTCGGACTGTGCCGACGCGGGCGCGGCGCCGGCGGCCGCGGTCAGCGCGGCGGTCATGGCAAGGGCGAGCAGGCGTTTCATGGGTCCTCCGGGATCGCGGCCGTCTCGGCGGCGATCATTCGTACCCAGGAGAAACGTACTCCACGACGCCAGGGTTCACGCCGGAGGGCGCGGAACGGTGCGACCCGTCCCGGCGCGGGTGTGATGTAATGGTAGCCTGCGACCTTCCCAAGGTTGATGCGCGGGTTCGATTCCCGCCACCCGCTCCAAGCACGCTCCGGGCGACGTAGCCAAGTGGTAAGGCAGAGCTCTGCAAAAGCTCCACCCCCAGTTCGATTCTGGGCGTCGCCTCCAATCATCGCGCTGGTTGCGGCATTCCTGGCGACTGCGCTGGCCGGCCCGCTCATCGGCGTCGGGCAGCTCGACGCCGCCTCCGGCGCCCAAATCCGCCTGACGAACGCCCGCTCTGACCTCGACGAGCTTTTGCGGATCCAGCTCGACGAGGAGACCGCGCTGCGCGGCTACGTCTCGACGAAGAACCCACTGTTTCTCGACACGCAGGATCTCCCGACCGCCTTCGACGAGCGGGCACGCGCGTTGGAGGACCGGCTGCGGCCGGCCGCGATCCCCGGCGCGAACGGCACGGTCGAAGAGATGCGCCGGTACCACGCGCAGTGGGAACGCGAGGTTAAGCGCCCGCTGCTCGCCGACCCGAGCTCGCCGAACGCCGCGCAGGAGCAGGCCGAAGGAAAGTTCATCACCGACCAGATGAGCCGCGACGCGCGAACGCTGCGCGACCAGCTCACGAACGAAAGCCGGCGTGTCGAGCAGACGCTGCGCCGGCGCATCAACGCGACGGTCGCGATCAGCGCCGGGATCATCACCGTCTTCGCGATCGCCGCCCTGTGGTATGCGATCGGCCGTGCGACGGCAATGGCGCGGCTCGTCCAAGGGCAGATCCTCGTCGATGCGCTGCAGCGCACGCTGCGCGTGAACGGACAGCGGCCGCCTCGCACGCAGATGGGCTACGCGTACGCCTCGGCGACGCGCGAGGCGCTGATCGGCGGCGACGTGCTCGACGCCTGGCGGCCGAACCCCGAGCGCGGCTGGTTCCTGATCGCCGACGCGAGCGGGAAAGGCGTCGAAGCGGCGCGCCACGCCGCGTTCGCGCAGTACGCGATCCGCGCGCTCGCCGCGGGCGCCGACGATCCGGCCGACGTGGTCACGCGCTTCAACACGCTCTTCATCGACACGTTCGAGAGCGACGATCCGACGGTCTTCGTCGTGCTGTTTCTCGGCGTGTTCGACGCGCGCACGCAGACGCTGCGCTACGCGAGCGCCGGTCACGGGACCGCGTACGTCCGCCGCGGGACGCTCACCGAACGCCTGCCTCCGACCGGCCCGATCGTCGGCCTCGGCCCCGGCGAAGACTACGCCACCGAAACGGTCCCGCTCGCCGTCGGCGATATCGTGCTGCTCGCGACCGACGGACTCGGCGAGGCGCGCAGCACCGAAGGCGAGATGCTCGGCGAAGAGCGGGTCGCCGCGCTGCTGCGCGACGCGCCGTCCGACCCGCAAGCGCTCTGCGACCTGCTGGTCGCCGCCGCCGACGCGTACAGCGGCGGGGTCCAGGACGACTTGGCGATCATCGCGCTGCGCGTCGTCCAGGAGGAGGAGAGCGCCTCGGCCGAGTTCAGCCCGATCGGGGAGAGCGCGAGCGCCTGAGAGAAGGGCGGCGGGTCGTGCTGGCTCGTCGGATCGTCCCTTGTCTGGACATCAAGGACGGCCGGGTCGTGAAAGGCGTGCGCTTCGTGGACTTGAGCGACGCCGGCGATCCGGTCGCGTTGGCGCGCCGCTACGAGGCGGAAGGCGCCGACGAGCTGGTCTTCCTCGACATCACCGCGACGGTCGAAGGCCGCCGCGCGACGCTCGCCGTCGTGCGCGACGTCGCGCACGAGCTGACCATTCCGTTCGCGGTCGGCGGCGGCGTGCGCGGCGTCGACGACGTCAACGATCTCCTGCGCGCGGGCTGCGACAAGGTCAGCATGAACTCCGCCGCGGTGCGCGACCCGTCGCTCATCGACGCGGCGTCGCGCCGCTTCGGCGCGCAGTGCATCATCATCGCGATCGACGCGCGCCGCGCGCCCGCCGCGCCGTCAGGTTTCGAGGTGGTCGTCGACGGCGGCCGCACGCCGACGGGCCGCGACGCGATCGCATGGGCCGCGGAATGCGAACGCCGCGGCGGGGGCGAGCTGCTCGTCACCTCGATCGACCGCGACGGCACCCGCGACGGCTACGACCTCGCGCTGACGCGCGCGATCCGCGACGCATGCGACCTTCCGGTGATCGCATCGGGCGGCGCCGGCGCGATCGCGCACTTCACCGACGTGTTCCGCGAAGCTGACGCGGACGCCGCGCTCGCGGCGTCGCTGTTCCACTACGGCGAGCTCGCCATCGCCGATCTCAAGGACGCGCTCGCCGCCGAAGGAATCGTCGTGCGGCGCGATCCGGTCGCCGTATGAACGTGCCCCCCGAAATCCGCTGGGACGCCGACGGCCTCGCGCCGGTCGTGATCGCCGACGCGACGACCGGCGCCGTGCTGACGCTCGCATACGCCAACCGCGAAGCCCTCGACCGCACGCTGCAAACCCGCTCGACCTGGCTCTGGAGCCGCTCCCGCAACGCGCTCTGGAACAAGGGCGCGACGTCCGGAAACACCCAGCGCGTCGTCTCGGTCTCCGTCGACTGCGACGCCGATGCGCTGCTCTACCGCGTCGTCCCGAACGGTCCCGCCTGCCACACCGGCGCGGCGTCATGCTTCGCGAGCACGATCCCGCTCGACGGCGCCGCCGCGCCGCCGGAAGGCGCGCAGTTCGCGAGCGCGATCTCCTCGCTGGCGCGCACGATTCTCGCGCGCAAATCGCACCCGGTCGAAGGCTCGTACACCGCGAAACTGTTCGCGGGCGGCGTCGACCGCATCGGGAAGAAGATCGGCGAAGAAGCCACCGAGGTGGTGATCGCGGCGAAGAACGCCGACCGCGGCGAACTGGTGTGGGAGACGGCGGACCTGCTGTATCACGCGCTCGTGCTCCTCGCGGAGCGCGGCGTCTCGCTCGACGAAGTGGGAGCGGAGCTATCGCGACGCGCCAAGCCCACGGGCTGACGTCACTCCCGGGGATCGGTCCCGAGACCGCCGCGAAGTTCGCCGAGCTCGGCGTCGAGACGCCGGACCAGCTGCTCGCGTACATCCCGCGCGCGTACCGCGACTGGCGCGAGCCGATGCCGATCGCGAGCGTGCGCGAAGGCGAGGCGATCGTCGTCGGCCGCGTCATGCACGTGAAGGAACGCAAAGGTCGCGGCCGCTTCCAGCTCGTCACCGCGACGCTGCAGGACGACACCGGCGCGATCCAGGCGAAATGGTTCGGCCAGCGCTACATGAGCGGCAAGCTCGCGCCGGGCGACCGCATCTTCGTCGCCGGCCGCGTCGCGGGCGCCGGCTTCCTGCGCGAGATCAACGTCACCGCACACCGCCTGCTGCGCGAGAACGAGCGCTTCGAGGGCGAGATCATCCCGGTCTACGCTGCGAGCAAAGATCTCCCGTCGCGCACGATCCGCAGCACGATCGCGAAGAACCTCGACCGCCTGATCGCGCAGCACACCGATGCGCTGCCGCCGCCGCTCGTCCGCCGCTTCGGCTTCCCGCCGCTCGCGAAAGCGTGGCGCGACGTCCACGCTCCGCGCGACCTCGACGACGCCGCGCGCGCGAAGGAGCGGATCGTCTTCGACGAGTTCTTCGCGATCGCGCTCGCCGCCGCGGTGAAGCGCGCGCGCCGCGAAGCCGAAGGCGGCGCGCACGCGCTCACGCACCCCGACGGCTTCTGGGACGCCTTCGCCGCCGAGCTCCCGTTCGCGCCGACCGGCGCGCAACGGCGCGTGATCGACCGCATCTGGTCCGACATGGCGCGCACCGCGCCGATGAACCGCCTGCTGCAAGGCGACGTCGGCAGCGGCAAGACGCTGGTCGCCGCGGCCGCCATCGTCCTCGCGCACAAAGGCGGCGTGCAATCCGCGCTGATGGCGCCGACCGAGATCCTCGCCGCGCAGCACGCCGCCAAACTGGCGCCGCTGCTGCTCCCGTTCGGCGTCACGGTGGAGGCGGTCTTCGGCTCGCAAGGCGCACGCGAACGCCGCCGCGCCGAAGAACGTATCGCATCCGGCGAAGCGGCGCTCGCAGTCGGCACGCACGCGCTGCTCACCGAGTCGGTCGCGTTCCGCGAGCTCGGCCTGGTGGTGATCGACGAACAGCACCGCTTCGGCGTGAACCAGCGCAAGACGCTGCGCGAGAAGAGCGCCGCGCCGCACACGCTGGCGATGACGGCGACGCCGATCCCGCGCACGCTCGCGCAGACGAAATACGCCGACATGGACGTCTCGATCATCGACGAGCTGCCGCCGGGCCGCACGCCGATCCGCACCTTCGTCGTCCGCGAGAGCCGCAAATCGCGCGTCTACGAGCTGGTGCGCAAAGCAGTCGCGACCGGACAACAGGCGTACGTCGTCGCGCCGGCCATCGACGCCTCGGAGACCGCGCTCACCGGCGCGCTCGCGGAGGCGGAACACCTGCGCAAGAAGATCTTCCCCGACCTGCGTGTCGACGTGCTGCACGGCAAGATGCCGCCGCGCGAGAAGGACGCGGTGATGGACCGCTTCAAGCGCGGCGAGACAGACGTGCTCGTCTCGACGACCGTCGTCGAGGTCGGCGTGGACGTCCCGAACGCCTCGGTGATGGTCGTCCTCGACGCGCACCGCTACGGCCTCGCGCAGTTGCACCAACTGCGCGGGCGCGTCGGCCGCGGCGTCGCCGAGTCGTACTGCATCCTGGTCCCGCCCGACGACGCGGCGGAAGTGGAACGCCTCCACGTCCTCGAGGAAACCACCGACGGCTTCGAGATCGCCGAAGCCGACCTGCGCCTGCGCCGCGCCGGCGAGCTCGCCGGTACCGCGCAAGCCGGCGGCGCCGACACGATCGGCAACATCGTCGACGACTTCGCGCTCTACATGCGCGCGAAAGAAGCCGCCGACGCGATCGTCGCGAGCGACCCGGACCTCAGCGCCCCCGAGCACCGCCCGCTCCTCGCGCTGCTCGACGAAAGCGCGTCCGCCCGCGCGATGCTGATCACCGCGTAGCCGGGTAAACGCCACCGAATGATCGCGATCGGCTTCGACTTCGACCACACGCTCGGCGTCGACAACGGCCTCGAGCGCAAGGCGATGTACGCCTACGCCGCCGAGCTCGGCCAACCGCTGGACCCCACCGACGCCGCCTGGCGCAAACGTATCGAAGACCTGCTGGCGATCTTCCGCGCCGGCACCATCACGATGGACGACATGCTCGCCCACTTCACGGAAGCGCTCGCCGCGCCACAACCCGCACGCGCCGAACGCTGGCGCGAGATCTGCTACTCACTCGTCGACCCGCTCGTCCGTCCGATCGACCACGCGCGCGAGCTGCTCGACAAACTCCGCGCACGCGCCATCCCGACAGCCGTCCTCACCAACGGCTGGACCCCGCTGCAGCAGAAGAAGATCGCCCGCGCGCTCGGCCCCGACATCGCGCAAACGATGCCGATCCTCGTCAGCGACGCGCTGCACGCATACAAGCCCGACCCAGCCGCATTCGCCGCGCTCGCCGACGCGCTCCGCACGCCGCGCGAACGCCTCTGGTACGTCGGCGACAACCCGCGCGGCGACGTCGCCGGCGCGCTCGCGGCCGGGCTGCGCGCGGTGTGGTTCGACTGGGAGAACCAGAGTTATCCACAGGACGCCCCGCCCCCGACGCTGCGCATCGCGAGCTTGCGGGAGCTGGAGACGCTGGCGGAGAACACCATCGCCCCATAACTCTATGGGGACGCTGACGATCACCGGCGGCACGCTGCGCAGCCGGCGTGTTCAGACACCGCCCGGCCGGGCGGTTCGACCGACACCCGCTCGCGTGAAGGAAGCATTGTTCTCCATCCTCGGCGCGCGCGTCACCGGCGCCCGGGTCCTCGACCTGTTCGCGGGCACCGGCGCGCTCGGCTTCGAGTCGCTCTCGCGCGGCGCCGCGCACGTGACGTTCGTCGAGAAACACCGCCCGACCGCGGACGCGCTCCACACGACCGCAAGCGCGCTCGGCGTCGCCGACCACATCGACGTGATCGCCGCCCCCGCCGAGCGCGCCGCGCACGCGCTCACCGGCCGCTACGACCTGGTCTTCGCCGACCCGCCGTACGCGCACGCCTACCCGCACGCCGCGTTCACCGCGCTGCGCGCGCGCCGCGCGATCGACGCCGCGACAACGGTCGTCTACGAACACTCCGCGCGCGAACCGGCCCCGTCCGACCCCGCGATGCACGTCGACCGCACCGAACGCTACGGCGAGGTCGCGCTCGCGTTCATGCACCCGCTCGAGGACGCGGCGTGAACCACACGACGCAGCGCGCCGCGATCTACCCCGGCTCGTTCGACCCGATGACGTGCGGCCACCTCGACGTGATCGAGCGCGCGGCGGCGATCTTCGACCGCGTCGTCGTCGCGGTCGTGGTGAACCCGCAGAAACGCGACCCGCTCTTCACGCTCGACGAACGGGAAGCGATGATCCGCGCCGCCGTCGCCGAGCTGGGGAACGTCGAGGTGACGCACTTCCGCGGCCTGCTCGCCGACTTCGTGCGCAAGATCGACGCGACGGTGATCGTGAAGGGCCTGCGCGTCGTCGCCGACTTCGAGGCCGAGATGTCGACCGCGCTGATGAACCGCTCGCTCTCGAACGTCGACACGGTGTTTTTGCCGAGCGACCCGCGCTGGTCGTTCGTGAGCTCGACCTTGGTGAAGGAAGTCTACAGCCTCGGCGCCGACGTCGCCGAATACGTCCCTCCCGCCGTGCTGCACGTCATGCAGTCGAAACGCCCCGCACCCCGCTAGGAGAAAACGCATGTCCGTCTATCGCGTGATCGACAAGCTCGAAGCGTCCGTGAAGCAAGGCACGGTCCTCCCGCTGGGATACCGCATCGTGAGCGAAGAGCGGCTCCTCGAGCTGATCGAGAAGCTGCGCGCCTCGCTGCCGGAGGAGGTGGGCCGCGCGCGCACGATCGCGAAGAACGGCGACCGCCTCGTGCGCGAGGCGCAGGAGAAGGCGCAAGCGATCGTCGCCGAGGCGTCGACGCAATCGACCGCGCAGATCGACGAGCACGAGATCGTCCGCCGCGCCCGCGCAACGTCCGACATCATCCTGCGCGAAGCCGAAGAGAAAGCGATGCGCGTCCGCGCTGGCGCCGACGCCTACGCCGCGCAAGTCCTGTCGGATCTCGACGTCCGCCTCACCGGCGCGCTCGGCTCGGTAAAGAAGGGCCTCGAAACCCTAACCGCCGCGAAGACATCCGCAGCAGTCGCGGGAACGTCGCTCGCCGACGCCGCGGCGAAGTCGAAGCGCGCCGCCTTCGACGCCGAACACGACAACGAAACCGCCGAACTCGAATCGGTCTAGCTCCTTCGCACACAGCAATGTCATCCTGAGCGCGCTCCAATGTCATCGTGAGCACGCTCCAATGTCATCGTGAGCAGCCTCCAATGTCATCCTGAGCTTGTCGAAGGATGCGCCACGGCCGCGACGCCGCATCGCATCGAACACTTGTGCGACGCAGCATCGGCATGCTAAAATAGACGTACACAACTGAAGCGGCCCGATCAGTGCTGACACACTGACCGGGCCCGTCACCCGATGAGGTAAACATCGAATGACACCCTACGTCTTCGGCGCACGCACGCCGATCACCCGGCCCAGCGCGCCGTCCACCGACCGCTGCCGCCGCACCACCGTCCGCATCGCCTGGCTCCTGGCGCACTTCATGCGCGGTGAGATCGTCCGCTACGGCGCGTACGCCGAACGCTTCGCACGCTCGCAGCGCTCGTTCTACCGGGACCTCGCCACACTGCGCGACGCCGGCATGTACCTCGAGGACGACGTGCAAGGCGAATACCACCTGCTGTGCTTCCGCGCCGAACGCGAGGCAGCATAGCGATGCACCGCACGATGAACGTCGTGCCATTCCGCGCCAGCGAAACGTTCCAACAGCACGGAATCGATTGGACGAAGCCTGCCGCAACGGAGCGCGAACGCGCGCTCCGCGAAGCGTTCCTCACCTACGAGAGCTCCTGCGGCCCGGACGGGCTCACGTCGCTCGTCCTATTGGCGCTCGTCTCGCGCCGTCAAGGCGCGGTTGCTGAAGATCTGCAATATGCGGCCGACCTTGCCGAAATCATGCTGTCGATGAGGCTGCGAGGGCATCAGCACGATGCTCTCGCGCTCGTGCGCTCGCACGTCTTGAACGCGGTAGAGTATGGCAGTGATGGAGAAATTCTAGCGCCGGCTGGTGCGATGTGCAAAGACGGGGCTTGCAAGCGCTTGCCGTGAGGCTACGGGATTGGTTCGCTGGAATCCGGTTTTTGTTCCGTCATGCACCGGACGTCGTTCCAGCTCGTCTCGGACGGTCTACTTCCGCGACGCTCGAGCACCCAGGTAGAAGACAAGGAAGAACAGGACGCCCGACCGGGCCACTCGGCGTTACACCCGGGCGAGCCGGACGATTATCGCTGAGCCAAGAACCCTACGGCGGCGCATTGTCAGCAGCTGGCGGCGCGTGCCAGGCGCGATAAGCGTCGCGGTTCCTGAACGCGGTGAGTTTCGCGATTGCGTCGTCGAACGCGGCCACCACGGCGTCCTCAACGCGACGACGCTCTGAAGCTATTTGCGCTGCATGTTCCTCCAGCGCCCGGTCTCGCGGCTGGGGCGACCTTGCTCGCAGGGTCGCTTGTCTAATCAACCGCTGCTCATCTAAGCGCGCGAGCGCGTCGTCCCGGTCAATCTTTTCTAGCAGCGCGAGCGACCCGTTCAATCGGCCGAACGCGTCCGAGGCGGCCGCAATGCCTTCGACGAGCATCGCGTACTGCACCGGAGAGACGCTCTCGGCGATATCGCTCTGGAGCGCTCGGTCCAGAAGCGCCCCCACGGAAAGCTGCGCGCCGGGGTCGTAGCTATTCGTCCCGATGCGCGACTTGGCGAGCGCCAGCCGAGTCGCGGTCGCCTCCACGATCCCGACGATCGTCCGGCGGGCGGACTCGTGGCGACGCACGGCCTCCTTCGCGCGCCGCCTTCGGTCAGCCGTCGTCGTGTAGAGCGTGACGCCGACGGTCACGACCGCCAGCAAAACCGTCGCAAGCGCCAGCGCGCATGTCCAGTACGCGGTCGCATCGTCAGGTTTCCAGACATCAGCATGCTGCTGCCGCTGCACGACGACCGGGACAGGCCTGCTGTCCGTCCGTATCTGCAGCGTGCCGCCCGCGTGGACGGCCGGAGCCCCCTCGACAGGCACGCACATTGGGGCGGCGATAGGTTTGTGCGGCGGGACGCTTGCTGTGGCGAGTCCGATCGCCTCCCTTGCTTCGGCCATAGCGCCCGCCTCACGACATCGACTTGGAGTTCCCTGCGCCGCAGTCCGTCGGCTGCGCGTGCGTCCACCTTTCCGCCCAGCGCCTTTGGCATGCCTCCAGCCGCGAAGCCGAGCAAATCGGAGGCCGGGTCATATCGCTTTTCGGCGCACGCGGCTTTCAGAATGCCACCCTGGTGGCATGGTGATTGTGCACGATGGTTGAGAAGACCATCCTTCCCGGCCCCGTGCGGTGTGAGTAAGTGACGAAAGCAACAGAGAGTGGTCCATCCGAACCCGGCGCGCTGTTCATAAGCCACGCGAATCCCGAAGACAACGTCTTCACACTTTGGCTGGGCGCGAAACTGGAGGCGCTCGGCTTCGAGGTATGGGCCGATCTTATGCGCCTTCGCGGCGGAAGTGACTGGGAAACGAAATTGGAAACCGCCATACGCGAGCGCGCACGCAAGGTTCTGTTTGTCGGTACACCCGAGGCCGCGAGCAAGCGCGGAACGCGCAATGAGATAGAAATCGCGACGGCCGTTGCCACCGAACGCGCCGACGAGGAGTTCATCATTCCGCTTCGGCTGCGGGCCTACCGGCCGCCGTTCCGGATAGCGCACGCTCAGTACATCGACTTTGAGAACCGCGGCTGGGCCGCTGGCCTAGCCGAACTCTTGGATACGCTTTCGGACGCGGGCGTGCTCCCAGTCGTGCCGCATGCCTCTTCGGGCGTTTGGCGCATCATCCAAACGCAACACGCGAAGCCGCTCGTCGAGTCTCCGGAACGGCTCGTGTCCAACTGGCTCGAAATCGCGAAACTTCCAAGGACGATCCGCTTCTTCGACTTCGCCGGCGGCATCGTGCGCGATCTCGCTGACCAACGCATTCGCATGTCGCCGTATCCGGCGGTGCCTCACTTCCGCGGTTTCCTTTCGTTCGCGAGCGAGCAGGATCTCGTGCCGCACTTCGGGCCGCAGCTTCCGCTGACGGTCGTCGCGGAGATGCCGACGGACCGTTTCATCGAGAACGGATGGTCAGATCCCGTCCGCGTCCACCGACGCGAAGCTCGTAACCACTTCGTCGATATGGCTCACCAGGCGCTCGCGGCGACGCTTGCCTCGCGCGGCTTGACGCCGCACGCCATGGGCGGCGGGCGAACGGCGTGGTGGCCGCGGCTCGATGCGGCGCCGACCAACAAGGTCCCGTTCCGCTGGGGCGCCATTGCCGGCCTACGCCAACTCCAGGGCGTGTCCGCCAAACGGGGCGTGCATTGGCATTTCGGCGCATCGATGAATGTGCGCACCTCGCCGTTGCAGTACGTGCACGTCGGCGGGACGCTTGTCTTTTCGGATGACGGTCGCCGGGCCATCGACGACGCAGGCCGTGCGCACCGGCTGCGCCGCTCGTTCGCGAAGGGTTGGCGCAACGCCCGGTGGCGAGACATGATGCTGGCGTTTCTGTACTGGCTGGCGGACGGAGGCGACTTCCTGGACGTTCCGACCGGCTCGGAGAGTGCCTTGAGAATCACCCTTCCGCCGCTCCGTTTCGTTTCGTCTGTCAGCGTGGCGACCGCGTCAAGCGAGGCTGCCGATGAGGACGATCCCGAACTGGACGACGCGATGCTACAGAGCGACGACCCAGCGCACGGCGAGGAAATCGCGTGAGCGTCGCGCTTTCGAGCTTGCTACGCGTCATCCACGTGCCGGAACCCTCGCTGCAGTTCGGCATGGGACAGAAGCTCGAATACCCGCGGGACGGGCTGTTCCTTTACGGGCCGGTCACCAATGCGGCTGACCTGCCGACGGTCCGTTACGGCGCGATTGGAACTGCGGACGGAGTCCGGCGTCTTTGCGATTGGACGCGATCCGTCGCGCGCTTCGTCGATGTTCCCGCGCCGGGTCCGCGGTCGCGCGAAATCGAGCCGCAGCACGTACCGTTTCCAGGCTTTAGCGCCGCGTTCGGCGCGCAGTGGCCCGCGACGCCCGTACACATGATCGACGACATCGACCCGAAGGATATCCACCGCTGCCTTCGGATCGAGAACCGGTACGAGGCGGTCCACGCGACGGTGGACCTGTATGTGACGCGGCTTGTCGCCGCGAACAACCGCATCGAGAATCCGCCGGCGTTCTGGTTTGTCGTCGTTCCGGACGAGGTTTACGAGTTGGGACGACCACTTTCGAGAGTGAAGAAGGCGGAACGCTTGGCGGGCAGCATCACGATTTCGCGCGGTCGCGCCCGCTCCCTCACGGCCGCGCCCACACTGTTCGAGGAAGAGAATCAACAAGCCGAAATTTACCGCTACGCAAACCATTTCCGCCGGCAACTCAAGGCGCGGCTGCTCGGCGAAAAGATCATTACGCAGATCGCGAGGGAAACAACTCTTACGCCCGCCGAGTTCGTGCGTTCCGACGGCCGGCCGTCGCGCCCGATCCAAGATCCGGCGACGGTCGCCTGGAACATGTGCACGGCCGCGTATTACAAGGCCGGCGGCCGCCCGTGGCACCTTGCGGACGTGCGTCCAGGAGTGTGCTATGTCGGGCTCGTCTACAAGCAGGTGAACGACCTGATGAGCGACCGTACGCATGCGGTCTGCGCCGCGCAGATGTTCTTGACGGACGGCGACGGCATTGTTTTTCGCGGCGCCCTGGGACCGTGGTACGATGTCGACAGCCGGCAGTACCATCTCGACGCTGCAGCTGCGCACAATCTCGTTGCGCTCGTTGTCTCGGAGTATGCTCGCGAGCACGGGGCGCCGCCCGGCGAGTTGTTCATCCATGCGCGGTCGTCGTTCACGGACGAGGAATGGCGCGGATTCCTCAGCGCTGTCCCGGCCGAAACGAAGCTAGTCGGCGTTCAGATCGTGCGCGGTTCCGGCCTCAAGCTGTTCCGCGAAGGCGACTATCCCGTCATACGTGGCACGGCGGTGAAGACCGATGATCGCGGCGCGTACCTCTGGGCCTCTGGGTACGTTCCGAGGCTCGATACGTATATGGGTCCAGAAACTCCGAATCCCCTATGGATTCGCGTGATCCGCGGGGACTGCCCTATCGAAGTCGTCCTCTCCGACATCCTCGGCCTGACCAAGATCAACTTCAATTCATGCGTATTCAACGACGGAGAGCCGGTGACGATACGATTCGCGGACGCGGTCGGCGATGTGCTGGTGGCCGCGCCGACGGACGGAGAGCCGCGGCTGCCATTCAAGCACTATATCTGACATTAATGGGAACACCTCAAGCCGTCGCGAGCGCCAGGATGCCGAGTTTGTGGCGGATTTCGGCGAGCGACGTGCCGGCCTCTGCCTGCCGCACCGTCGAGGCGATCGTCTCGGGGGTGAGGTTTTCGCACCGCCAAAGCATTGCATACGGGATCGGAGTCCTGCCGATCTTTTCGGAATCTCGTCCGTCCAGAATCTCGGGTGAGGTCACAGCGCAGATGGAAGTGCCCGTCATCGTAGCATTGGTTGGTCTAGCCGGAACAGCGGCAGGCATCGGCCTGAAGGCTACGGTCGATTCCGTCGTTTCGGCGCGAAGCAAACGTCAAACGGCTCGCGAAGTGACCACGACGTTGCGGAACCTCTACCGGAATGCCTTTATGCAATTAAACGGCGCCATGAGAATCGGCTACGTGGATTCGACTGAACGGTTCCGTGAGGTGCTACAGCTCGCAATTGGCCGCGCGTCCGGTGATGAAATTTCGAAGTCATTTCCGCAGAAGGTCGCGGACATGGTCCACGCAAGCGTGCCTGCGCTTCTCGACTCGCTATACGGGTGTATGGAAGCCCAAAATGCGTTTAACGCGCTGCCGAGTGATGCCCGTGACGACCGGCGGACTCAGGAAATTCTGTTCGAGCGCGTTCGCCACAGCGCAAGCGTCGGACTTGCCCTTGTGATGGTCGTTCTTACGGAGATCGGGGATGATGCATACGTCGGACAAAACTTATGGAAGCCAAACGCGAAGCGCGTCCTGAAATATATGGATGAAGAGAGGAAACTCGCCCAAGCGGAGGAGGAACAAGCGCGACTTACCGACTCCTAGTCGTTCGGCCCTTTGCACTGTTCGCTCGATTTCGCGTCGGTTTCCACCGAGACTCTCGAGCGCCGTGCGCGTCTGATGCCTCGCGCATCGGCCGCGTTGGAGTTCAAACGTCTGGAACTCGCGAAACACGTACCTTTCGGCCAAATGGCGCGCACATAACGAACTTCGAAATATTTCGATCGTCTCGTTTGCGAAGGAGCGGCTGGGGGCGCTGCAGGTGCACGTGGCCAAGGCTGTCACCATTGGCCAGCGGGTTCGAGTCCCGTCGCCTCCAAGCCCGACGCAGGGCTTTACGCCGAGGACTCTTTGCAGTACAATCGCCACGACAGCCTTGGCCACTGCGAAGAGCCCTCGGTGAGCGTACCGAGGGCTCTTGCGTTTTCCGTTCGCCGCCGACGGCGTTCCATCTCCACGAGATCCTCCACACGCCGGGCGCGGGACGCCTTCACGGCTGCGTGATTAATCTGCGCGAAGTATAGCGAGCGGGTGCGGTGGACGGCTACGATCCGGCGCAACGTGGAAACGAACGGACTCGAGTGCTGCGGCCACCCGGCAAACCGGCACGAGGCGGTCGGATGCAGAACCTGGATCCCGGGCACGCGCAACGCAGCCCCGCGGCAGTGCGGGTGCACGGCGTCTCCCCCACGGCAGAAGGTCGCCACGAAACCGTACGGGGTTCTGCACGTCACGCGAACGCGTC
>DATHLN010000091.1:0-4227 GCA_035488115.1 Candidatus Limnocylindrales bacterium | reverse complement strand
GGCCGCCGGGAAGCTGGGTGTACGGTGTGCTGTCGGGCACGCTCACGACCGGGATCCCCGCGTCGCCCAGGGCCCGCGTGTTGCGCCCCGAACCCGTGCCCACCTCGACGAGTGGTCCGTCGAGCGAGTGCTCGCGGGCGTATCGTATGAGACGCTCGGCGAGCGGGTGCGCTGTCTGTGCCGATGACGATGACATGAGTGCGGTCCCTTTGATCCTGGTCGTGGGCGGCGACGCGTTCGCGGTCCGCGTCTGCGAGGAGCTGCTCGCCACGCAGGGCCACCGCGTGACGCTGCTCTGGGTGCATGAACCGGAGCTCGCCGCGAAGCTCGAACGTCTAGGCTGCGAGTATCTTCCCCACGGGCCGAACGACCACGATGCGCTGCGGCTCGCCGGCATCGGCGAGGCGGCCTCGATCATGACACTCTCCGACGACGACCGGCTGAACCTGCAGGTCGCGCTGAAGGCGCGCGATCTGAACCCCTCGATCCGTGTCGTGATCCGCCAGTACAACCAGGTTCTGGGGCGCAAGCTCGAGCAGAACCTGCCCAACTGCACGGTGGTCTCGCTCTCGGCGCACTCGGCCGCGACCTTCGTCGGCACCGCGCTCGACCCGTCGTGCTTCTACGCGCTGCAGTTCCCGGAGACGGTCGGCGTCCAGACGGGCTTCGCCGAGCGCGCCGCTGCGGAGCTCGGCATCGCCGGGATGACGGTCGCCGAGGCGCAGCGGAAGCTGCGTGCCCGGGTCGTCGCGCTCGACGGCGCGACGGCGTGCCCGCCGGAGCGCCGCATCCGGCCGGAACAGCGCGTGACGGTGTTCGCGCGGATCGAGCAGTTGCTCGCCGCGGGGCGCCCGCCGGCGACGTTCATGGGCGAGCGCCGCAAGCGGCACGCGCTGCGGCTGTGGGTCGCGCTGGCGAAGCGGTTGCGCGCGCTGCGCACGCTCGACCCGATCCTCGCCCGCCTCGCCGTCGCAGCGCTCGCGGTGTTCGCGCTCGCGGTCGCGTACTTCACGGTCGCGCTTGGACGCGATCCGCTCACCGCGTTCTACTTCGTCGCGACGACGTTCACCACGACCGGCTACGGCGACGTCACGCCGCTCGGCAACCCGCCCGCCATGGTCGCCGCCGGGCTGCTGATGTTCGTCGGCGTCGCCGCGAGCGGGATCTTCATCGCGTTCCTCACCTCGGCGCTCACCCGCGCGCAGTTCACCGCGATGCAGGGGCTGCGCCAGATCCGCACGCGCAACCACGTGATCGTCTGCGGCTCGGGGAACGTCGGGACGCGCGCGATCGGCCACCTGCGCGCGCTCGGGCAGAAGGTCGTCGTGATCGAGCCGCAACCCGATCCCGCGCTGATCGAGATGTCGCGGCAGCGCGAGATCGAGCTGCTCACCGCCGACGCGACGCGCGACGCGACGCTGGACCGCTGCAACATCGCGAGCGCGCGCGCCGCGATCGCGGTGACGAGCAGCGACACCGCGAACCTGGAGATCGCGCTCGGCGTCCGCGCCCGGAACCCGAACCTGCCGATGGTGATGCGCGCGCAGGACGACGCGTTCGCCGAGTCGGTCGCGCGGCAGTTCGGCTCGATCACGATCCACTCGACCCGCGCGCTCGCCGCGCCGGCGTTCGCGATGCTCTCGCGCTTCCCGGGGACGCGCGGACGGATCGCGATCGGCGCCGAGGAGTACAACGTGGGGGAACGGCTCCAGAACGAGCGGCCCGAGCCGCCGCCGGCCGACGACTGCATCCCGCTCGGCGTCTGGCGGAAGGGCGGCTTCTGCCACATCGACGCGTTCGAGCAGATGGAGCCCTTCGACCAGCTCCTGTTCCTGGTGCCGCTCTCGCAGTTCAAAGCGCACCCGGCGGCGAACCCGGACGCCGTGGAGGCAGTCCGATCGCTCTGACCGCGACGGCGCGGCTGGTCGTCGCGGGGTCGAGCTCATCGATCCCGCGCCCGGACCGCGCCTGCAGCTCGTACCTGGTCGACGACGGCGAGACGCCGGTCGTCTTCGACCTCGGCACCGGCGCGTTCGCGAACCTGCGCCGCTACGCCGACTACGACCGGCTCGGCGCGGTCGTGATCAGCCACATGCACGCCGACCACTTCATCGACCTGATCCCGCTGCGCTACGCGCTGCGCTACGGCGAGCGCCGGCGCGCCGCGAAGCTGCCCGTCTACCTCCCGCCGGACGGGATCGCGCTGCTGCGCGCGATGGTCTCCGCGCTGCCGCGCGAGGCGGGTGACGACTTCTTGACGACGGTCTTCGAGCTGAGCGAATACGACCCGTCGCGCGCCCTCACGCTCGCCGGCGGCGCCTCGCTGCGGTTCGCGCACACCGCGCACTACATCCCCGCGTTCGCGGTGCGCTGGGAGCGCGACGGCGCGAGCGTGACGTACTCGGCCGACACCGCGCCCGACGAGCGCGTCGTGGCGCTCGCGCGCGAGACCGATCTGTTCCTGTGCGAGGCGACGCTGCTGCACGGCGCGGTCGAGAACGGGATGCGGGGACACTCGTCCGCCGCCGAAGCCGCGGCGATGGCGCGCGAGGCCGGCGTGCGGCGCCTGATCCTCACCCACTACGGCGAGGAGTCGACCTCACGCGATCTCGACGAAGCCGCGCGCGAGGTCTACGCCGGCGAGATCGAAATCGCCGACGACCACCGAACGATCGACTTGTAGGCGGCGCACTAATTCGTGCGCGGGCCGCCTTCGCCGCGCGGCAGCGAGAACTGGATCAGCGAGCCGATCGGCGCGAGCCCGCGCGAGATCACCGCGTACGCGCTGACCTTGAGGTTGAGCTCCTCGAGCCGTGCCTTCGCGGCGAGCAGCTCGCGGCCGCTGGTCACGACGTCCTCGAGCAGGAGCACGTGCTGGCCCGCGATGATCGGCCCCTCGACGTACTCCTCCGCGAACGCACCGTACTGCTTCGGCTGCTTGCGCACGACGATCATCGGTAGCCCGGTCATCTGTGAGACGGCCGTGGCGATGATCACGCCGCCGAGCTCGGTGCCGCCGATCACGTCGGGCGAGAGCTCGGAGACGATCGGGACGAACAGCCGCGCGATCCGGCGCAGCACGTGCGGGTCGGCGAAGAGCTTGAACTTGTCGATGTAGTAGTCGCTGCGCGCGCCGCCCGAGAGCAGGTAATCGCCGCGAGTGAGCGCGCGCTCGAGGATGACGTTTCGCAGCCAGCGCAGCTCGGGGATGCGCGCAATCGGGCTCAGCGGCTCCTCGAACACCTTACTGGACTTCCCACTCCCAGGCGTTCCACGCTTCGTTCACCGGGTTCGGCGCGAAGTTCTTGAACTCGGGGACGGTCGGCTGGGCCTGGCGCGGGAACCAGATGTAGTCCTCGGGGACGTCGCGCGCGAGCAGCTTTTGGATGTCGGAGTACGCCTTCTTGCGCGTGCTCTCGTCATACGCGCTCAGCGCCATCTGCTGCGCCGCGTCCATCTCCTTGTTGCAGTAGCGCGTGTAGTTCACGCCGTCGGGATGACCGGGCCGCGGGATCTGGTCGCACTGGTAGAGCGAGTGGTCGTCGGGGTCGAAGCCGGCGATCCAGCCGGAGATCGACATATCGTACTTTCCGGTCGTCAGGATCCCGCCTTGGCCGTACGTCGCGAAGAAGAGGTTGGCGGGATACGACTTGATCTGCGCGTCGATCCCCGCGTCCTTGAGCATCGCCTGGATCTGCACCGCGACGAGCCGGCGCGTGGCGTTCTCCACGTTGTACGAGATCTGCAGCGAGAGCGGCTGCCCGTTCTTGCGCACGATCCCATCGGGCCCGGGCGTCCAGCCCGCGTCGGCGAGGAGCTGCTTCGCCTTCGCTACGTCGTGCGGGTACTTGGTCACATTGGGCTCGTACGCCCACGACCATTGCGGCTGGTCGGCCCACGCGACGAAGGCGCTGCCGCCCGTGTTCTTGTCGACCAGGGCCTGTTTGTCGACCGCGTACGAGATCGCGCGCCGGACGCGCACGTCGGAGAGCATCGGGCGCGAGGTGTTCATCTGCATCCCGAGCGTCTGCGGCTGGTCGTTGAGCAGCGTGGTGATCCCGGACATGTCCTTGAGCTGCTTGTAGAGCTGCGGCGAGGCCTCGAAGATCCAGTCGACGTCGTGCGCGCGCAGCGCGTTGAGCGAGGTGTTCTCGTCGGGGATCTCGCGGACGACGATGCGGCGCAGCTTCGGCTTGCCCTTGAAGTAGTCGTCGTTCGCGACGAGCT
>DATHLN010000090.1:0-13461 GCA_035488115.1 Candidatus Limnocylindrales bacterium | reverse complement strand
CACAACAAGAAGACGATGGAACTCGCGCAGCGCATGTACGGCGTGACGATGCAGGAGCCCGGCGTCAGCTCGATCATCAGCGCGACGCTCGACGACCGTCCCGTCGAACCGCCCGCGCTCGCCGCGCCGGACGAGCGCGAGCCCGCCGCCGTCGGCTAAACGAACCGCAATGGCAGCGCTCCTCTCCGTCTACGACCGCACGGGCATCGTCCCGCTCGGGCAGGCACTCGCCGCGCGGGGCGTGGCGATCTACGCGACCGGCGGGACGCGCATGCACCTGCGCGAGCACGGCGTCGAGGCGCACGGCGTCGAAGAGCTGACCGGCTACCCGTCGCTCTTCAGCGGCCGCGTGAAGACGCTGCACCCCAACATCTTCGGCGGGATCCTCAAGGACCGCGAGAGCGCCGAGCACGCCGCGGAAGCCGAACGGCACCGCATCCCGACGATCTCGACCGTGGTGGTGAACCTCTACCCGTTCGAGGACACGGTCGCACAGGAAGGCGCGACGCTGCAGGAGGCGGTCGAGCAGATCGACATCGGCGGCGTCTCGCTGCTGCGCGCGGCGGCGAAGAACTTCGAGCACGTCACCGTGCTGAGCGATCCCGCGCAGTACGACGCGTTCGTCGTCGCGCTCGCCGGCGGCGGGCTCGACCGTTCGGCGCGCCGCAACCTCGCGACGCGCGCGTTCGAGCGCACCTCGGAGTACGACAGCGCGATCGCGCGGTACCTGGAGTCCGGGATGCTGACGAACGAGCTGCCCGGTTCGCTCGCGCTCACGATCCCGATCGAGCAGCCGCTGCGCTACGGCGAGAACCCGCAGGACCGCGCCGCGTTCTACCTCGCGCGCGAGGCGCAGCTCCCCGAGCAGCTCGGCGGCAAGGCGCTCTCGTACAACAACTTGCTCGATCTCGACGCGACGCTGCGGCTGCTGGTGCGCGCACCGCTCGGGCTCGACGATGCGGCGGCGAACGGGGCCGCGTCGCCGCGGCTCGCGCGCGCGGCGATCGTCAAGCACACCGTGCCGTGCGGCGTCGCCGAGCGCGCGACCGTCGCCGAGTCGGTGCGCGAGGCGCTCGCCGCCGATCCGGTCTCGGCGTACGGCGGGATCATCGCCGTCGACGAGAAGGTCGACGCGGCGGCAGCGGACGAGCTCGCCGGGTTCTTCCTCGAGATCGTCGCGGCGCCGGCGTTCGACGACGACGCGCTCGCGCGGCTGCGGAAGAAGAAGAACCTGCGGATCATGCGGTTCAAGCGCGGCACGCCCGAGCGCATCGCGCACGAGCTGCGCGTGCGCAGCGCGCTCGGCGGGATTCTCGCCGAGGACGACGACCCGCAGGCGCCGCCCGAGCGCTGGAGCGTCGTCTCCCGCCGGCAGCCCTCGCAGGCCGAGTGGCGCGATCTGGTCTTCGCCTGGGACGTCGTGCGGCACGTGAAGTCGAACGGCGTCGTCATCGCGCGCGACGGCGTCTCGCGCGGGATCTGCGCCGGGCAGACGAACCGCGTGAGCGCGGTGCAGATCGCCGCGCACCGCGCGCACGGCTTCGTGCGCGGCGCCGCGTGCGCGAGCGACGGCTTCTTCCCGTTCGGCGACGGCTTGATCGCGGCGGCCGAGGCGGGCTGCAGCGCGGTGATCGCGCCGCAGGGCTCGATCCGCGACGCCGAGGTGATCGCCGCCGCCGACGAGCGCGGTGTCGCGCTCGTCTTCTCGACGTACCGGTACTTCTTACACTAGGCCGGCGGCCGCGCGGACCGCGGCGCGGCGCCGGTCGCCTTCTCTTCCGCCTGCTCGGCGGCGAGCCGCTGCACGCCGACGTAGGTCACGACGTCCCACGCATTGTGGATGCCGAGGAAGATCAGCAGCAGCGACGTCCCCGCCAGGCCGAACAGCGCGGGCGCCGGGCGAAACGCGAGCGCGACGGCGGCGATCAGCATGATGGAGTACGCGACGATCGGCAGGATCATGTAGCTCACCCGGTCCTCGAAGTCCGGCTCGTACTCCTCGACGGTGCGCGCACGCGCGACGATGCGGACCGAGTACACGAGCGCGACGAGGGCGGCGACGGTGAGGAATCCACTCACGTAGGTGAGCGCCGGCCACGGCGCGGCGACCGAGGCACCGATCAGGAGCACGACGCAGAAGTGGACGACGGTCGGCGTGCTGAACGTGGCGATCCCGTCGCGCGTGGTGCGCGCGCGCAGCCCCGCGACGAGCGTGATGACGACGAACATCAAGCCGGTCAGCGCCGCCGCCGACGAGCCGACGATCACGTAGAAGTCGGTCCACGCCTTGAGCGGGGAAGCGCTCTCCATCGCGAGACCGTACTCCGGGCGGGGATGGAGTCCTCGCCCTGCCCGCGAAGCGGCCCGGCCGCATGTTCGTCGCTTTCGTGATCCGGCTGGTCGGGTACGCGCTGCTGCTCGGTGTGACGTCGCGCGTGATGCAAACGCTCTGGACCGGCTACGGCCTCGACGCCGTCCGCCGCCTGCAACACTTCCACGACCTCACCATCACCGGGCTGCTGGTCGCGCCGGTCGTCCTCGCGCTGCTCGGGTTCGGCCGCCTGCAAGCGATCGCGGTGTTCTGCGGCTTCTTCCTGGCGGGCGCCGCGCTGACCGCGCCGTTCGTCTGCGCGCGCGTCGCCGGCGTCTGAACGCATCCGCACGAGGCCGGTTCGGGTCTCGCGTACGTGCCCCGCGCGGTCCAGAACGTCGTCTTCGTGCTCCTCACCGGCCTCGGGTGGGGACTGCTCGGGCCTGCGAGCAAGGCGTTGTACGCCGCCGAGCCCGGCGTTTGGAACGGCGTCACCGTCTCGGTCGCGCGCGCGGCGTGGGCGTTGCCGATCTTCCTCTTCGCGCTCGCGCCGGCGTGGCGGATCAGCCCGCCGCGGCTCGACGGCAAACGCTGGGCCGCCGTTTTCGCCGCCGCGCTCGTGTTCGGGCTCGTCGTCTCGGTCGTCTTCACGCTCGCCGCGCAGTACACGTCGGTCGCGCACATCTCGTTCCTGATCGGCCTCTCGCCGGTGACGAACACGGCGATCGCCGCGGTCGTCTTCCGCACCGCGCTCGACCGCCGGCAGTGGACCGCGCTGGCGCTCGGCGTGATCGGCGTCGCGATCCTCGCCTCGACCCACAGCAGCGACCGCTCCGCGTTCCTCGGCGATCTGCTGATGGTGGTGTGGCTGGCCGCGTTCGCCGCATACGCATGTTTGCTGCGCGTCGTCGGGACGCGGATCAACGGCGTGATGACGATGGCGCTGGTCGGGACGATGTCGATGGCGTTCCTGCTGCTCCCCGGCGCGGCACTCGGCTACGGGACCGCGATCGCGCATGCGACCGACACGCCGGCGGTCGGGTGGTGGTTCTTCGGGGAGGTGGTGCTCGGCTCGACGATCGTCGCGCAGACGACCTACGCGGCTGCCGTGCGCCGCCTCGGCGTGAGCGTCGCGACGATCGGCGCCGAGTACACCGCGCTCGCGGTCGGCGTCGCGGCTTCGCTCGCGATGCACGAGCCCTGGACGCCGCTGACCGTGGTCGGCGGGCTGGTGCTGTGCTGCGCGCTGGCGGCGACGTTCGTCCCGCTTCCCTGGCTCGCGGCGCGGGAAGCCCGCTCTCCGGTCGCGTAGCGAGACCGATCATGCCTCGCTACCTGCACACGTCGATCTTCGTGAACGACATGGACGAGTCGATCGACTTCTACACCAACAAGCTCGGGCTGAAGCTGCTCGACGGGCCGCTGCACTATCCTGGGAACGCCGACATGGCGTTCGTCGGCGCGAACTGGGACTCGTACATCGAGCTCGTCTACGATCTCGAGGAGCACCCGCCGTACGAGGTCGGGAACCGCTACGAGCACCTCGCGCTCGAGGTCGACGGCGATCTGCCGGGGGTTATCGAGAAGCTTCGCGGGCAGGGCGTGAAGATCGTCAAGGAGCCGAAGAAGTCGCCCGGCGGGACGCGCTCGATCGCGTTCGTCGAAGATCCGAACGGGATCCCGGTGGAGCTGCTGGAGCCGCGCGAGGGACCGGTCAGGTAGCGTTTTCGAGCTCCGCGCTCACAGCCGTCGTCAGCGCGCCGAGGTCGCCCGCTGCGACGGTTTCCCAGATGATCCCAATGTCAATTCCGGCGTACTCATGCCGCAACAGGTTTCCGATCGCACGAACTTGCGCCCATGGAACGCGGGGATGCCGGTCCGCTACGGACGGGTCGAGGTCGAGCAGTCGCGCCGTCGCCTCGGAAATACACAAGAGGTCGAAGCATACGGCTTTCTGTGCGATCTCGTCCGCTTCGAATGTCGCTCGAGCCAGCGGCGCCGTAATGCGGTTGATCGAATCCGCGTATGTCAGAATATCGTGCAGTCTGCGCCGCCGTCGCGCCGACGAATCGGACATTCGCTTAGAATGCCCAGACCGCTTGTTCGAGGATCTCCGCGTCGCGGTCGGGACGTATTCCGCCGCGGCTGACGAGGTCCACCTCGTATCCCAGCAGTTCGGCGAGCCGGTGTTTCAAGTCGACGAACCGGACCAAGCCGATGTGCGCCTCCGGGTCCAGCTCGACCAGCAGGTCCACGTCCGAGCCGCGGTGCGCTTCGCCGCGCGCGACCGAGCCGAACAGCGCGGCTCGACGAATCCCCCACCGTTCGAGGTCAGATTGCTGCGCTCGCAGCAACGCGAGAATCTCGCCGCAAGTCGGCACGGTTCGGTTTCGGGCGATCGGGGACTCGGGCATGATTGCCGCTCCTTTCCCCGCAGGATGCTCGGAGGCCCGTTCGGGCCAAAGCCGAAGCGGTCCGGTCGACCGTGAACGCCATCACCGCACCTCGCGGAACTCGTGACATTTACCCTCCGGAGTCGGCGAAGTGGAATTCGCTCGAGGCGAACGCGCGCGACGTCGCGCAGCGGTTCGGCTACGGCGAGATCCGCACGCCGATCTTCGAGGCGACCGAACTGTTCGCGCGCGGTGTCGGCGAGACGACCGACATCGTCGAGAAAGAGATGTACACGTTCCAGGACAAGGGCGGGCGCAGCATGACGCTGCGGCCGGAGCTGACCGCGGGCGTCGTGCGCGCGCTGCTCGAGCACAAGCTGATCGCACAAGGCCCTCAGCGGCTGTACTACATCGGACCGTTCTTCCGCTACGAGCGGCCGCAAGCGGGACGCTATCGGCAGGCGAACCAGTTCGGCGTGGAATGCTTCGGCGTCGCCGGCGCGGAGGCCGACGCCGAGGTGATCCAGATCGCCGCGATGCTGCTGCGGCGCTACGATCTCGGCGAAGCGGCGCTCTTCATCAACAGCGTCGGCGACGCGAAGTGCCGGCCCGTGTACCGCGAAGCGCTGCTCGCGCACTTCCGCCCGCACGCGGAAGCGCTCAGCGCGGACTCGCAGCGGCGACTGGAGCGCAACCCGCTGCGCATCCTGGACTCCAAAGACGAGAAGGACGCGCCGTTCGTCGCCGGCGCACCGTCGATGCTGGACCACTTGTGCGACGAGTGCCGCGCGCACTTCGCCGCGCTGCGCCGGTATCTCGATGCGCTCGGCATCGCGTATCAGATCAACCCGCGCATCGTGCGCGGGCTCGACTACTACACGCGCACGGTGTTCGAGTTCGTCTCCTCGGTGCTCGGCGCGCAGAGCACCGTCTGCGGCGGCGGCCGCTACGACGGGCTCGTGGCGGAGCTCGGCGGGCCGCCGACGCCCGGCGTCGGATTCGGGCTCGGCCTCGAACGCTTTCTGATGATGGTCGAGAAGCTGGCCGGCGATCACGCGCCGCCCCGCCGCGGGATCCAGGCGATCGCCCTCGGGGAGCCGGCGCGCGAGCGCTTGGTCGCGATCGCCGGCGCGCTGCGCGAGCAGTCGGGGCAGCCCACCTTTGCGGATTGGCAGGACCGCAAGCTGACCGCGCACTTCAAGACCGCCGACCGGAACAACGCCCGCTGGGCGGTGATCCTGGGTGACGAGGAGCTGGCCAAGGACGAGATCGTCCTGCGCGATCTGCTGGCGCGGACCGACCGGCGGCTCCCGACGGTGCCCGACGCGGCGGAGGTCGCGCGCATCCTCGTCGAAGCGACGGGCTGATGGAGCAGGACGAGGCCGCGCGCGTCCGCGCGCTCGGCGAGATCGCCGCGGAGTTCGACCTGGACGCGATCCGCGTCCGCACCGGCGATACCGAGATCGAGATCGTCCGCCGGGACCCGGCCGCCCAAGCCCCGGGTCCGGTCGTCTACGCGGCGCCGGCGCTGCCGGGCGCTCTTGCGGGGCCGCCGGGAGCCGCGAACGGTGCGGCGGCGTCCGGCGCCGAGGCGCCGAGCCTCGCGCGCGGGGCGGGTGCGAACGTCCGGAAGGTCACCGCGCCGGTCGTCGGCGTGTTCTACCGCGCGGCCGCGCCGGGCGCCGACCCGTTCGTGGAGGTCGGCAGCCGCGTGCAGGCCGGCGACACGCTGTGCATCCTCGAGGCGATGAAGCTGATGAACGAGATCAACAGCGAGTACGCCGGCGTCGTCTCGAACATTCTGGTGGAGAACGGCGAGCTGGTCTCGCTCGGTCAGGAGCTGTTTTGGATCGAACCGTGATCGAGGGCCGGCGCACGTTCGCGGAGCTCCTGAACGATCGCAAAGGCCAGCTCGAGAAGCCGCACTACGCCGAGCAGGTCGAGGCGATCGTCGGCGCGATGGTGCGCGCGTTCCGCGCCGGAAACAAAGTCCTGTGGTTCGGCAACGGCGGGAGCGCCGCCGACGCGCAGCATCTCGCCGCCGAGTTCAGCGGGCGGTTCCTGCGCGAGCGCAAGGGTCTGCCGTCGGAGGCGCTGACGGTGAACACCTCCGCGGTCACCGCGATCTCGAACGACTTCGGTTACGAGCAGCTCTTCGCGCGAATGGTCGAGGCGCTGGCGAAACCCGGCGACGTCGTGGTCGGGATCACGACCAGCGGCACGTCGAAGAACATCGTGCGCGGTCTGGAAGCGGCGAAGCGCGCTGGCGCCACCGCGGTCGCGTTCAGCGGAAACGGCGGCGGGCCGGTCGCGGAGATCGCCGATCTCGCGCTCGTCGGTCCAGACGGTTACAGCGCGATCGTGCAAGAAGTGCACATCACGCTCGGCCACATCATCTGCGACCTCGTCGAGCAGGAGCTGATCTTCGCATGATCGCGGCGCCGCGCGCGGCGGAGCTGCTCGCGCGGATGACCGGGCGCCGGGTGGTCGTGATCGGCGACGTGATGATCGACGAGTGGATTTGGGGCGACGTCTCGCGCATCTCGCCGGAGGCGCCCGTTCCGGTCGTCGCGGTGCGCGAGCACACCTTCACGCTCGGCGGCGCGGGGAACGTCGCGAACAACCTGCGCGCGCTCGGCGCGCGGGTCGCGTTCGTCGGCGGGATCGGCGACGACGGCGAGGGCGCGCGGCTGCGCGCGATGTTCGACGACCTCGGCGTCGACGCGCACGGCCTGATCACGCTGCGCGACCGGCCGACGACGCGCAAGACGCGCGTCGTCGCGCACAACCAGCAGGTCGTGCGCGCCGACTGGGAGTCGACCGCGGCCCTGCGCGACGACGACCGGGCGCGGGTCGCCGAGCACGTGAAGATCGCGGTCCGCGACGCGGACGCGGTCGTGCTGAGCGACTACGCGAAGGGGTTTCTGCACCGCGACGTCGTCGAGGCCGCGCTGGGAGCGCCGGTCGTCGTCGCCGACCCCAAGCCGGGGAACGTCGCGCTGTTCGGCGGCGTCACGTGCATCGCGCCGAACGCCGGCGAGGCCGCGCGCGCGAGCGGGATCGCGATCACCGACGACGCCTCGCTCGAGCGCGCCGCGCGCGCGCTGATCGCGATGCTCGGCTGCCGGTTCGTGCTGATCACGCGCGGCGAGCACGGGATGTCGCTCTTCGGCGCCGACGGCGCGCGGTTCGACGTCCCCGCGGTCGCGCGCACGGTGTACGACGTCAGCGGCGCCGGCGACACGGTCGTCGCGGTGCTGACGCTCGCGCTCGCCGCCGGGATCGCTCCCGAGACGGCGACGCAGCTCGCGAACTTCGCAGCCGGTGCGGTCGTCGAGAAGCTGGGCACCGCGACCGCCAGCCCGCGCGAGATCGTCGAGCTCATGGAGCACGCACATGGCTCATGAGGCGTTCTCCGCGCCGGTGCTCGACGCGGACGCCGCGGTCGCGTGGCGCGAGGAGCAGCGTTCGGCCGGCCGCACCGTCGTCACGACGAACGGCGTCTTCGATCTGCTGCACGCGGGGCACGTCGCGTATCTCGCCTGGGCGCGCGCGCAGGGCGACGCGCTGCTGCTGCTGTTGAACGAGGACGAGTCGGTACGGCTGCTCGGCAAAGGCCCGGACCGCCCGCTGGTCGCGTTCGAGGACCGCGCGCGCGTCGTCGCGGCGCTGCGCAGCGTCGACGCGGTCGCCGGCTTCCGCCAGCGCACGCCGGAGACGCTGCTCGACCGCATCCGCCCCGACGTCCACGTGAAGAGCGCGCAGTACAGGATCGAGGAGCTGCCGGAGCGCCACGTCGTCGAGCGCCACGGCGGGCGCGTCGTGCTCGCGCCGCATCAGCCCGGCCGCAGTACGACGGATCTCGTCGCGACGATCCGGTCGAAATAATGCGGATCGCGATCACCGCGAACGGCCCGGGCGAGTTCGCGGGCTGGGTGCGGCCGCTGGTCGGCGCGTTGCGCGCGCGGGATCCGTCGGTGGAGCTGCACGTCATCGCGGTCCCCGACGACTTCGCGACCGGTCATGAGGCCGAATACATCACCGCCCTGTATCCTGGCGTGCACGCGTATCCGCCGTCGGACTACGTGCGGCTCGCGCTCGGGCGCGGCGTCGAAGGGCTCCCGCCGGAGTTCGACCGCGTGCAGTATCTCGGCGGCGATCTCTCGCATGCGGCGCGCGTCCATGCACGCCTGGGCGGCGTCGCGACCTCCTACAAGTTCTCGCGCAAGAAGTACGCGCGGACGTTCGCGCGCGTCTTCGCCGTCGACGCGGCGAACAAGGCGCAGCTCGAGGCGTGGGCGACGCCGCCCGATCGCATCCGCATCGTGGGGAATCTCGCGATCGACGGCGCGCTCGGCGAAGCGTTCGGCGCGTACGGCGATCCCCCGAGCGACGCCGCGCACGACGGCATCGTGATGTTCCCCGGCTCGCGCAAGCACGAGATCGCGAACGTCTTCCCGATGTTCGTCCGCGTCGCGCTGAACCTGCGCCGGATGCTGCCCGGCGTCCCGATCGCGTTCGCCGGCTCGCCGTTCGTGACCGACGAGGCGCTGCGCGAGGCGCTCGCACGCGGCGGCGAGCACCCGCTTTCGTACGGCGCGCCCGCGGAGCTCGTAGGCGGCGAGATCGTCGCGAGCGGCGAGCGGTTTCCGCTGGTGCGCGCCGCGATGCGCGCGGCCGCGAACGCACGGCTCGCGGTGACGATCCCGGGGACGAAGGTGATCGAGCTCGCCGCGCTGGGCGTCCCGGCGGTCGTCTGCACCCCGTTCAACGCGCCGGAGCTGGTCGTGATCGGCGGGCCGATGCAGTACGTCGGGAAGCTGCCGCTGATCGGGACGCCGGTGAAGCGTGCCGCAGTCGTCGCGTACGCGAAACGCTTCGAGCACTTCGCGCAGCCGAACATCGACGCCGGCAAGGACCTCGACGTCGAGATCTCCGGCGCGCTGCTGCCCTCGCAGGTCGCGCACGCCGCGGCCGAGCGCTGGCGCGACGCCGCCTGGTGCGCCGCGACCGGTGCCGAGCTGCGCAACCTCTACCGCCACCACGCCGGCGCCGCGGAGCGGATGGCCGGATTTTTGCTGGAATCTCCGCGCCGGTGAAGATCAGCGTCGTGATCGCGACGAAGGATCGTGCCGCGCTGCTGGACGGCGCGCTGGCGTCGCTCCGCGCGCAGGAGAACGCGCCGGACTACGAGCTGATCGTCGTCGACAACGGATCTTCCGACCCGACGCCCGCGGTCGCCCGGAAGCACGGCGCGGCGTATGCGTTCGTCGCCGAGCCGAACCGGGGCAAGGCGCGCAACGCCGGGATCGCGCGCGCGAGCGGCGAGCTCGTCGCGTTCGTCGACGACGACGTCGTCGTTCCGCCGCACTTCCTCGCCGCGCACGCGCAGGCGCACGCGCAGACCGTTCCGCTCGCGGTCTCCGGGCCGATCGTCAACGTCCCCGACGCCGCACACCGGCCGAAGCCGACGAAGGTCAACGGCTCGCGCGCGTTCTTCGTCACCTGCAACGTCTCGGTGCGCAGCTCGTCGCTGCGCGCGGCCGGCGGCTTCGACGAAGCGTTCGACCTGTACGGCTGGGAGGACACCGAGCTCGGCGCGCGGCTGCGCGCGCAGGGCGTGCGGCGCGCGTTCGCCTGGGACGCCTACCTGTGGCACATCAAGCCGCCGACGCCGGAGTCGCTCGAGGACGCGCTCGGCAAAGCGATCGAGAAGGCGCGGATGGCGGCGCGCTTCGTCGGAAAGATGCCGACCGCGCGCGTGCGGCTCGCGACCGGTGCGTACGGACCGAACCTCGTGCGCGCACGCGTGCTGAACCCGGGCTTTCTGCAGCCGTTCTACGCCGGGCTGGCGAGCTCGCCGCGCGTTCCGGCGATGCTCGCGCAGCTCGCGCGCGGCGCGCTGCTCGACAGCGTCTACACCGAAGAGCTCGACCGGCAGCTCGGCCGCAACCGATGAGCGGCGTGCGCGCCGCGCGGCGGCGCTGAGCGATGCGCGTCCTGCTCGTGCGGCTGGACGGGATCGGCGACGCCGCCGTGTGCGTTCCGCTGTTCGCCGCGCTGCGCGAAGCCGGGCACGAGATCGGCGTGGCGCTGACGACGCGCAACGCCGGGCTGTTCGCGCCTGGCGCGGTCGTCGCGGAGCACGTGCTCGAACGGATCCCGTGGCCGGCGCACGGCTCGACGCCCGAAAGCACCGCGCGCGCGAGCGCGGAGATCGCAGCGATGCGGTACGACGTTGCGCTGATCGCGAGCGAGGAGCCCGAGGCGTTCGCGCTGGCCGCGCCGATCCGCGAGCGCGTAGGCTTCACCACCGGGTTGGCGCGACCGCTGAAGACGCTGTGGGTCCGCGCGCGAACGACGCGCGCGGTCAGCCGCTCGCAGCATGCCGGCGGTGAAGAGGCGCACGAAGCGGAGGTGATGTACCGGCTCGGCACGGGACTCGTGCGTGGTGACGTGCCGCGGGCGGATGCCGCGACGCTGCGCCCGCTGTTGATCGATGCAGCCGTATCGGAGGACGCGCGCGCCGGCGCCGCGATCATCGTGCAAGCGGGGCCCAAATGGCTTTCGACCGGTGTTCCGGCCGGCGTGCAGCGCGCGGTCTTCGAGCGGCTCGCTCCCGACGCGCGAATCGTCGCCGCGCCGGGCGACGCGGCGCACGTTCGCGAGCAGACCGGGATCCAGCCGGAGACGTTCGGCGGATTGCGCGCGTGGGTCGATGCGCTGGCGAGCGCGCGCGCGGTCGTGACCGTCGATACCGGTGCGGCGCATGTTGCCGGGATGCTGGGTACGCCGGTCGTCGACGTCTTCCCAGACGCGGGTTTCGAGGCGCAGGTCCGGCGCTGGCGGCCGTGGGCCTCGCCGTACCGGGCGTTCCGCGCCTCGGAGGTCGACGGCGGTGCGGGGAGCCGCTTCATCGAAGCGGTTCTCGATGGCTTCTGAGCGCGCGCTGCTGGTCGCGGCCGGCGGCGTGATCGGCGACACGCTCCTCGCGGGCGTGGTCGCGCGCGCGCTTCGAACGCGGTACGAAGCGGTCGATGCCGTCGTCCTGCCCGCGCACGCGGACCTCGCCGCCCACGTGCCGTCGATCGAGCGCGCGATCCCGTTCGGCGCGCGCCTCACCGAACGGTACGCCGCCGCGGTCGTGACCTGGGCGACGCTCGGCACCGCGCTGCTCCCGTGGCGCGCCCGTATCCCGATCCGCGCCGGACAGGCGCGGCGCTTGTACTCCGCGCTCTTCACGCACCGCGTCGTCGTCCGCAGCGAGCTCGGCGATCACGCGACGCACTGGACGCAGATCCTGCTCGACTACGCGCGCGCGATCGGCTGCGACGCCGACGATTCGTCGCCCGAGTTCGCCGTGCGCGACGACGAGCGGCAGACGGCGCGAGCGCTGCTGCGCGTCCACGATGTGCGCGATTCGTTCTACGTTCTGCACCCGACGCGCGGCTTGTCGGCGCAGCGCTCGCGCTGGCCGGTCGAGGGCTTCGTCGCGCTCGCCAAGCGGCTCGTCGCGCGCGACGGCGTCCCGCTGCTCGTCACCGGCTCGCCGGACGATGCCGGGATCGCGCATGCGATCGCCGACCGCGCCGGCGCCGGCGTCACCTCTGTCGCGGGTGCGACGTCGATCGGCGTCTTCGGCGCGCTCGCCGAGCGCGCGCGTGCCGTCGTCGCGATGGATTCCGGCCCGATGCACGTCGCCGCCGCGACCGGCGTGCCGACCGTCGGGATCTTCGCGCTGCAATCGGACGAGCCGGACCGCTGGGCGCCGCGCGGCCCGCGCGTCGCGCTCGTGCGGCCGACCTATCCTTGCCCACCGGCTCACCGCAAGGAGACCTGCCCCGATTTCGCGTGCGTGCGCGCGCTCGACGAGGGCGCGGTCCTGAACGCGCTCGACGGACTGCTCGTCGCGACCGCCGAACGCTGATCCCGTGATCGCCTACGACGATTTCCTGCGCGTCGACGTGCGCGCAGGGACGGTCCTCTCCGCCGAGCCGCTCGCCGGCGCGCGCAAGCCCGCGTACGCGCTGCGCATCGATTTCGGCGAGGAGATCGGCGAGCGGCGGTCGTCGGCGCAGATCACCGGCCGCTACACCGCCGCCGAGCTGGTCGGCACGCAGGTCTGCGCGGTCGTCAATTTCCCGCCGAAGCGGATCGCGGGCTTCGAGAGCGAGGTGCTCGTGCTCGGCATGGACGACGAGGACGGGAACGTCATCCTCGTGCGCCCGACCTATCGCGTCCCGAACGGCAGGCGGCTCTACTGATGGGGGCCGCGACCACGCCGCGCGCGCTCGAGATCCGCCCGCTCGGCCTCGACGAACCGTCACGCACGTTCGCCGCGCTCGCGCGGCTCACGGTCGACGCCTATCCGATCATGCACGTCACGAGCGAGGAAGAGATCGGGAAGCACGCCGCGCGCCTCGAGAGCGAGGCGAACCAGGCGCAGGCGCGCTGGGTCGTCGCCGAGCGTGACGGGGCGCTGACCGGGGCGATGCGGCTGTACGACTACACGATGAACGTCCGCGGCCGCGATGCGTTCACCGGCGGTGTCGGGAGCGTCGCGGTCTCGCGCGATCACAAGCGCCAAGGGATCGCGCGCGCGCTGATCGGGTGGTATCTCGACCACTACGGCGAGCGCGGCGCAGCGTTCGCGATCCTGCACCCGTTCCGGTTCGACTTCTACCGCGCGCTCGGCTTCGGCTACGGGACGCCGGTCCATCGCTACCGCTTCGCGCCGGCGACCCTGCGTGACGACGG
>DATHLN010000089.1:0-3965 GCA_035488115.1 Candidatus Limnocylindrales bacterium | reverse complement strand
CGCGCGAGCACGAGCCGCCGACGAAGCCTTCGATGCGCCCGTCGGCGAAGACGATCGCGCGGTCGCCGAGGTGCGAGCTGACCGGCGCGCGGCGCGCGACGACGGTCGCCACGACGAAGCTCGCGCGCTCGCGCTCCAGCTCGGCGAGCCGCCCGTACTGCGGCATCAGCCGCTCGGAACCGCCGGATGCGCGGCGACGAGCCGCGCCTTCACGTTCTCGAACGTCGTCGTGATCACACGCTTCGCCTGCGCGTCGATCACGCGCCCGCCGACCGCCGCGACCGGACCGCGCATCGTCGCGGTCCCCTGCCAGACCAGCTCCGTGCCGGCCGGCGTCTCCGCGACGTCGGCGCCGGCGAGGAGATCGACGACGCTCCCGAGCCCGCCGCCGGAGATCTTCATGTTCATGCGCGACTCGCCGGGCTGCGGGTCGAGCACGACGTGGAACTTGAACCTGCCGCGCACCGGCCCGACCGCGACCTGCACGACCACGTCGAACGTCCGCGAATCGGCGACCTCCGACGAGATCACGTCGGGCATGCACGCCGCGATGTTCGCCGGGTCGCTGATGAACGCCCAGACGACGTCTCTCCGCACCGGGATCTGCTCGACGCCGCTGTACTGCAGGTTCACGCGGGGACTCCGTTCGCTTTCGCCGCTTCCGCCTCGCGGATCGCGCGCCATACCTTCTCGCGGGTCAGCGGCATGTCGACGTGCGTCACGCCGAGCGGCGCGAGCGCGTCCATCACCGCGTTGACGAACGCCGCCGGCGAGCCGACGTTCGGGCTCTCGCCGACGCCCTTCGCGCCGATCGGGTGGTGCGGGCTCGGCGTGATCGTGTTCCCGGTTTCCCAGCCCGGCGTCTCCAGCGACGTCGGAACCAGGTATTCGGTGAAGTTCGTGTTCAGGTGGTTCCCGCTCTCGTCGTAGCGGATCTCCTGCATGAACGCGATCGCGAAACCTTCCGTGAGTCCGCCGTGGATCTGGCCTTCGACGACCATCGGGTTGATCACCGTCCCGCAGTCGTCGATCGCGAGGAACCGCCGCACCTTGACGAAGCCCGTCTCCTTGTCGACGTCGACGACGGCGACGTACGCGCCGTACGGGAACGTCAGGTTCGGCGGGTCGTAGTAGTACGCCGCCTCGAGGCCGGGCTCGGTGTCCGGCGCGGGGTTCGTGTACGCGGCGAACGCGACTTGCTGCATCGTCACCGCGTTGTCGGGCACGCCTTTGACGCGGAACTTATAGTCCGCCCACTCGACGTCGTCCTCGGACGCCTCGAGGAGGTGCGCGGCGATCTTCTTCGCTTTCTCGCGGATCTTCCGCGACGCCATCGCGATCGCGGCGCCGGCGACCGGCGTGCTCCGGCTCGCGTACGTGCCGAGCCCGTAGGGTGCCGTGTCGGTGTCGCCTTCCTCGACCATGATGTTCTGCGGGTCGAGGCCGAGCTCTTCGGCGGCGATCTGTGCCCATGTCGTCTCGTGGCCTTGGCCTTGCGACTTCGTCCCGGCGCGCAGGATCGCCGACCCGGTCGGGTGCACGCGGATCTCCGCGCTGTCGAACATCTTGATTCCCATGATGTCGAAGTGCTTGCTCGGGCCTGCGCCGACGACTTCGGTGAAGGTGGAGATCCCGATCCCCATCAGCTCGCCGCGCGCGCGCTTCTCGGCCTGTTCCCTGCGCAACTCGGCGTAGCCGATCGTGTCGAGCGCCTTGTTCAGCGTCGTCGCGTAGTCGCCGCTGTCGTAGACGAAGCCCAGCGGCGAGGGGTACGGGAACTGCTCTTTTCCGATGAAGTTCTTCTTGCGCAGCTCGGCGGCGTCGAGGCCGATCTTGCGCGCGAGGATGTCCATCCCGCGCTCGATCGCGTACGACGCTTCGGTCACGCGGAACGAGCAGCGGTACGCGATCCCGCCCGGCGCCTTGTTGGTGAAGTACGCGTCGAGCTCGGTGAATGCGGTCGGGAAATCGTACGCGCCGGTGACGATCCCGAACAAGCCGGCGGGATACTTCGTCGGATCGGCCGCGGCGTCGAACGCGCCGTGATCGGCGACCGTCTTCACCTTGAGCGCGGTGACCTTGCCTTCTTTGGTCGCGCCGATCTCGACGTCCATGTGATAGTCGCGCGCGAAGCCGGTCGTGGTGAGATTCTCGGTGCGCGTCTCGATCCACTTGACCGGAACGCCGAGCACCACCGACGCCGCGGCGGCGACGACGTAGCCCGCGTAGACCGGGACCTTGTTGCCGAAGCCGCCGCCGATGTCGGGCGAAATCACGTGGATCTTGTCCTCGGGGATTCCGGTGACGAGCGAGACGACGGTGCGGTGCGCGTGCGGCGCCTGCGAGGTCATGTAGAGCGTCAGCCGGCCGGTCGCGCCGTCCATGTCGGCGATCCCGCCGCACGGCTCGAGCGGCGCAGGATGGCAGCGCTGGAAGTAGACGCGCTGCTGCACGTGCACGTCGGACGACGCGAGCGCGGCGTCGGCCTGCTCGCGCTTGCCGACCTCCCAGTGGTAGATGTGGTTGGTCTTCGCCTCGCGGTCCTCGCGGATGACGTTCTCGTCCTTCATCGCCTCGAACGGCGAGACCAGCGGCTCGAGCGGCTCGTACTCGACGTCGACCAGCTCGGCGCCGTCGACCGCAGCCTCGCGCGAGGTCGCGATCACGCCGGCGACCTCCTGGTACTGGTACAGCACCTTCCCGACCGCGAGCACCATCTGCTTGTCGTAGCCGTGGAAGGTCGGGATCCAGGCGAGCCCGTGCGCGGCGAGGTCTTCGCCGGTCAGCACCGCGACGACGCCGGGCGAAGCCAGCGCCGCGGTCTTGTCGATCTTCACGACGCGCGCATGCGGGTACGGGCTGTGCACGATCGAGAGATGGAGCATCCGCGGCAGGACGATGTCGTCGACGTAGCGGCCGCGGCCTTGGAGGAAGCGCGGGTCTTCCTTGCGCTTCATCCGCACGCCCATCGCGTGCTTCTCGGATTGGGGTTCGATCGTCGTGCTCATCTGCGATACCTCAGGTTGCCACGGCTTCGCGCTCGGGCTCCGGCGCGGTCCGGGCGCTGCTCGCGCCCGCGAGCTCGCCGGCGGCCTGCTGGACCGCTTTGACGATGTTGTTGTAGCCGGTGCAGCGGCAGAGATTTCCCGAGAGCGCGTCGCGGATCGCCGCATCGTCGGGTTGCGGCTCGTTCTTCAGCAGCACGTACGACGTCATGAGCATCCCCGGCGTGCAGTAGCCGCACTGCAGGCCGTGGCAGTCCCAGAACGCTTGCTGGAGCGGGTGGAGCTTCCCGCCCTCCGCGAGCCCTTCGACCGTCGTGATCTCGTGGCCGTCGGCCTGCACCGCGAACATCGTGCACGCCTTCACGGCGCGCTCGCCGTCGAGCACGACGACGCAGACGCCGCAGCTCGACGTGTCGCAGCCGACGTGCGTCCCGGTGAGTCCGAGCGACTCGCGCAGAAAGTACGCGAGCAGCGTGCGCGGCTCGACGTCGCGCTCGTACTGCGTGCCGTTGACCTTGACCGAGATCTTCATCGCAGGCCCTCCACGCCGAGCCGTTCGAGCGCCACGACGAGCGCGCGCCCGACGAGCACACCGGCCATCTCTTTCTTGAACTCGACCGAGCCGCGGTTGTCGGCCGCGGGGTCGGCGAGCTTGCGCGCCGCGTCGCCGGCGGCGCGGATCAGCTCTTTGGTCGGCTTCGCGCCGGTGAGCAGCAGCTCGGCGTCCTTCACGCGCAGCGCCGTCGCGCCGACCGCGCCGATCGCGACACCCGCGCCGGAGATCGAGCCGTTCTCGTCCAGCGTCACGCGCGCCGCCGCGGACGCGGTCGCGAAGTCGCCGACCTTGCGTTCGATCTTCTGATAGGACCCGGCGGTGCGCGGCGGCGGGGTCGGGAAGCGCACCTCGACGGCCATCTCACCGTCTCCGACCGCGGTGGTGAACGAGTCGAGCAGGAAATC